>NZ_JBVYOF010000001.1:0-338321 GCF_056133985.1 Chryseobacterium sp. L12 | reverse complement strand
GATGTAAGAACTTCTGCGCTCGACAAACTTTTTCTTTCTTCGGAACTAATCTCATTTTAGTTATTTGAGATGGTTATGGGATTCAAACCCACTCAGCTTACGCAACGGTTTTGCAGACCGCCCCGACTCTTCCACTTCGGCGAACCATCGTTTTTATGAGTAATCAGTAATGGGTAATGAGTAATTTCCCAATATTCTGATTATTCTTTTTTATTTAAATTTTCATTAAAAAATAAAGCCTGTCTTAATTTTTGTTTGATGTAAGAACTTCTGCGCTTTGACAAACTTTATCTGATCTAAAATTTATATTATGTTTAAAACTTTCATTATCGCGCTTCAAAATGAGTTAAGAAAAAGCCTATCTATATAATATCGTGTTTTTGGCTAAAGATCTTCTGCTCTCGACAAGCCTTTTCTTTTTTCTCTTTGAAACAATTAACTTAGTTTGAATTGTGAATAGTCAGTTATCAATCTGCTTTGCTTGTCAATTTAAAATTCACTTACGAAGTAAATTCACCACTGACTATTCACTTTTCTGTAATTTCGGAAGGACTCGAACCTTCAACCTTCGGCTTATGAAACCGATACTCTAACCCATTGAGCTACGAAATCGTTTTTAATTTGGTGAATAACCAATTGTCAATTCGCTTTGCTCATCCATTTTTTAAATTTGCTTACGAAGTAAATTCACCATTGACTATTCACTTTTTTGCACTCCATAAGGGAATCGAACCCTTGTCGTTCGGTAGAAAGCCGAATGCACTAACCTCTATGCTAATGGAGCAAACTGTCTGGAAAGCAGGGTTCGAACCTGCGACCTCCCGCGTCCAAGGCGGGTAAACAACCACCGTTATCTTTCCAGTTTTGCAGATTCACTTTCATTTTCTTTTCCGGGAGACAGCCGGAGCAGAAGTTTTCCGTGAATCTTTGCGGTCTATGCGAGAATCGAACTCGCAGTGCCCGAGAGACAGTCGGGAAGGTTAACCATTACCTCAATAGACCTTTTTTGTGATTCCGACAGGATTCGAACCTGTAACCCTGGGTTTAGAAAACCCATGCTCTATCCAATTGAGCTACGGAACCTTGTGTAATCCCAGAAAGATTTGAACTTTCAACCCCCGGTTTAAAAGACCGGTGCTCTAACCATTTGAGCTATGAGATTGTTTTTAATTTGTGAATAGGCAATTATCAATTCGCTTTGTTTGTCAATTTTTAATTTACTTATGAAATAAAATTCACTATTGATTATTCACATTTTTGGGTATCTCCGGGGATCGAACCCTGTTCTCCGGTGCCACAAACTGACGCTTTACCAAATAAGCTAGAGAAACCATATACCATAAAAAAAAAGCGCCTCTTTTCGGGAGGCGCTTTATATTTCTGGACGTGTCAGTTCATTAGCTGACCCATGTATATAAGCACCTTTTTCCCACAAATTCACTATCAAGAAGATTAATACAAGCATATCCTTTCCCCATGGGTTTTTGTCCGTGTTGTATTGAATACTGATTAGATATGTTATGTAATTGTCTCATTATATTCTTGCTATTTTAAAAATGTTTTTCTGAATGATTAAAAACGTGTTGCTTTTAATTTTCGGTTGCAAAGTAAAGATGATTTTTTTAAATTCACAAATTTATTTTTCAATTAACTGTTTGAAAATCAATTAATTAAACCTACTTTTCAACATAGAGAATTTCTGTCCGCAATGTCTCGCAGATGTCTTAAATACCTAAATGACTGTCTCTCATCGGGTTACTGATCACGCTTTATTTTCTTATTAATTGTTCATTGTTGATTAAATATTTTTCACTTTTATGGTTATTTTTTTTCATTCTAAATAATTTCTGCCCTAAAACACAAAAAACGCCTCAATGATCGAGGCGTTTCTGCAGTATTTTGGTTAAATTTTTACGAGTTTACAGTAAATAATTTTCAAAGCAAGCACATTTCGCCTCATAAGATATCATCCATTCATATCCAAACGATCCCTTTACTACAGGGCGATCGCATAGATTTAAACTGATATGTGCTCTTTGTATTGTCATAATTTTACTGGTGCAAAGATAAATAAATTCTTGTTTGTCTAAATAGCTGGTTTGCTTAAAAGCTTTTTTACTCGCTTAAAAACCACAAAATATCTGTAAGCAAGATAAGGGTATCCGATCTTTTGCTCAATACTAACACTTGTTAGTATTTTGTTTTTTATCTATCTTTGCTATCTATGGAAAATACACTTCACGAAAAAGTTTCACAGGATATTTTACTTAAAGCTTACAATCATATGATGCTTGCTAAGGCAATGGCAGACATTTATGAAGAAAACAGAAATGTGTGTAAGTATGTTCACAGTACATCCAGAGGCCATGAGGCTATTCAGCTGGCAACTGCTTATCAACTAAAAAAAGAAGATTGGGTATCCCCTTATTATCGTGATGAAAGTATTCTTTTAGGCATTGGTTTTGAACCATATCAGCTTATGCTGCAATTATTAGCAAAAGCTGACGACCCATTTTCCGGAGGAAGGTCTTATTATTCCCACCCATCAAGCAGGGATGAAAATAAGCCAAAAATTATCCACCAAAGTTCAGCAACAGGTATGCAGACAATTCCTACAGCCGGAGTTGCACAAGGGATAAAATACATTCAGGATTTTAATCTGAAACAATTTGAAAATAATCCGGTTGTAATATGCAGTCTTGGAGACAATTCTGTAACAGAAGGTGAAGTGAGTGAAGCACTTCAGTTTTCTGCATTACACCAGCTTCCGATAATTTTCCTTGTGCAGGATAACGAATGGGGAATTTCAGTAACTAAAGAAGAAGCGAGAACCTGTGATGCCTACGATTTTGTGGCAGGTTTTGAAGGACTAGGAAGAATGCGGGTTGACGGAACTGACTTCGTAGAAAGTTTTGAAGTCATGAAAAAGGCAGTCGATTTTGTACGAACTGAGAGAAAACCTTTAGTTGTTTGTGCTAAAACTGTTTTAATAGGGCATCATACTTCCGGAGTAAGAAGAGAATTTTACAGAGATGAAGAAGATCTTGTGAAACACAGAGCAAAAGATCCCGGGGAAATTTTAAGAAAATATCTTCTGGAAAGTGGTGTAGATGAAGATCTTTTAAAACAAATGACTAAAAAAGCCCGTCTGGAAGCAGAAGAAGCTTTTGACAGAGCTCAAAAAGCAGAAGATCCGAAACCTGAAACGGTAATGAATCATGTTTTTGCTCCAACACCGATTACCGAAGAAGTGGGAACCCGTGAACCGGAAGGCGGAGAAAAAATTGTAATGGTTGATGCCGCTATTCACGCTATTCAGGAATTGATGTGGAAGCATCCCGAAGCTTTGTTGTACGGACAGGATGTTGGTGAAAGAATTGGCGGGGTTTTTCGTGAAACTGTAACGTTAGGAAAAAAATTCGGAAGTAAAAGAGTTTTCAACACCGCCATTCAGGAAGCGTATATTATTGGTTCCACAACCGGAATGAGCGCTGTTGGATTAAAGCCTATCGTTGAAGTACAGTTTGCAGATTATATTTATCCGGGTATCAATCAGCTGATTACAGAAATCTCAAAATCCAGCTATTTGAGCCAGGGGAAATTCCCTGTAAGTAATATCATCCGGGTTCCTATCGGAGCTTACGGAGGAGGAGGTCCTTATCATAGCGGTAGCGTTGAAAGTATCTTAGCCAATATTAAAGGAATTAAAATTGCTTATCCAAGTAACGCAGCAGATTTTAAAGGACTACTGAAAGCTGCATATTATGACCCTAATCCAGTCGTAATGCTGGAGCATAAAGGTCTTTACTGGAGTAAAGTTCCCGGAACCGAAGATGCCAAAACTATTGAGCCAGCTGAAGATTATATTTTGCCATTCGGGAAAGGAAAAGTAATCATTGAAGCGGATAAAAATGAGACTGAAAAAGGCAGAACTCTGCTAGTTGTAACTTACGGAATGGGAGTTTACTGGGCTAAAGAAGCGGCGAAAAACTTTAACGGAAGAATTGAAGTAATTGATCTGAGAACATTAATTCCTCTGGATGAAGAATTGGTTTTTGAAAGAGTAAAAGCTCACGGAAAATGCATCGTTTTAACAGAAGAACAGTTAAATAATTCTTTTGCTGAAGCTTTTGCACACAGAATTTCCAAGAACTGCTTTAAATATCTTGATGCTCCGGTTGAAACAATGGGTTCTCTGGATACTCCTGCTGTTCCTATTAACTTAGTTTTAGAAAAAGAAATGCTTCCAAATTCTGAAAAGTTGAGCAGTAAGATTGAGGAAATGTTGAGATATTAATAAAAAGTAAAATACTTAGCCTTTAAAAATTTTAAAGGCTTTTTTTATGCTTATAAGAATTATTTATAGCGAACTTTGTTTAAAGTAAAAAGAATAATCATAAATACTTCTTTAGGAGCAGAGCCTGTGTAAAGATAATAGCAATTAAGTCAAGCGCGAAGGATTGCAATAAAAATATCCAAATTCAATACTTATAAATAGAGTTCCTACGGAGCGCAGAATGGTTTTGAACATTATTTCTACACAGATAAAACTCCAAAGGAATTTCAACAAAGTGAATTTTTAAGTTACTTTAAACAACTTCATAAAAAAATCCCAAACTTTACAGGTTTGGGATTATATTTTTTCTGACTGAAAAAAATCTATTCGAAAATATAGCTTAGGCTTAAACTTAAAACCTGCTCAGATTTCTTTTTTGATGAATTTGGATCGAGTTTACTTTCATCAAGCTGAGGATAAGTATTTGATAAACCAAAATCATATTTTAAAGCCAATTCAAGTTGTCTTTTATAGCTATATCCTATTCCTGCACCAATTGCAAAGTTAAAGGACTTTGCTTTACCCAACTGATCTGTTCTGTAAATTTCACGAGATTCGTTAGTCACCTTCTGATCAATCAAGAAATTGAATCTTGGACCAATTAATCCGAAAAACTCAGATTCTGCTTCAGAAAAGTATCCTTTAAAAGATACCGGAACACTGATATAATTGTTCGCATACATTGCGTTATAACCTTTAGAACCTTTTGCGTCTTTGTCTTTTCCTGATTCTCCGGCACCATAATAGACTACTTCGGGCTGAATGTAGAACTGGTCATCACTTCCCAATGGAATAAGCGCCAAAACACCACCCTGAAAAGCAAAGCGGGCACCTGAAGGATTGTGTGCATTTTTTACTCTGGAATAGTTCCCACCTGCAGTAAGACCAAATCTTGTTCCTCTCAGATCAATCTGAGCAAATGAGGAAACAGATAATGCCAATGCTGTGGTTAATAAAATTTTTTTCATATCATCAATGCTTAAAATTAACCTAAGATTCTTGCAACAGTTGCACCAATATCAGCAGGGGAATCTACTACATTGATACCATTTTCTCTCATGATTTCCATTTTAGCCTGTGCTGTATCTTCTGCACCTCCAACAATTGCACCAGCGTGTCCCATCGTTCTTCCTTTAGGAGCAGTTTGTCCTGCGATAAAACCTACAACAGGTTTTGTAGAACCACTCGCCTTATACCATCTCGCAGCTTCAGCCTCAAGACCACCACCAATTTCTCCAATCATTACAACTGCTTCAGTCTCAGGATCGTTGATAAATAATTCTAAAGCTTCTCTCGTTGTAGTTCCGATAATCGGGTCACCACCAATTCCGATAGCTGTAGAAACACCGTAACCGGCTTTTACCACCTGATCTGCAGCTTCATACGTTAAAGTTCCTGATTTTGAAACGATTCCTACTTTTCCTTTTTTGAAAACGAAACCAGGCATAATACCAATTTTAGCTTCTCCAGAAGTAATAATACCAGGGCAGTTAGGACCGATTAATCTACAATCTTTATCAGCGATATAAGATTTTACTTTAACCATATCTGCAACAGGAATACCTTCAGTAATACATACAATAACTTTGATACCTGCCTCAGCAGCTTCCATAATAGCATCTGCAGCAAATGCAGGCGGAACGAAAATAATACTCACGTTGGCTCCTGCTTTTTCAACAGCATCTGCTACGGTGTTGAATACCGGCTTACCTAAATGCTCGCTTCCTCCTTTACCAGGAGTAACACCACCTACTACGTTGGTTCCGTACTCAATCATCTGACCAGCATGGAAAGTACCTTCGTTACCTGTAAATCCCTGTACAATTACTTTAGAATCTTTGTTTACTAAAATTGACATTTTATTGTTGTTTTAATTTATTTTTTCTGATTTATTAACGCTCACAAATTTACTTATTTTTCTTTGATTATAAATAAATATGAGCAATTAGTTTACCCAAGATTCCTCAGCTTAACTTCTTTTTTCAGATACGTTTTAAAATCTTCTGCAAACATCCCGATATAAGTTCCTTTTTTCAGATCACGGTTGACTCCTGTTTTGCCCAAAAGTACAGAACCACTTTCGATATGGTTGCCTGATGCAATACCAACTTGTCCCCACAAAGTAACCTCATCACCGATAATACAACACCCTGCTACACCAACCTGCGAAGCAATCAAACATCTTTTGCCAATCACCGTATCATGACCAATCTGAATCTGATTATCTAAAACAGAACCTTCTCCGATAATGGTAGAATCTGTAACGCCTCTGTCAATGGTACAGCCATTTCCTATTTCTACATTATTTTCAATAATTACGTTTCCTACGGAGATTAAACGATCGAAGTTCCCGTTGAGTTTTCTGTAATAAAATGCATCACCACCTAAAACTGTATTGGATTGAATGACCACATTATCACCAATTACCGTTCTGTCGCCAATTACTACATTCGGAAAGATAAGGGTATTCTTCCCAATTTTTACGTTATTTCCAATTACTGCAGAAGAATGAATTTTTGTACCTTCTCCTATTTCTACGTCGTGCAGTTCTTCTGTGAAGTTTGAAATTCTGGTAAAATGGGTATTGATCATATTGAAATCTCTGAAAGGGTCATCAGAAATCAGAAGAGCTTTTCCTCCCGGACATTCTACTTCTTTATCAATAAGAATTATAGTTGCAGCAGAATTTAGTGCTTTATCGTAATACTTTGGATGATTGACGAAAACAATTTCGCCGGGTTTTACTCTGTGAATTTCGTTGGTTCCTAAAACTTCAAAATCTTCTGAGCCAATAAATTTTGCTCCAATAAGATCAGCAATCGTTTTAAGATTTTGTGGATGATGAAACGTCATATTCTTAAAAATGATGTTTAGTTAAATCAACCATATTAAGGTTTGAACTTAACATGGTTCTTTGCTGTTTGACTTTGCAGCCCGGCCTGAGTGGAGCTCTTTTTGCCGGAGCGAAGCGGAGGCAAAAAAGCGGGAACGGAGGACGGAAAAAGCTGCCATAAAAAAATGAAAGCTGAAAGCTATTAGCTTCCAGCTTCACGATATTGTAAGATGCTTACTTCACTCTTTCCAAATAAGAACCGTCTTCTGTACTTACTTTGATTTTGTCTCCCGGCTCGATGAATAAAGGAACCATTACTCTTGCTCCTGTCTCAACGATAGCGTTTTTCAATGCATTGGTTGCTGTATTCCCTTTCACACCCGGATCTGCTTCCACAACTTCCAAATAAACAGATTGTGGTAATTCAGCAGAAAGCGGCGTTTCATCTGCCTCCTTAAGGATAATGGTAACTTCTTCGCCTGCTTTCATCAGGTTTGAATTTTCAATCATCTCTTTGTTTAGATATAATTGCGAAAAATCTTCATTATTCATAAAGTGAAAACCATTCTCATCATCATAAAGATATTGGAATTTTCTTGTGATTACTTTCACTTCGTCAATCTTATGACCTGCAGAAAACGTGTTGTCGATTACTTTACCGTTGGTTACTGATTTTAGTTTAGTTCTTACGAAAGCAGGTCCTTTACCTGGTTTTACGTGAAGAAATTCGATTACTTTAAAAATATCATTGCTGTATTCTATACAAAGACCTTTTCTGATATCGTTACTTGTTGCCATTATTTTTTGTTTAAAAGTTTCGGGTTAAAGTTTTTGGCTCAAATCCGATGATGTATGTTTAATATTATATTTCCTTTTTTTTGATTGGGATTCTCAAGAATTAGTGAAAAGTATTACTCTTTACCTGTTCCGTATCCTTTTACAATACCTCTCGGCGAATTTTGGATAAACTGAAGAATTTCGTCTCTTTCAGCAGTAGGCAGCATTTCCTTTTCGATATATGAAACTGCCTGAGAAACATTCATTTTCATCTGGAATATGGCTCTGTAGATTTTCTGGATTTCGAAAATTTTCTCATTGGAAAATCCTCTTCTTCTTAATCCTACCGAATTGATTCCTGCATACGACATAGGTTCTCTTGCAACTTTCACATAAGGCGGAATGTCTTTTCTTACCAAAGTTCCTCCGGAAATCATGACGTGTTTACCAATTTTGCCGAACTGATGTACCGCAGATAAACCTCCCATTACCGTATAATCACCAATTTCTACATGACCTGCAATACCGCATCCATTTACAATGATGACATTATCACCAATCACGCAATCGTGAGCAATATGGGATGTTGCCATAATTAAACAATTGGCACCTATTTTTGTAAAGCCCAAAGCTTTTGTCCCTCTGTTTACCGTTACACATTCTCTGATGGTGGTTTCGTCACCAATTATCGTCTGTGTATCTTCTCCGTCAAATTTTAAATCCTGAGGAATTGCTGAAATTACGGTTCCCGGAAAAATCCTGCAGTTTTTGCCTATTCTCGCTCCATCCATGATGGTTACATTCGATCCTATCCAGGTTCCCTCACCTATTTCCACATCACCTGCAATGGTTGTAAAAGGTTCTACAACTACGTTTTTGCTGATTTTTGCACGCTTATCAACGGCTGCTAACTGATGAATCATTTAATCAATTTTATTTTTTGCAACCTGAGCCATTAATTCGGCCTCCACCGCAACTGTATCTCCTACGTATCCGTAACCCTGCATGTGAACAATACCTCTTCTGATAGGTTCCATCAGTTCAATTTTAAAAATCATTGTATCACCCGGAACTACTTTTCTTTTGAATTTCACCTTATCAATTTTAATGAAATAAGTTGAATAGTTTTCCGGATCCGGAACGCTTGCCAAAACAAGAATACCTCCTGTCTGTGCCAATGCTTCCACCTGCAAAACTCCCGGCATTACAGGCTCTTTCGGAAAATGCCCGATGAAAAAAGGCTCATTAAAAGTTACATTTTTTAATCCTACAACGTGAGAATCTGAAAGTTCTAAAACCTTATCAATCAACAAAAACGGATAACGGTGCGGCATTAATTTCATAATACCGTTGATGTCAAAAACCGGTTCTTTTGTTAAATCAAAATCCGGAACGTTTTTCTTTTTCTGTAATTTCCACTGTCGGTTTAGTTTTTTTGCAAACTGTGTATTGACAAAATGTCCCGGCTTGTTGGCAATTACTTTTCCTTTAATTTTCACTCCTGCCAAAGCTAAATCACCAATCACATCAAGTAACTTGTGTCTTGCCGCTTCGTTAGGATAATTTAAAGTCAAATTATCTAAAATTCCGTTCGGTCTGATAGAAACATTATCTTTTCCGAAGGCTTTTTTAAGTTTTTCTGTAGTTTCAGGAGTGAGATCTTTGTCCACATAAACAATAGCATTCGATATATCTCCGCCTTTGATTAGTCCATGATCCAAAAGCATTTCCAGTTCGTGCAGGAAGCTGAATGTTCTTGCTGAGGAAATTTCTTCTTTAAATTCACAAATATTTTTCAGAGTAGCATTTTGAGTTCCCAAAACTTTAGTTCCGAAATCAACCATTGTAGTTACTTCATAAGTATCTGAAGGAATGATGGTTATTTCTGAACCTGTAGCAGGATCACTGTAGCTGAGAACTTCTTTTACTACAAGGTATTCTCTTGCGGTATTTTGTTCTACAACACCAACGCTTTCAACAGCTTCTACAAAAAACTTTGATGAACCATCTAAAATAGGTGGCTCAGAAGCATTCATTTCCAGAATTGCATTATCTATATCACAGCCTACCAAAGCTGCTAAAAGATGTTCGCAGGTATTGATTTTTACGCCCAGTTTTTCAAGAGTAGTTCCTCTTTCTGTAGCTACAACGTAGTTTACGTCTGCTTCAACCTGCGGATGTCCTTCCAGATCTGTTCTTACAAAAACAAAACCTGTATTTTCTTTAGCAGGCTTAATGGTTAGTTTTACTTCTTTACCCGTATGAAGACCTATTCCAGAAAGAGAAACCTCTTCCTGAAGGGTTTTTTGCATATCACTCATTAGTTTTATCTTTTGAGTTATTCTCAAGATTATTTATTCTTTTTACAATTTCCGGAAGATTTCTGAAATGCACATAGCTTCTCAGATAATCATTATAGCTGATCGCAGGTGATCCGTACATTGTTTCTCTGTCATTCACACTGGAGTTTACACCGCTCTGCGCCTGAATTTTCACCTGATTTCCGATTTTGATGTGTCCCACGATTCCCACCTGTCCTCCAATCTGATTCCAGTCACCGATGGTTGTAGAACCTGCGATTCCTGCCTGAGCTGCAATTACATTATTGGCTCCTATTTTTACGTTGTGAGCAATCTGTATTAAATTATCTATTTTGGTTCCTTTACCAATCACTGTGGATCCTATTGTTGCACGGTCGATACTGCAGTTAGAACCAATTTCAACATTATCTTCAATGATTACATTACCCAGTTGAGGAATTTTCTGAAAGCCTTCCGGAGTTGGCTGAAAACCAAAACCATCACCACCAATCACCGTGTTGGAATGTATAACACAATTGTCACCAATGATGCAGTAATCATATATCCTTGCTCCACTGTCAATTTTACAGTTTTTTCCTATTTTAACACCTTTTCCAATGTAAACTTGTGGGAAAATCTGAGTTCCGTCACCAATTTTAGCTTTTTGAGAAACATAAGTAAATGCGCCAATATAAACTTTCTCGCCAATAACGGCAGTATCATGAATAGAAGAGCCATCTTCAATACCTTCTCTCCTCCCCTGCATTTCCTGATAAAGATTCATCAGAATCTGAAAAGAAAGATAAGCATCTTTTACCGAAATAATAGTTGAATTGTACTGACTTTTGGTAATGAGTTTCTCACTTACGATAAGAACAGAACATTTTGAAGTTTCGAGATGATGAGCAAAACGATCCTGAGCAATAAACGAAAGATGCCCTTTTTCACCGCTCTCAATAGGAGAAACGCCCGTTATAAGTGAGTTCGCATCACCTATAATTTTTCCATCAATAAAACTTGCAATCTGCGAAGCTGTAAATTCCATATTCTGCAAAGATAAGAAATTCTGTAATTCGCAAACATTTTTTTAATTTACGGCAGGTCGTTTTTAAGAATATTTATGAAAAAACAAATTATATTCTCGGAAAAGCTAGAATATATCTCTTGGTTTTATTCATAATCAACCCTGATAAAAGCTGATCTTCCGACTCGTTCAGCTTGATGATTTTACCGCTTTTCTGCAAGAGATAAATAGGCTGTTTTTCTGTATTATAAGGTCTGAGTTCTCTTTGTATTTCATTCACCAATTCTCGTGCATTATCAATTCCGAAAAATTCGTTGCTGATTTTTATTTTTTCATTAATAAAATCCTGTTCAAATGGCCTAGAAGAAATAATTGTTTTGGGAAGATTTCTCTTGACCACACATCTGCACCAGTAAGACAAAATAAAATCATCTGCAGTCTGCCATAGTTTCATAGCCTGAATAATGTCATTATCATCCAGCTCAGTAAAACGCAGAATATCTTCTTCTGTAGCTGCAGATTTACCTCTGTTCAGAAAATATCTCAAATTTTCCGTTGAAGGCAGATCTATTCCCTGGGAAGTTAAATATTTAGCTCTTTCTAAAATTTTCACCAAAATAAATTCGGCCAAAGCTGATGTCTTATGATAGTAAACCTGCCAATACATAAACATTCTCGCTGTTAAAAAATTTTCAATGGAATAAACTCCTTTTGCATCAATTACCAGCTCATCTTCACAGACATTCATCATGGAAATAATTCTTTGGGTATTAATATTTCCTTCAGAAACACCGGTAAAAAAGCTGTCTCGGTTCAGATAATCTAATCTGTCAACATCCAGTTGAGAGCTAATTAACTGATTGAAAAATTTCCTGTGATATTTGCCCTGAAACATCTGAATTGCGACCGACAGCTGTCCTTCAAATTCATCATTCAGCCTGTTCATCAACAACAAAGAAAGATTTTCATGATGCCAGTCATCCATGAGCATACTTTCTAATGCATGTGAAAAAGGACCATGTCCAATGTCGTGCATTAAAATCGCCAACATGGCTCCTTTTTCTTCATCTTCTGAAATTTTTACTCCTTTTTGCTTTAAAGTCTCTAAAGCAGTAAACATAAGATGCATGGCTCCAATCGCATGATGAAATCTTGTATGTGTTGCTCCCGGAAAAATAAGGTTAAGAAGACCTGTTTGTGAAATTCTCCTTAATCTTTGGAAATACGGATGCTCAATTACATCAAAAAGAATTTCGTGAGGAATTTTTATAAAGCCATGTACAGGATCGTTGATGATTTTAAGCTTGTTCTGCATAGAAATTAGGATGAAGTATGCAAAATTAACCTTTTAAAGCTAAAAACAGCCATGGTGAATATTATTATTACTACAATTTAATTTGCATCCTTTAAGATTACAATATTTATCATATCTTCATATAAAAATTGCATTTTAATTAATGATCAAAATTCTTTTAACTAAGATTTAACTTTTTAGCAGAGCATTTTGTGAGAAATTAAAAGTAATTGGTCGTAATTTTGATGCCATTACTCAACAAAAAATAAAACTTGTATGTCAGATAAAATATTATGGATTGATGATGAAATAGATTTGCTGAAACCGCATATCGTTTTTCTTGAAAAAAAAGGTTATCAGGTAACGCCTGTTAACAATGTAAATGAAGCTTTAGAACTTATTGAATCTGAAAAATTTGCGTTAACATTAATCGACGAAAATATGCCCGGAATTTCGGGACTGGAAGCTATTCCGATGATTAAACAAATAGACAGCTCGCTAAAAATCGTAATGGTTACCAAAAGTGAAGAAGAGCACATTATGGAAGAAGCCATCGGTTCACAGATTGCCGATTATATCCTAAAACCGGTGAATCCCAATCAGATACTGCTGTCGCTGAAAAAAAATCTTCAGGAAGATAATCTGGTAGAACAGAAAACTATTTTGCAGTATCAGCAGGAATTCAGGAACCTTTCTATGGAACTTTCGTATCTCCAAACGTACCAGGAATGGGCAGATTATTACAAAAAAATCATCAATTGGGAACTGAAATTCGATAAAGTAACCGATAATGAATTTGCAGACCTTTTGCAGTCACAAAAAGAAGAAGCCAACATTCAGTTTGCCAAATTTATCGAAAACAATTATGAAGAATGGCTGAAAGGCTCGGAAAAACCGATGATGAGCCACACTCTTTTTAAAGATAAGATAAAGCCGGAGGTTGAAAAAGATAAAGTTCTTCTTTTAATGATTGATAATCTCCGCTACGATCAATGGAAAGTAATTGAACCGCTTTTCACAAAATTTTACAACAAGATTTCGGAAGATTATTATTACAGTATTTTGCCTACAGCGACTCAGTATGCGAGAAATTCTTTCTTTGCAGGTCTTCTGCCTTCAGAAATTGAGAAGCGTTTTCCGGACAAATGGTTTAATGATAATGAGGAAGGAAATAAAAACGAATTTGAGCGTGATTTTCTTGAAGATCAGATGAAAAGAGTCGGTCTTAATTCCAAATCTATGAAATACCTGAAAGTATTGAATGCCGATTTTGAAAAAAAGATTTATGAAGATTTTAATCAGCACAAAAACAATGATCTTCTGGTAATTGTGTACAATTTTATTGATATTCTGTCTCATGCAAAAACCGATAATCACATTGTAGACCAGCTTATTCGGGACGATAAAACATTCAGATCCCTGACTATGAACTGGTTTGAAAATTCTTCATTGGTAAAAATCATCAAAACCGCAGCTGAAAACGGATTTAAACTGGTCATTACGACCGATCACGGAACTGTTTATGTCAAAAAACCAAGCCGGGTTGTAGGCGACAGAGAAACCTCAACCAACATCCGCTATAAAACCGGAAAAAGCTTAACCTATGACGAAAGCGATGTTTGGGCAATAACAAATCCTGAAAAGTTATTTTTACCTAAAGGAAATCTAAGTTCAAAATATATTTTTGCTAAAAATAACATCTTCCTTGCTTATCCCAAAAATTACAATCATTTTGTAAATTACTATAAAGAAACATATCAGCACGGCGGAATTTCTCTGGAGGAATGCATTATTCCGATCAGTATTCTGGAACCAAAATAATCCGGCATGAATTTTAGCTTTAATTGCTGATCTAAATTTAAACTGATTCGGGCGGAAAACTTAAACTTTCCGCCCGAATTTTTATATTTTTGAATTATGAGATTAATTACCTACAACGTCAACGGAATACGTGCTGCATTTACCAAAGATTTTTTAAACTGGCTGAAAACTGCTGATCCGGATATTATCTGTATTCAGGAAAGTAAAGCAGGAACCGACCAGATTGACATCGAAAGCCTTGAAAAAGCAGGCTATCACAGTTATTGGCATTCCGCAGTAAGGAAAGGCTACAGCGGAGTGGGGATTGCTTCAAAAATAAAACCCAGTCACGTAGAATATGGCTGCGGTATAGAAAGTTATGACAATGAAGGAAGAATAATCCGTGCTGACTTTGAAGGTTTTTCGGTTATTTCAGTATACGTTCCGTCTGCTTCCAATATAGAAAGACTGGATTTTAAAATGCAGTTCTGCTATGATTTTTCAGATTATATTAAAAATCTAAAGAAGACTATCCCTAATCTCATTATTTCAGGAGATTTTAATATCTGTCATCAGGCAATAGACATTCATGATCCTGTGCGTCTTAAAAATGTATCCGGATTTTTACCGATGGAACGTGAGTGGATGACTCGATTTATTGATGAATGTGAACTGATCGACAGTTTCAGATATTTTAACGCTGAACCGGATAATTATACCTGGTGGAGTTATCGACAGAATTCCAGAGCTAAAAACAAAGGATGGCGTTTAGATTATAACTTCACTTCGTATTCACTGAAAGATCAGTTATCCCGTGCTGTTATTTTAAAAGAGGCAGTGCATTCTGATCACTGCCCCGCTTTAGTCGAAATTATGGTATAATTGGTTTATACTTTTAAGAGCCGTTTTTAAAAATTTATCAACAAAAAAGAATCTTTATTTATTAAAAAAATTATTAATCATTGTTCTAATTCTTTCACGGTCTTCATCTGTAAGATTTGATCCGGAAGGCAAACATAGACCGTCATTGAACAGATTTTCGGAAATATCCGTTCCATAATACGGTGCATCCGCAAAAACAGGCTGCAAATGCATCGGCTTCCATAAAGGGCGAGATTCAATATTGTCCTCAAGAAAAGCTAATCTTAAATCTTCACGATTCTTCCCGGTAATTTCAGGATTTACTACAATAGCAGATAACCAATGATTAGAAAAATAATCAGCAGTTGGTTCTGAAAACACCTCAACACCATTGATGTCATTGAATATTTCAACATAGAAATCGTGCATTTTTCTGCGTGCTTCTACTCTATCATTCAAAACTTCCATTTGTCCACGACCGATTCCTGCTACAATATTACTCATACGATAATTATAACCAATATGAGAATGCTGATAATGAGGGGCATTTTCTCTCGCCTGCGTCGAAAGAAAAACCGCTTTATCTTTATCTTCCTGAGTATGGCAAACCAATGCTCCTCCACCCGAAGTAGTGATGATCTTATTTCCGTTAAACGATAAAATTCCAAAACGTCCAAAAGTTCCGCAGGCTTTGCCCTTATAAGTAGAACCTAAAGCTTCGGCAGCATCTTCAATTACAGGAATTTCATATTCCGAAGCAATTTTTAAAATCTCATCCATCTTTGCAGGCATACCATACAAATGAACAACGATAATCGCTTTTGGCTTTTTCCCCTTAGAAATTCTGTCTTCCACAGCTTCTTTTAAAGCAACCGGACACATATTCCAGGTATCTTTTTCGGAGTCAATGAAAACGGGAGTTGCTCCACAGTAAGCTATCGGATTGGCAGAAGCTGAAAATGTCATAGACTGGCAAATCACCTCATCGCCATGCTTTACATCACATTCAATTAAAGCTAAATGCAGCGCAGCAGTACCGGCAGAAAGAGCCGCAACTTTTACATCTTCGTTTAAAAAGGTTTCCAAATCTTTTTCAAAACCATCTACATTAGGACCTAAAGGCGCTACCCAATTGGCTTCAAAAGCTTCGTTTACATATTTTTGTTCGTTTCCGCCCATGTGTGGAGAGGAAAGCCATATTTTGTTTTGCATAATTATTAAGATTACTGTATGTATTAACCAAAAATAAAAAAACGATTATAATTTTTAACCATTTTAGATATGTCATTTTTTTCTATAAAGCGGAAAAAATTCTGAAATATTTTTTCTATCTTCTTTATCAAAGTTAGAAGTTAAATTATTATAAACATCTTGATTGTGAACAATTCTAAGGGTAGAAAATTTTATTTTTTCGTTAGAAAATCCTTCTTTAAATTTATATAAATTGTCTTCACTACCTCCAAGACCTCCACCTAAATTAAATTTCATATTACTATTTGAATGAGAATTTATTATAAAATCAAAAAGTAATTTTATAGGCGCATCTTGAAGAAATTCTGTTAAGGTTCCTCCTAAATGATATTGGATAATTTCAGAGCTTATCACAAAGAATGCTGCTGCACATAACTTTTGGTCTGGCGATTCTACAAATAATAATTTGCATTTTTCATTTTTCATCAGCGCAACATAATAATCTTCTTCAAAAAAATAAAATTCTTTAGCATCTAACCTTTCCATCGTATGGTTATAAATTGTGATAAATTCTCTTATATCTGAAACATCACCCTGCTTGATATTAAATCCTCTTTTTTGGAGTTTCTTAATTCCTCTTTTATGATTTGAAGAATAGAAACTATATAATTCATCATAATTTTGATTTAAAGAAAAAAATATTACGCGCCCATGCAAAACTTGAGCTATTCTCTTATTCTCTAAAAAAATATAATTATTAAAAGGATGTAATCTTATAAAAGATGTTATAATATTATTAGCTTTACAGTAATTGTCGAAATGATGTATACCCTCCATAATAAATTCTGGAGAATCATTATTACTAAGAAAACCTGAATAACCATATGGACTGATTAAATCATAATAATCTTTCTCAATCAGTCTTTTAATGACGGGAATAACAAATGTTGCATTTTCACTTTCATATTTATAGTACAATGCTATTCCACCTATTTTTTCCGCTTCCATTCTCAGATAAAATGGCTTTTGATAAAATTCAAGATTTTTAAAATTATTGAGTTCTATATTTTCAAATAACATATTCTTATTTATTTCAAATTTTGTAATATAGTTGAAGTTGAGACCAGCATTTTATGACTTACATCCCAAAATGATAACGCATTATTTGTTAACTTTTGGTCACTTCTAGTCAGAACAATATCATATTTTTTAAAATTGAACATTAGATTCGCATCATGAAGCATAACGGATTTACCATTAATTACTGTTGCAATCTTGTTATCATTAATAAAAATACTTGTAAAGCCCGCGTCATCTTTTTTAGTAACGTAATCTTCAGAATAAACATCAGAATTTTTTACTTCATAGAAAAATGTATTCTCTAAAATTTTCATTCCTAACTTTTTATACCATTTCAATGCTATATCATTTGATTGAAAAACATTAAGCGTAAACATTTCTTTATTGCACAATTTTATTACTGCGTATAAAAATTTCTGCGCTAACTTCTTGCCTTGGAAAGATTTCAATAAAAAAATATTGTTAAGATAAAGCTCATTTTCTCTAGCAATTAAGTGCATAAAACCAACAGTTTCATTTTCAAACTGCAGCCAATAAAATAGATTACTGTCTAGATCAATAATTTTTTTCAGGTAGTTAATATAGTTAGGATCAAAATAAATTAGGCAATCATTCCATTTGGTATCCTTATACATCTCTTTTAAATATGAGCTGAGTAATTGAATATCAGCAGCCGTATTTTTAATTCTAATTATGCTTTCGTTCATCATCTAAATCTTTCATTATTGATCTGGGATCTACTACTATATTTTTTGATTTAACCACGTTCTTGAGTGTTAATAAAAAAATTTTTATATCAAATGATAAAGAAATATTCTTTACATAATCAGTATCATATTTAAGTCTTGTGTCCCATTCAACTGTATTTCGACCATTCACTTGAGCCCAACCCGTAATACCTGGTCTTACTAAATGACGCATTTTTTCTTCTTTTGTGTAAAAATTGAGATATTTTATTAAAAGAGGTCTGGGACCAATCAAGCTCATGTCACCTTTTAAGACATTAATTAATTGTGGAAGCTCATCTAAAGATGTTTTTCTGACAAAAGCTCCTATTGGAGTAAGTCTTTCCGCATCAGAAAGCAAATTACCATAAGGATCTTTTTTATCATTCATGGTCTTGAACTTAATAATATTAAATATTTTTTCATTTAATCCTGGACGCTCCTGAAAAAAGAAAGGTTTACCATCATTTGCAAAATACAAAGCAATGGTTACGATAATAAAAATAGGACTTAATATTAGCAATCCTAAAAATGCTGTAATGAAATCAACAAATCTTTTAAAAAAAATTTTGTACATAAATTATTAATTTTTTAAAATAATTTTAGGTTTTTGAAGTACTACAGTAGCATTTTCTGGAATATCTTCAACAACAATTGCATTTGCGCCTATTTTTGCATTGCTACCAACATTATATCCAGGCAATAAAACCGAACCAGTTGAAAACATAACACTATTACCTATATGACTACCTCCATGAGCTAATGTTACACCATGAAATATTATCGAATTCTCACCTATTGTAAGATCATGCCCAATAATAATATTCTTAGGACCATGTGGCAAATGAGGAGGGGTTTTGAACTTCGATCCTGAGTTATAATTTGTTCCAAATGAGCAATTGAATTTACTATCAATCTTTTTTATATAATATAAATAATACAACTTTAAAAAGATGTTTTTATAATTTGGATCTACTACTTTACTTCTTCGTTTCCAATATTTTTCATGATTGTACCCTTGTATAAAAGATAAAACACTATGACCTACTTTACTATTAAAATTAAATCCCATATTATTTAGATAAAGTAATAGATTTATAATAATGAATTGCTTTACGTAAAACATCTTCATGATTGTAGTTTTCAATTACATTATTTATACAAAATTCTTTCATTTCAACTAACTTGTTTTGCATTAAATATACTTCAGACATTTTACTTTGTAGTAATACCTTATTTTTAGAAGGTATTAAAAACCCATTTTTGTCTTCTTTTATTATTTCCTCGTAACCAGTAATTCTTGACGCTATAATAGGTATTCCCATTAAATTGGCTTCCAATAAAGACAAGCCAAATCCCTCTCGATAAGATGGTGACACAAAAACATTCATTAACGAAAGATATTTTTTGACATCCTTTTGAAAACCAACATAAATTATATTAGGATTGTTCTCTATGGTAAACTTTGTCGAATTTTCTAAAGGATCCAAATCATCTTCATATGAGCCTACTAAAATTAACTTTATTTGTTTGTTTTTTTGATTTAACGAATCAAATGAAGAAACAAGTTCATTAATTCCTTTATCACCTACGAGACGACCTATAAAACCGTAAACAAAGTCTTCTTCAGAAATACATAACTCTTCACGTAATATTTTTTTATTATATTTAGCATTAACATATTCGTCAATGAACATTCCGTTTGCACTACCATTATGAATCACATTGATTGTCTTACTTGTTAATTCCTGATTAGCTTTTATTTTAATCCCATTACTAACTGCTATAATATCGGTTGCACAGAAACAAGCAACCTTTTCCATACCTTTAAGTAATTTTCTTTTTAAACCTTTGGCACCTTCGTACCTTAAACCATGTATATAATATATCCTGTTAGGAACTCTGGTCAAAAATCCAGCTAATAGACCAAGTAGAGAAGCTTTAGGTGTATTACAATGAATAATAGCGGGATTAATTTTTAAAAAATAAAATACTAAATTAAGTAAACTTTTCAGATCGTTAATTAAAGATATATTTCGATTGATTTTTATTGCTCTAAAAGCTACATTTTCCTGACTCGCAATTTCAATTAGCAATGATGATGGTGAGCTGACTAATGTTACATCATAAATATCATTTAATTTACTTATTTGATCTCTGAAAAAATTTAATGAAATTGGAACCGTAGTTAATAATATAAACTTAGATCTACTTTTCATCATATTTTATTTTTAAATAGTATTTTATAATAAATAATCCAAATGGAAATTTTAAGATTTTTCGAAAAAAATCCTTTTTTCTATGTTTTAATTTACAACTTAAATCATATAAATTGCTGTTTTTCAATTCATCAGTTTTTTCTAATAAAAATTTATCACCAAGATTATTTTTAAGCGTATGGAAAATAATATCAACCGTTAAGTAGCAAAATCTTTCGTGAATAAATTTCATTTCCAAATTTGAAAGTTTCATATTTTTTGTAAAATCTCTAATATAGTATCCTACTTTTATCATGTCATTTACAAGTTTTACTTTTCGTTCTTTATTAGAATTTCTTGTTATAGAGTTTTCTACTTGAACAAAATACTGTATGGATTCATTAAAACTTTTTATTCTTTTACAAAAGAAAAAAGTTCTAGTATTAAATTCAAAATCTTCTATGTATATCTGTTCTTTAAATAACAAGTTGTATTGAGACAAAAAAACTTTAGAATATAGCTTATTACATACTGAGAACATTGAAGGGTAAATACTGTAATAGGAAATCCCATCTAATGGGTTAGTAACATTTTCCGCATTAAATTCGCTAATTATATTATTGTCGAAAGTAATATTTTTTGAAGAAAATTCTATAATTTCCGATACTTCTTCATCTAAAAACTGAAAATCTTGTTTGATTAAGATATCATCTGCGTCTAAGAATAGGATATATTTTCCTGTCGCATTTTTAATTCCTAGATTTCTTGCACCACCCAATCCTTTATTTTTTTGAGAAAAAACCTTAATCCTTTTGTTTATTCTAGCCAAATCATTTGCAATATCAATAGAATTATCAGGAGAGCCATCATCAATCATTAGTATTTCATATTCAATATTATCAATTTGAATATTTTTAATGCATTTCTCTAAATATTGAGAAACATTGTACATTGGAACTATTATAGATAACAACATTAATTAAATTTTATTACGGTCATAAAAAAAGTAAAACCAAAATAAGCAAGCATCACATAAACGATTGCTCTGTATGGGTTATTAAACAATTGTCTCTTAAGTAAAGGATAAATAATCACTAAAGCCATCAAAAACCAAGATAGATAGGCAAAACGATTAGAGAAATTCGCTTTTATTACCAAAATCCAAAGAGCATTAGATATCACATATGTAGAATAGATAATTCTATAAATATTATCATTAAATTTCTTTTGGAAAATATAAAAATATCCGGCATAAACAGCAGAAAAACTGTATAGAACAAAATCCCACCTAAACCCAGTACTACTAAAATTATCGTTATTTATATTTCCTGCCGTCAAGTAAGATGTCCGGTCATCCTCAATTAATCCTGCAAATAATATTTGTAATGTCTCGCCTAAAAATAATGAAACTGGTATACATGTAAACCAAAAATATAGAAGGTATTTTGGCTTCTGATATAATATTGCTATAATTAAGGCTATTGTTGGAATTATCATTGAACTATGAAATTGTATTGATATAAAAACTATCAATATCCGCAACCATTTTTTGTTTGTAGCAAAAACCAATAAAAAGATCGACGTTGCGACTCCATTTCTGATTCCATTAGTACCATAAGCCCAAAAAGAAAATGAAGCTATAAAAAAGAAAAAAGAGTAAAATGCGTATTTTTTAAAGAGAATTTTAGAAACAACAAATAAAGGAATAACATATAAGCAAGCCAACAAAAAAAAATACTGATGGGCATTAATTACTTTTGATGAAAAATATGTCAGATACCAAAAAAAATAATCAGATTTTACCTTATCAGTACTTCCTCCATTTTTATAATATTCAAATTCGTAGTTGTAAGTTGTCATATCTAAAAACTTCCCATGAATTGGTCTGAAACCAATATAAAATAATGTAAAAACAAATAGGAAGACTAATAGAATATTAACATTGAATATATTTACCGCATTTTTTAATCTGAATTTCAGAGAATATAAAGTAACAAGTAATAATATTCCAAGCAGAATATAATTGTAGACATTACTATATAAATCAATGGGGATTAAATCAAACATATAATTTATTAAAATGATTAATCAAAATATAATTTTAATAAGTGAACCGTATTTTTATTTTAACTTTTAATTTGAAAATATTGTTTTGATTCTGAATTAAATATCATTATAATAAGTTATCAACTGTTTTAAACTACCTTTTGTGCTAAAACCCTTGTTTTCTAAAGCGTTCAAATGACATTTATCTATTTTTTTCAACCCTTTCATTTTAAGCAACTTATCAACCCACAAATCTAAATTTGAAGCCAGTGATTCAAATTGAACCAAACCAACTCCCAAATCGACTTCTTTGGCAACATTTGTAGAAATTAATGATGGTGTACCTGCTACCTGAGATTCTACCAATACTACAGGAAACCCTTCATGTAATGATGGCAATATCATGCAATCTGAACTGCTCAATATTGCAGGAATATCTTTTCTTAAACCAAGAAATTCAACTTTGGAATCCAAACCAAACTCTTTAACTCGTTTCTCCATCGTTTCTCTCAAAACACCATCTCCAACAAATATCAATTTAAAATTAATGTTACGCTCATCCATATATTTTGCCAGCTCTATAGAAAATGAATGATTTTTCACCTCCAAAAACCTGCCTATTTGACAGATTAAAATTGTATTCTCATCACATTTTAAATCATTTCTAAGATTATTATCTTGAGTAAAGTCATCAAAATTTACAGCATTAGGTAAATATAGAAATCTATTTTTTTTATAAAATAAATAGCTACCCGCTTCATTACCACAGGCAATATAACCATTAGAAAAAGTATTAATAAGAAATTTTGATATATGATAATAAATTTTACTAGAAAAATTATCTGCATTACCGTTGGATGTATTGTGTGAATGCGATATTCTTTTTTTTAATCCTGCTAAATAGGCTCCAAAAACATTGAATCCGTTATTGAGTAACGTATGTGTATGAATTGCATAAAATTGCTCGTTCGATTTTAAAAACTTATATGTTTCCCAAAATCTGCCGATTGTACCAATACTTTCAACTCTATAAATTTTACCACCTAATCTTTCAATTTCATCATCGTAATCACATTTCTCATTTGTGAAGTACAGAAAATCAAACTGGTACTGATCCCTATCCAACACTCTGTACAAATTAATCAGCATCGTTTCGGCTCCAGCTCTGTTCATAGAACCTATAATATGAAGAATTCTTTTCATAATATTAATTCATTTGAAAGAATTGTAAATTCTTTTTCTAATTGAGAAAATTCTGATCTGAAAAAATTACTCTCCGAAAGTATTTTACTTATTTTCTCCTCCGAGAAATTATCAATCAGCCAAACAGAACTACAGTCTTTTATCCATTCATAAGAACCTTTTACTTTATGATTATTATTTTGAAAAACCAAACAAGGAGTATTTGTTATGTAACAAAAAATCATTCCGTGCAATCTATCTGTAATTACCAATTCTGCTTTTTTGAAAGTATCCCAGATTCTCTTAAGTTCAAGCTTTCTTTCATCAACAGTTAAATAATTTTTATTAATATGAGTATCATAAAAAGTAAAAGTGTCAAACCTTTTCTTTACTAAGTCAATAAGCAGATCATTTTCTGATTTTTTCAATAACTTTTCGTCATCATTTCTCAAACAAAATACAGCTCCTTTTCTTTCAAAAGTAGGATTACTTTCATTGAGACTCATCACAATATCAGGGGTAAGAATAATTTTATTTTTAATAAAGTACTTCTTCATCAAATCAAACGTAATTTTTTCTCTAGAAACAAACACCAAATTTTGGTGCTTACTATATGTTTCTACTGCTTTTTCCAAAGCTTTAGATCCCTTTGCTGTATCAGAAAAATCAAATGTTTGCGGAAAAGATATAACTTTATTTTTTGGGAAATTTTCTACAACCAGCTGTCGGTAAAATTCTATCTGATCATACAAGTCTCCCAGATTACCACCTCCAACTGTTGTTACAATATCTTCTTTACCTATTGCTTTTTTTACAGCGCAAATACCTTCAAGGGTCTTACTAATAGGAATTTCAATAATTTTATAATCCGTAAGAGATTTTTTTAAAAATTCTGTTTGGGCATAAGTAATCGCTACATCTCCCAGATTACCGTAATCTGCCGCCAAAAAAATAAATGCTTTTTTTTGTTCACCTTTTTTGAGGTTGGAAAAAAATCTGCTGGTTTTAAATTTTTGTAAAAACAGAAGAATTCTTGTTTTGGTTTCGAATGAAAAATAATTACTTATAAACATTTTATTTTTTTATTTTGCAGAGTAGATATAATAAAAGCGAAGTTTGTGCGCTGATCATTGTTTTGTAAAGTTTATCATAAATACTCACTGCTTTATAATACCTTATATATTTTTGTGTTTCACTGTGATTAATAATCATTTTTATATAATCAAGTTTTTCTTTTTCGGATAAATTATTTTTAAATGCAAAAAGATTATTTATACAATATCTTATACCTGATACAATGACTTTGGCTAATATTGTATTTTTATTTTCTACAGAAATTTTCCATGAATTTAAAAAAAGTTCCATGGAGTTTGCTTTTTTTAGATATAGTTCAAAAGAGTTTGTATGAAAAGTTTTGATTAAAGATTCTGATGGTCTGTTTATATAATGATATAAAGTATCATTTATAAAAATTAATCTATCAACACTTTTATATACTTTTGAATTAAATAAAATATCTTCTACTAGAGAAACTCCTTTATCAAAAATAATATTATGATCTCTTAAAAACTTTGTTCTGTAAATTTTATTCCAAGCATATCCTAAAAGATTGATCATATTTTCATCCAAAGAAAAATCGTCTTTACCTTTAACGAATTCGATATTTTCACTTTCAATTTTTTGTGCTGATAATAGTTTTTTGTTTAAATCTTCATTATCAAGGAAATAGCCAAAAATAACAACATTTACATCATCTTCATCGAAGAATTTAAATGTAGATTCTAATAAGTTCGGTTCTATCCAATCATCACTATCAATGAAATATATATAGTCTCCATTAGCTTTATTGAGTCCAAAGTTTCTTGCATCAGAAAGTCCCCCATTAGGCTTCTCATAAATAGTAATTCTAGAATCTTCGAAAGTCTCTGCTATTTGTTTACTATTATCTGGTGAGCCATCAATGATAATTAACAATTCAAAATTTGTATATGTTTGTTTTAAAACACTTTCAATACTTTTTGCAATGTATTTTTCAACATTGTATACAGGCATAATTATTGAGACTTTTCTATCTAAGTAATTACTTATTTCCATTCAACATTTTCTTTAATTATTTTAGCAGGAGTTCCACCTATTAAACACTTTGGAGGAAAACTTTTATTAACAATTGATCCCGCAGCAACTATACAACCATCTCCCAATGTAACACCTTTTAATATAATAGAATTCATTCCTATCCAAACATTATCTCCTAAAGTTATTGGAATTGTAGGAATATAATTATCCTTTAAAATTGTATGAGCATCACTATCCCAAATTGAAACATTTTCAGATATAGCAACATTACACCCAATATTAATTTCATTAAAACATCTTATTTTAACGTTTCTATTAATATATCCACTTCCCAAATTCAATTTTGCATTATCCATAATGACAATATGACCACCATTGTAAATACTGAAATTTCCATTAACATTTATTTCCGATCTTTTCCCTAATTCTAAATATCCAACATTAGGTTCTGGATATCTAAATGACTTATTAAAGTGAAAAAAACCTTTATATATATTTATATTACCGTTATTTACATAAATTTTGTTTTTACCGAAAAAAATTAATGAAAATTTCTTTCTTACACCTTTTATCCTTAACGAAACAAAAACTGAATAAATTTTAGAAATTTTATTACTTAATCTCATTTTTTAAGCTTTAAGTCAGATTTATTTATTATTACAACCATAATCAAGAAAAATATAATATTTACAATTTCAAATATAAAATTACCATAATTTAATAATGAACTAATAGTAAATAATATCATAAAGATGAAAAAATAGTTTATAGGAAATTTTATTTTAAAAAAGTTTTTAGTCTGATAAATTCTTATTAACATTAGTACCAAATAACCAAGAACAATTGCCCAGCTTGCACCGAACAATCCAAAACGAGGAATTAGGAGAAATGATAACCCAACAGTAACAATACCTCCAAAAATGCTGCTTGTAAATGCCCCTTTCGTTTTCTTGGAGCTAAGATACCCGGTTCCGTAAAATCCGGCTATTGAACTGAATATGATGCTTAATAAAAGTAAAGGAGTATATTGCCATGCATCAAAAAACTCTTTACTTACCATAAATGATAATGCAATCTTATTTGCAGCAACTATAAGAATTGATAAGGAAAATAATATTCTGATATAGTCTTTCAAAACTTTAGAATAATATTCGTCTCTATCTTCTCTTTCATAACTTAGAATCGCTTTTTCCTGCCAAGCAAGGTAAAACACGTTTACAATCATCAATAATATAGTTGGGAGTTTGTAAGCAATTGCAAATATACCATTGGCTGCAGCTCCTAAGTACATCAGGATAATATAGCGATTGGCAGAGGAAATTGCCCACCAACTTAATGAATTAGGAATAAGAGGAGTAGAATACCTCAACAAATCCTTACTAAATTTAATACTCGTATGATTCAAATCAAAAAATGAATATAATTTTCCGGCAATCAAAAGTACAAAGCTCATCATTATACCAGCTAATATGTTTGAATATAATAAGCCTTCCACTTTTAAATTCAGTACCGTTAGCGCAAGTATTGCTAGACCAACATATATCAATGTATAGATTATACCAGCCCATACATACAATCCGTTTTTACTAAGTCCACGAATAAATTGTAAAAAAAACAGATAGATGGATTGACAACAAACTAAAACTAAAAGTAGATTGAAAAATTTAATAGGAAAATAATAATTATATATGTACATGAAAATGTACAATAATAGGTGAGAGATTATTAGGATTACAGATATGGTTGAAAAAACATTTTTACGATTTTCAACTGTGTCATCACTTAACAGCCATCTAAGTGCAGCATCGGTCAATTGAAAGGTTACAAATGGGCTTAATAAACTCAATGTAATTAAAATTAAATCATAGGCACCAACATCTGCCTTAGAAAGATAGAAAGTGGTAAAAAAAACTAATATGAAACTAATAATTTTTGACGAAAAGTTTCCTATAGAATATAATATGGTTAAATTTAATAAACTTTTTTGTTCTTTCAATTTACTGCATTTTAAAACATTACTTAAAAAAATTTAATCTATAATAATAAAACGAATATTATAGCCAAATTCAAGATTTATTATATAGTTAGTTTTCGAAATAAGATTTACAATTACAAATTTTCATTATGAAATATTATCTATTGCTGTAAATCAGAAAAAACCATCTCCTTTACCAAAGCCTGAAGATCATATTGAGGTTTCCAGCCCAGCTGAGTTTTTGCTTTTGTAGGATCGCCAATCAAAAGATCAACTTCTGTTGGTCTGTAATAATCCGGATCTACTGAAACTACCGTTTTACCAATTTCAAGTTGATATAAAGGATTATTGCATGCTTTAACCTTTGCAATTTCATTTTCATTTTCACCTTCAAAGGATAATTCTACCCCGATTTCATTAAAAGCCATTCGTACAAAATCTCTTACCGAAGTGGTTTCTCCCATAGCAATCACATAGTCTTCAGGCTTTTCCTGCTGTAGGATTCTCCACATAGCCTCTACATAATCTTTGGCATGTCCCCAGTCACGAAGCGCATTCAGGTTTCCTAAATATAAACACTCCTGTTTGCCTTTGGCAATAGCAGCCACTGCCATGGTAATCTTTCTTGTTACAAAAGTTTCTCCTCTTCTTGGAGATTCATGGTTGAATAGAATTCCGTTGCAAGCAAACATTCCGTAAGCTTCGCGATAATTTTTGGTAATCCAGAAGCCATATATTTTGGCAGCTCCATACGGCGAACGGGGATAGAAGGGAGAGTTTTCATCATAAAAACCCGCCGCATTTTTATTTTCCGGAAGACCTCCATACAATTCAGAGGTTGAAGCCTGATAAATTCTTGTTTTCTTTTCCAGACCTAAAATCCTAACAGCTTCAAGAATTCTTAAAGTTCCGATTCCATCAACATTAGCAACATATTCCGGAGAATCAAACGAAACTTTCACATGAGACATCGCACCCAGATTATATATCTCGTCCGGCTGCACTTCCTGTATAATTCTGATGATATTGGTTGAATCCGTCAAATCACCATAATGTAACGTAAAATTAACATTCTGCTCATGCTGATCCTGATAAAGATGGTCAATTCTTTGGGTATTAAATGAAGAAGCTCTTCTTTTAATACCATGAACTCTGTAGCCTTTTTCAAGCAAAAGCTCTGCTAAGTATGAGCCGTCCTGTCCGGTAACTCCTGTTATTAATGCTGTTTTCATCTTTTGGATGTATGCTTGTTTATTATTGATGAATGATGTTTGATAAGTAATTTTTAAAGCAAATAATATTAAGACATTTTTACCTGTTTGAAATTATTAAGGTTTTCAAGAAACCACTGATAGGTTTTCGTAATTCCTTCTTCAAGCCCGATCTGATGTTTCCAGCCTAATTCGTGCATTTTTGAAACATCCATCAATTTTCTGGGAGTTCCATCTGGTTTTTCAGAATCCCAGACAATTTCTCCAGAGTGACCTGTTATTTTCTGAATTAATTCAGCCAGATCTTTGATCGTTAAATCCTTACCAGTTCCCACATTGTATAAGTGTTCCGGAAGTTTGTTTTCTAACGCAAAAACAACAGATGCTGCCATATCATCCACAAAAAGAAATTCCCGCATTGGCGTTCCGGATCCCCATAATGTTACCGGTGCGTTGTTATTTTCTTTTGCTTCATGGAACTTTCTAATCATCGCAGGTAAAACATGAGAGGTATTCAAATCAAAATTATCATGTGTTCCGTATAAATTGGTCGGCATCAAAGATACATAATCCTTACCGAATTGTTTTCGGATAGACTCTATGGCTTTAATTCCTGTAATTTTGGCTACCGCATACCATTCATTAGTTGGTTCTAATGAATCTGTTAAAAGATATTCTTCTTTAAGCGGTTGAGGTGCCAGCTTTGGATAAATACAAGAAGAACCCAAAAAAATGAATTTTCCAACATTCATCTTTAAGGAAGCATCTATCAGATTATTCTGAATCTGCATATTTTCCATCAGAAACTGGTAAGGGTAGGAATTGTTTGCTAAAATACCTCCAACTTTTGCTGCTGCATCAATCACTGCAGAAGGTCTATTTTTTTCAAAGAAATCTAAGACTTCGCTTTGATTCCGTAAATCTAATTCTTTACTTGTCATTCCCAACAAGTTCGTATATCCTTTTTCCGAAAGCTGTCTCCAGATAGCAGATCCTACCATCCCTCTGTGACCTGCAATATATATTAATGAATCTTTTGAAATCATATTATTTATTACCTTAAAATGGATTGATATTTTTCCAGCTGATTATATATTTTCTTTACATCCTGCGATTTCTCCTTCTGAAGAATAAGAATTGCATCTGGTGTATGTACAAGAATTGAATTGCTAAGTCCTACAAAAGCCGTGAAAATTTCAGTACCAATGACCATATTTCCGTTTTCATCTACAGGATGACCGGTAGAACGCAGATAATCATACAATGATTCAAAAGAGCCTAAATCATTCCACCGAAAATGTGCAGGAACGACTTTAATTTTTTTGGATCTTTCCATTACTGCATAGTCAATACTGATGGAAGGAACTTTCTGAGAAGCTTCTGCATTTAAGCATTGATCAAAAGATGTCTGCCACACCGCTTTACACTTATCTAATAGTTCTGACTGATAGACTTTAAGTTCCTCTAAAAGAACACCTGCTTTAAAACAAAACATTCCTGAATTCCAAAGAAACGTTCCTCTTTCTAAAAATTCCTGCGCTGTTTCAGTATTGGGCTTTTCTCTAAAAGACAACACATCTTTACCCTGATACTCAATGTATCCGTAACCTGTTTCAGGTTTTGAAGGAACAACACCAAAGGTAACAAGAAAGTCTTTTTTTGCCAATTCAATAGCTTCTTTTATTGCTTTTTCATAAGCATCCTGATTTTGGATGAGATGATCAGATGGTGTAACAATCAATACATCGTCCTCATCAACAGCTAAAGCTGCAAATGCAATAGCAGCAGTTGTATTTCTGGCTACTGTTTCTGTAATAAAAGTTTTGGGAAGCGAAATATCCTGCAAAAGCATTTTACTCCACTCAATATGATCTGTGTTTCCTACAACCATAATTTGATCTACTACTTCCTGATTACGTTCCGCAGTCAATTCAAATAATGATTTGCCAGAAAATAATTTAAGAAATTGTTTAGGATGCTGTTTCCGTGAAAGAGGCCAAAGTCTGCTTCCTACACCTCCCGATAAAATTATGTTGTATATTTTCATAACTTACAATACAAAAATGTACTTATTGCTTTAATTTTGTGATTTACTAAATTATTAAATTGCCTAAAGATTTGAAGATAACCAATCTTGTTAGTCAATTAAATTAGAGCCGTCTGCTGATTATTTCTTTACTAAGAATTCCTTTTACATCATATATCACTCCATTTCCATTCAGGAACTTTTCTAGATCTAACTGCAGAAATTCCTGATGAGATACAGTTAAAACAATAGCATCATACTTTTCATTTTCAGAAAGTTCCGACAGACAATCAATATCATATTCGTGCTTTACTTCATCAGTATTTGCCCAAGGATCAAAAGTAACTACATCCGCTCCGTAATCCTGCAAATGGGTAATAACATCTATAGCTTTTGAATTTCTTATATCAGGACAATTTTCTTTAAAAGTGATTCCCAGATTTAAAACTTTTGCACCTTTAATCTTAATATCATTATCAATCATCAACTTAACAACCTGTGATGCTACAAAAGCTCCCATTGAATCATTTAATCTTCTCGCAGCTAAAATTAATTCAGAATAATATCCTATTTCCTGAGCTTTTTGAGCAAGGTAAAAAGGATCTACTCCAATACAATGTCCTCCGACTAGACCTGGTTTAAATTTAAGAAAGTTCCATTTAGTTCCAGCCGCTTCTAAAACGTCATGGGTATCAATATCCATTAAAGAAAAAATCTTAGCCAACTCGTTCATGAAAGCAATATTCAGATCACGTTGAGAATTTTCAATAACTTTTGAAGCTTCAGCAACTTTAATAGTAGGTGCTAAATGTGTACCGGCAACAATCACCGATTTGTATAAGTCATCAACAATTTTTCCTATTTCAGGGGTAGATCCGGATGTAACTTTCAGAATTTTCTCAACCGTATGTTCTTTATCACCAGGATTGATTCTTTCAGGTGAATACCCTACGAAAAAGTCTTCATTAAATTTCAAACCTGATATTTTTTCTAAAACAGGAACACATTCTTCTTCAGTGACTCCAGGATAAACCGTTGACTCGTAAATAACTATATCTCCTTTGGATAATACATGACCAACCGTTTCACTTGATTTGTACAAAGGTGTAAGTACTGGACGATTATGCTTATCTACAGGCGTGGGAACAGTTACAATATAAATATTAGCTTCAGAAATATCTTTTGCATCGGAAGAGCAATATAGTCCATTAATTATTTCTTCATTTCCTATTAAAGGGTTTTCTTCTAAAAGAACCGCTCTCAGTAGATCGTCATCAACTTCTAAAGTAGAGTCTCTTCCACTTTGTAGTTCAGCGATTCTATCTTTATTAATATCAAATCCTATAACAGGATATTTTGTAGCAAAAAGTCTCGCCAAAGGCAACCCTACGTAACCAAGACCTATTATTGCAATTTTTAACTGATTTTTCATATTTGTGGAAAATGACTATATGTTAATACTATTTAAGCATTGCAGTTTATTTTTTGAATAGCCTGCTCCACCATGTTTTTTTTGACTCTGCACTGTATCCGTAGCCATATTTATAGCCGTAGCCATAGCCGCTATGAATTTTATTCACATCGTTCAAAACCAAGCCTACATTTTTAATCTTTTTATCTTTGACTTGTGTATTAATAAAACCTAACAATTCCTTTTCTGTATAACCCGACCTTGTTAAATATACGGTAATGTCAGCTACATCAGCAATCAGAAAAGAGTCTGTCACCAGCATGAGCGGTGCTGTATCTAATAAAATATAATCATACATTGGCTTCAGAGCTTCTATTAGCTCCTGATACCTTCCATTTGATAAAAGCTCAGTTGGATTCGGCGTAATAGCACCTGAATAAATAACATCACAATGAGGATTAAACGAGGTGGTGTGAATAATTTCAGAAGCTTTCATCTGATCATCATACATAAACTCTGATAAACCTATCAAACCTCTCCTATTTTCATTATATCTTTGCAACTGTGGATTTCTGATATCAGATCCAATAATAATTACTTTTTTTCTTGGTGTTGCTAAAGTAAGAGCCAGATTTACAGAGGTAAATGTTTTACCTTCACCTTTCACCGTAGATGTTACAAAAATAACATTTCCTTTTTTGTTTTTGGGGAGCATAAAATTGATATTCGTAATCAAAATTCTAAATGCTTCTGCCAAGGGAGACAGGTCATTGAGCTGTACAATTTCAGGTTCTCCTTTTTCTAATGATGGAAGCTCGCCAATTACTGAAGCACCAGTAAGCAATTTTTCTACATCATTTTTTGTTTTGATTTTATCGTTGAATAATTCTATTAAATAAATAATCGCAAAAGGAATAAGTAAACCTATGATTAAAGCTCCTAAATAAATTATTTGTTTTTTAGGAGATACCGGTTGTGGATTAGTCAACGGATCATCAACTATTCTGGCTTTGGGTGCTGCAATCGCTAAAGATATAGCTGCCTCCTCTCTTTTTTGTAAAAGTAAAAGATACAACTGTTCTTTGATATTTTGCTGTCTTTCAATACTTCTGAATAATTTTTCCTGCTGTGGTATTTTAGAAATTCTCCCGGATAATCTGCTTTGTTCAGATTCAATAATATTTCTTGAAATCTGCAAAGCCGACCTGCTTTTTTGAAGACTTTGGATGATAGAGCTTCTCATACTATTAATCTGACTTGTAACATCCTGAACCATTGGATTTGCAGAAGTAGAATTTTCAAGCAGCCTGTTTCTTTCAATAATTAATTGATTGTACATCGCTATGTCAGAAGAAGTATTAGAATCTGACAAACCAACATTCAAAGGTAAAACCTGATATGATCCCTGTCTGTTGATTGAATTTAAAAGACTGTTAATTAATTCAAGCTGAGATTCATTTTCCAGTTGCCTTTGTCTTCCTTTCATTTCTGTTTCTAAGGACATCTCTGCCTCAGTCTGGATATCAGCAATATTATTTTTATATTTAAAATCTTCTTTTTGAGATTCTACCTTTCCAAGTTCCTCACCAATAAGCCTGATTCTGTCATCAATAAATTCTGCTGTTTTCTGAGCTTCAGAGTTTTTGTCTTTTACAGCTTCACGATTGTAATTTACAGCCAATCGCTCTAAGATGTCTTCTGCTTTAGAAGGTAAAGGATAGTTGATTGCAATTTTTAAGACTGTAGCTTCTTTCTGAGCCAGACTAACATTTAATATTTTCAGGTAATATCTTGCTCTGTTGATTCCTGACATAAACTGCAGAAGATAGGTATCATTGTTATTTTTACTGTAATTAAACTTAGGATTTTTTTGAAACATGATAACACCAAAAGGCATAGCAACTGATTTATTAAAATCAGCTTCTATGCTTTTTTTAAAACTTTCTGACTCAAGGATAATTTTATTTCCTTTAATTTTTGCAGTGACTTCTTTTGACGGATATTTGCCTTTAGAGTTTTCGGTAATAATTCTTACAATAAAAGGAGCAGTATCTTTATAAAGTTCAGCATCTTTTATATTTCCCTTAGAATAAATATTGGTTTCCAGACCCAATTCACGTACCACGGAAAGCATTAGTTTTTTAGACTTCAAAATTTCAATTTCGTTGTCTACAGAGTTGGTTCCCATACCACCAATTCCACTCAGTTCAGAAATCACAGACATATCTGGCTGTCCTGCACTGGATTTTTTTACTTCTTTAATGAGTAAAGTAGATTCTGTTCCATAGACAGGAACAGAATATCTTAAAAAAAACCATGCCAGTATAACAGCTCCTACTGCTCCGATGACAAACCAATACCATCGATGGAAATACGGTTTTATAAACTCTCTTATGTTTAAAGATTCTTCTTCTTCCTGCAAATAATTCTCCACAATAAATATAGGTTGGTGATTTTTTAGATTAATTTCTTGTAAGAGCCAAAATACCGATTGCCAAAGATGCAACAACTGAAGCAATTGAGATATAAATTCCGGTATTTGGATCTAGTCTTGCCGCTCTTTCTCTTGTTGAGTTGGGCTGAACGTAGATCACATCATTCTGCTTGAGATAAAAATAAGGCGAATTGATAAATTGTGCACTGGTAAGATCAATTTTTTGTGTTGTAATTGCACCATCCACATTTCTTACAACCATTACATTATTTCGTACTCCGAATACAGTAAGATCACCGGCCAATCCCAATGCCTGTAATAAAGTAGTATTACCGTCAGGAACAACATAAGTTCCCGGTCTTGCTACTTCACCTAAAACAGAAACCCTGAAATTAACTAACTTTACATCCACAACAGGATCCTTTACATATTTAGAGATAAGATTTACAAGTTTATCTCTTAAACCCTCTACATTTTCGTTACCCGTACTAATCATTCCTATCTGCGGAAAATCAATATTTCCATTAAGATCTACCATATACATTGGACCTGAGACAGGCATTTGCTGTGGTAAATTGTTAGAGCTCGGAACGCTATATTGTGTAATTGTTGCTGATGACGAATAGTTTTTATTGAAAGGTTTTACTACATCCATATCTTTAGCAGACACAGTAATAATCAATTGATCACCAGGCTGAAGATTACTTCTGCTGTTTTTTATTGAATTATCTAATGCTATACTTTCAATATCTTTCATATAATTCAACTCCTGTCTCGGAGCACATGAAAATATTGCTAAACTTAATACACCGTATAAAAAATATTTTTTTACAATCATTTCTGATAAATTTTCACAAAAATAGGACTATTATTTTTTAAATAAAATTTTGTTACAACAAATTATATTTAAAATCATTCTTAATTAAACTTGCAACTTATAAATTACAAATCTACAGTTGGCTTCTGATCTTCAATTTTATCAAGAACTTCGAATTCAGAATTATTACTGATAAATTCAGGAACTATTGCTTTTAATAATTTTACTACTTGCAGTTTATCCCTTCGTACAGCAGATCTTACTATATGTCTGCATAAAATATTAATTTCGTCGAAACTCATAATCGGATCTTTTGAAATCATTATTTTCTCATGATGTGTTGGAATTGTTGTTGCATTATTACTCAACAACTCTTCGTATAGCTTTTCTCCGGGGCGCAAACCAATATATTTAATCTTAATATCTTCATCAGGAATAAATCCTGAAAGTTTTATCATTCTCCTTGCCAGATCTAAAATTTTAACCGGCTCTCCCATATCAAATACATAAATCTCGCCTCCATTTCCCATTGTCCCTGCCTGAAGAACCAATTCACAAGCTTCAGGAATTGTCATAAAATAACGTATAATGTCAGGATGCGTAATTGTAACCGGACCTCCTTTTTCTATCTGCTTTCTAAAATGAGGAATAACAGAGCCGTTAGAGCCTAAAACATTACCAAAACGGGTAGTAATAAATTTTGTAGTATTACCTTCAGAGTTTTGAAGAGACTGGATAAAAAGCTCAGCCGCTCTTTTAGAAGCCCCCATTACGTTTGTAGGATTCACCGCCTTATCTGTTGAAACCATTACAAAACGATTAACTTTATATTTTTTGGCTAATTGAGCAAGGTTTTTAGAACCCAATACATTGACAAATATAGCTTCATGAGGGTTTTCCTCAATCAAAGGAACATGCTTGTATGCAGCAGCATGATAAACCATAGAAAAGTTATATATCTCAAATAGCTTTTCTAGTCTTGATTGATTTGAAATATCTGCAAGCACAAACTTAAATTTCTGCTCTGGAAATTTTTCCAGTAAATCAAGTTCTAATTCGTATAAAGGAGATTCAGCCTGATCCAAAACTACAATCAAAGTTGGATTAAACTGTGCAACCTGACGTACAATTTCACTTCCAATAGAACCGGCACCACCTGTTACTAATATGTTTTTTTTGAAATGCCTGCTTCTTACTTCTTCGTTTTCTATTTTTATAGGTTTTCTATTAAGTAGATCTTCAATCTGGAGCTGTCTAATACCACCTACCAAATCAGAATCACGCATTTTACTCAATGTAGGAGCTTTAAGAACTTTGAGATCATTATCCAATGCCAAAGTCATCCATTCCTCAAGTTCCTGCTTACTCATTATTTCCTTTATAATTAACACAGCATCGAATTGACTGATAAGTTCTTTATTTTTAAAAAAATAGTCAATATTGAAAATTTTATGACCTAATAAAATTGCCTTATTAGAATCTGATCTCTTTGTAAGAAAGCCTGAGAGACGATAGGGATAGTTCGGATTATGAAGAATTGCTCTTGCTAAAGAAACTGAAGCATCTCCTACGCCTACAACTGCAACTCTTATTTTAGATTTTGTTCCTTTATAATCAATAAGGATATTAAAAAACTGCTTGGTTACCATTCTGAAAAAAAACATCATAGAAACCGATATAAAAAAATAAAAAAAAAAATTAGGATATAGAAACAGTGGTTTTCCAATATAAATCTCAACGATTATATTGATCAATAACAATGTTGCCAAAGTTGAACCTGAACACAACAAAATTTTAAAAAAATCAAAAAAAGTAGAATGTCTAATGATTCCTGCATACGTTTTGAAGGCAAACATAAACAAAATGTTAATAAAAACTAATAACATTCTTTTCTCAAAACGATACTGTGCAAAATTGGTTTTTACATTAAGTTTTTCAATAAATAAATAAGATAAAAATATAGATAATAAAACGATTGCAACATCAATGAGAAGTACAATCCATCTGGGCAAATATCTTAAATTTGTGAGTTTTACTACATTATCCCCTGTATATAATGAACTAAAAGCGTCTTTAAGCTTTTTCATTTAACGAATTTGTATTTTGCTTATTTTTCTGCAAATGTAGTTATATTAATTGTATAAAAAAATATGGGTGATAAACATTTACCAACAAAAAAAGATAGAATTTTGATAAAAAATCATACCACACGCCATCCCTAAACAGAAAAATAAAAAAATGTTGATGAAAATTTAATACCAAACATTTAAATAAAGTTCTATTAAAAGTTAATTAAATTATTTATCATTTACTCTTTATTGGCTCTGTAAGGATATGAATTATTTTTCAAGTAATATACTTACCCATTCTTCACGCTGTAATTTCTTTTTCATTTTAAGATTATTTTCCGTACAAACTTCAAGAATATCATCCACATCAAAAAAACACAGTCCGGATAATAAAAGTTGACCACCATTATTCAGTACAGATTCATAAACAGGAATATCAGATATCAGTATATTTCTGTTGATATTAGCCAAGATAATATCGTATTGATCTTTACCTAAATTTTCAGCAGTTCCCAACTCAATATCCAGTTCTACATTATTTCTTTCAGCATTTTCTTTAGAATTTTCTACAGACCATTCATCAATATCTATTGCTTTTGTTTCACCAGCGCCTATCTGTTTTGCATAAATTGCTAAAACAGAAGTGCCACACCCCATATCCAATACTTTTTTATTTTTAAAATCCATCTCCATCATCTGCTGAATCATCAAGTGAGTGGTAGGATGATGACCTGTTCCAAAAGACATCTTAGGCTGAATGATAATTTCATGCATTCCCGGAACAGATTCATGAAATTCGGCTCTTATTAAAACTTTATCATCAATATTAATGGGTTCAAAATTCTTTTCCCACTCTTCGTTCCAGTTGATATTAGGCATTTCGGTAAACGAAAATTCAATTTTTACATCCTGATTTTGAAAAAGCGGAAGGTTTTTAAGCTGATTATCATCAAATAAATCTTTTTGAACATATCCTAAAATACCATCATTCTCTTCTGTAAAGCTGTCAAAACCGATTTCAATAAGCTCTGCCATCAATATTTCATTCCACGGCTGAAGGGGAGATATTTTAAAACTGAATTCAAGATAATTTTGCATAAAAAAAATTTCTGCAAAAATAGCTTTTTAAATTTTTATAACTCCGAAATATAAACCGATAAATTGTCAAATAAATATTCGGCAGATTTTTTGCAAACACAATAACAGTCAAATATATTATAATATGAAAACAACATTTGCAATCATTGCACTTGCTTCTCTCACTTTTGGAAGCTGTGCAGATAAAAAAGAAAACAGAGAAGAGTTCAAAGAAGAACACAACAAAGATTTTATGAGAAACAATATGGGCGAAACTGCCGCTTCAAATTCAGAACAGTCACCCTATCCTGATACAGATACCCCTAAAGCATTGAGAGATACTGCAGCCTCGGCTACTGACTATAAAAGTAAAGAATCAAGACCCAACACTTCGGTAGGAGGTTCAAGATAAAATTTTAATCCGCAAAATAATTTTGCGGATTTTTTGTTTCACTTATGTTATTATTTATGAAAAGAGAATAATTTTTTAACATAATCGTTACATTTGTATCCAACAAAAAAAATTCATGAAAAAAACAGCAATACTTTCATTTCTCTTCTTTGCTGCATTCACGTTTGCACAGGGAATTAAATTTGATGAAGGAAACTTCAAAACTCTTTTGGCAAAAGCTAAAAAAGAAAACAAACTTATATTTATTGATGCTTATGCAGTCTGGTGCGGACCATGCAAGCTGATGGTAAAAAATATTTTTCCGCTTCAATCTGTCGGTGATATTTACAACAGCCGTTTCATCAATGCTAAAATTGATATGGAAAAAGGTGAAGGTATTGAACTTGCAAAAAAATACAATGTAAAAGTCTTCCCTACATATCTTTTTATTGACGGTGACGGAGAAGAAGTTCACAGAACAATAGGCTATGTAGAAGAAAATGATTTCATCCAATTTGCAAAAGATGCCGAAGATCCTGCTAAAAGACTTACATCATTAAAACAGAAATTTGAAAAAGGAGAAAAAGATCCTGCTTTTTTGTTAAATCTTGCAGAGCTTACAGTCTACAGTGATACCAAATTATCTAACCAGATTCTTGAAAGATATTTTGATGGAAATCCTGAGTTAAATCAGAGCAATCTTCAATTGCTGTTTCAGGCAATGAAAAGCACCGATGATTCATCATACAGGATTTTTCAGGCTAAAAAAGCAGAGATTCTGAAAATGATGCCCGAAAAAAACTATGATAACATCGACAAAAATGTAAAAATAAATACAGCAGTAAGCAAATCTTACAATCCAAATACAAAAAAATTTGATGACAGCTATTTTTTAGCAGAAACTCAAAAATTTATGACGAAGGAAGAAGCTGGAAAATTACTGATTAAAGTAAAATCAAGCAGAGCCTTGAAAGATAAAGATTTTGCAGCCTATGAAAAACTTACTTTAGAACATTACAAAGACTACGCCTCGGCTTCTTCAGAAGAACTCAATTCTATCGCATGGAATTTCTTTGAAAACATCAAAACAAAATCATCTTTAGAAACCGCTGTAAAATGGGCTCAGGAATCAGTAAAGAAGAATGAAAATTTTGCCAATACAGACACCCTGGCTAATTTATATAACAAAGTCGGTGATAAGAAAAATGCTAAAATTTGGGCAGAAAAATCTATCCAACTAGCGAAAGCAACCGGACAAGATGCCACTGACACAGAAAAATTGTTAAAGAGCTTATAAATTTTTCCTTTTTAGATATATCAATCGCAGCACTAATGTGTTGCGATTTTTTTATTTTTACTATTTGTAAATAACTTAAGTTCGGGATAATAACTGATTTTCAAAATAAACATATTTTACAGCAAAGAAAAATAAAGAATATCTACTTTTGAAAAGCTTTTAAGTTAAACAATGCCACTTCTTTTATTAAGTAAGACGTAATTCTGTATTATTTGGATAAGCTGAAGTTTCTAGTGAGCGTAGTCGAATGACTTTGTTTAGTTTGAGTGTAGAATCACGCCGATCTCTTGTTTAGCTTACCATTTATCTCGACCTCACATTAACTACTTAATTTAAGCCTAATTTAACCTCAGTTCGGGATAAGAAATAAATTTAAATAATTGATTTATAGAATTATATTTAATTTCTCGCAAAGAAAAAAACAAAAGATTTTTTTACTTTTTGAAAGTTTTTAAGCTAAACAAAGGCACTTCGTTTATTGAAAAAAGACAAAAATGGTATTATTTTGATAAGTTAAAGTTTATACTGAGCGTAGTCGAAGTACCTTTGTATATCTTAAAAGCTGAATTCCTGATAATTGAATCTCTTTGTTTAACGTTGCGTTTAAGAACACTTATCCCGAACTCAGGTTAATTTAAATTTCCTAATGAAAAAATCCTAAAAAAAATCCGTTTCACGAAACGTAAAACGGATTTTATATTATAAAGAGATTTTACCTTATGCTTCTTCAGCAGGAGTTTCTTCTTTTTTAGCAGGAGCTGCTTTAGGAGCTTCTACTGGTGCGTCTGATACAATATCAAACTCGAAGTTATACTCTACATTTCTGTGCAATCTGATGTTAGCAGTAGCTTTACCAGTTCTCTTAATTGTATTACCAGGAATCTTGATGTATTTCTTCTCAACAGAAACACCAGCTTTCTCAAGAGCTGCAGAAAGATCTGCATTGTTGATAGAACCGAATAATCTGTCTCCAGAACCTACTTTTGCAGGAATAGTAACTGAAGTTTTCTTCAATTGCTCTACTTTAGCATTAGCATCAGCGATCAATTTAGCTTCTTCTTCTTTTCTTGCTTCCAAAGTAGCCTCAAGAGCTGCTTTATTTTTCGGAGTAGCCAAAACTGCATAACCTTGCGGTAATAAGAAGTTTCTTGCGTAACCAGGCTTTACATTTACTGTGTCGAATTCAAGACCTAAGTTTTCTACGTCTTTTTTTAGGATAATATCCATTGTTGTTGTCCTTTTTTAGATGTTAGAAATTAGATGTTAGAAGTTAGAAATTAGACTTTGTCTGTTATCTGAGATCTTTATCTGAAATCTAAATCAAGTTAGAATTTAATTATTTATTCAGCAACAAAAGAAGAGATTGCTCTCTTCTTTTATTTATTTTTTGTCTTATTATTTCAATAAGTCAGCTACGTAAGGCATCAAAGCAAGATGTCTTGCTCTTTTGATCGCAGCAGAAACTTTTCTTTGATACTTTAAAGAAGTTCCTGTGTATCTTCTTGGTAAAATTTTACCCTGCTCGTTTACGAACTGTAATAAGAAATCAGCATCTTTGTAATCAACATGCTTGATCCCGTATTTTTTGAATCTACAATATTTCTTTTCAGATTTTGTATTGATATCAAGCGGAGTAAGGAATTTTACTTCAGATTCTCCTCCAGCTGAGGCTTGTTTAGCCATATCATCTATTGCCATATCTTTGTCTTTTAAATTGTGGGTTAATCAATTAAGCTTTTGCAGCCTTTAGTTTAGTTCTTCTGGTTACAGCATATTCAGCAGCATGCTTGTCTAACTTTGTAGTAAGGTAACGGATAACTCTCTCATCACGTTTGAAAGCCAATTCCAGATCAGCCACTACAGAACCTTCTCCTTTAAACTCGATTAAAGTATAGAATCCATTCTTTTTTAGTTGAATAGGATAAGCTAATTTTTTTAATCCCCAATTTTCTCTGGTTACAATTTCGCAGTTCTTTTCTTTCAAAAGATCTTCGAATTTTTTCACTGCTTCCTCCACCTGAGCGTCAGATAGAACGGGAGTTAAAATGAAAACAGTTTCGTAATTGTTCATAATGTAAATAAATTTGTTAATTATTTCGAGGTGCAAAAATATGAATTAAAATAATAACACACAATAAATCAGCTAACTTTTGATGAAAATTTATAAGATATTGTATTAAAAAACAAAATACCTCTCTTCAATCTTAAATACATAAACTGATCATTAAAAATTTAAATAAATTTTAAAATAAAAATCTGTCCCATTTTTGAGACAGATTTACTTTTTATTTACTGGAAATTTAGAGTTGTACCATTTCCGTAACTTCAACATCATAACCGCCAACCTGAGGTTTAATGTTTGGATTCTGAGTAATAACTTTAAATTTATTAATTCCCAGATTTTTTAAGATCTGAGTTCCGATTCCGTAATCTCTGTAATTGAATGCCAAAGTCGGGTGCTGCTGTTGCCCGTCCTGATAATTCAGGAACTGCTGCAGCTTCCTTAATGTATTTTCAGAATTTGAAACATTATTGATAAAAATAATTGCTCCTTTTCCTGCTTCATTCACCATACTGGTTACTCTTTCCAGCAATGGTTTTTCGCCGTTATTCAATCGTGTTAAAACATCAAAATAAGAATCTGATGACTGCACTCTTACCAAAACAGGTTCATCAACCGTCCACGAACCTTTTGTTAAAGCAAAATGAATCTGATCGTTTGAAGTTTCTCTGAAAGCGAGGAAATCATAATCACCGTAAGCTGTTTTTACTTTTCTTTCTTCAATTCGCTCAATAAGATTTCCTTTTTTAAGCTGATAATGAATTAAATCTTCTATAGAAACAATCTTCATATCATGCTTCTGTGCAAAAGCGTAAAGTTCCGGCAAGCGTGACATAGAACCATCTTCGTTCATAATTTCACAAATAACACCACCTTCTTTTAAACCTGCAAGACAAGTTAAATCAATCGCAGCTTCTGTATGTCCTGCTCTTTTCAAGACTCCGCCTTTTCTTGCTCTTAACGGAAAAATATGACCGGGACGCATAAAGTCGGAAGGTTTAGATTTTTCATCCATCAAAGCTAAGATTGTTTTAGCTCTGTCACTTGCCGAAATTCCTGTAGAAGTTCCGTTTCCTAATAGGTCTACAGAAACAGTAAAAGCAGTTTCTTTTGGATCGCTGCTTCTGCTTACCATCACTTCAAGCCCCAGTTCATCACACCTTTTTTCAGGTAGAGGCATACAGATCAGCCCCCTTCCGTGAAGTGCCATAAAATTGATGATTTCCGGCGTTGTAAGCTCTGCTGCACAAAGAAAATCACCTTCATTTTCCCTGTCTTCATCATCTACTACTATGATTATTTTACCATTTTTAAGGTCTTCGATTGCCTCTGGAATAGTATTTAATTTAATATCAGACATTTTTACTTTAAATTTTTGCAAAGATACTTAATAAAATAAGCATCAACAATTAATATGAATAGTTTGTGCTTATCTACGTTTTTAGGAATTGTAGTAATATCATTTATGAGCCAAATAATGAGTCTTTTGCTTTTTGGATGATCTCATAAGACCCTAATCTTTTTTGATGATCATAAATATGAGAATTAATCATCAATTCATCCACATTAAATCTTTCCTGAAAACCTTGCAGTTTAGCTTCAATTTCAGACTGATTTCCGATAAGGGTAAATTTTAATTTCTGTAATACCATAGATTTTTCCATAGGTGACCAGATGCTGTCCATATCATCAACGGGTGGCGCAAAAGGCTTTCTGTCATTCCTGATAATATTGATAAAAGCCTGAAACAAAGTTGTTGAAATTTTTTGTGCTTCTTCAGAGGTTTCTGCAGCAATTCCGTTTACACAGGCAATGATATATGGTTTATCCAGATATTTTGACGGTTCAAAATGTTCTTTGTAAATATTGAAAGCCATTTCCATCTGTTCCGGTGCAAAATGTCCTGCAAAAGCGTAAGGAAGCCCCAATTCTGCCGCAAGAAAGGCACTGTCAGTACTTGAGCCTAAAATATATAAAGGAATATCTAAACCTTCTCCCGGAATTGCACGCACCAATGCATCCGAATTCTCTTTAGAAAAATATTTTTGTAATTCTAAAATCTGTCTTGGAAACTGCTCATTGATGATTGCCGGATTTCTTCCTAAAGCCTGAGCCGTTAAACCATCCGTTCCGGGCGCTCTTCCCAAGCCAAGGTCTATTCTTCCGGGAAAAAGCGATTCTAATGTTCCGAACTGTTCGGCAATCACTAGTGAACTGTGATTAGGGAGCATAATACCTCCTGATCCGACTCTTATTTTTTGCGTTCCGTTGGCTATAAAACCAATCAAAACAGAAGTAGCAGAACTTGCAATGCTTTCCATATTATGATGCTCAGCAAGCCAGAATCTTTGATAATTTAAATTTTCAGCGTGTCTTGCCAAAGATAAACTGTCCTGATAAGTATCGTGAACAGTCTTGCCCTGCTTTACCGGCGCAAGATCCAATACTGATATTTCAAAATTTTTCATGTAATTCTATTTGAAAAGCAAATGTAAAACTATTTATTTACATTAGTTACTTTTTGTAATTGATAGGATTGATGAGACATTCAGGGAAAAACTATTGATGAAAAAGCTGTATCATATATGAGATCAAAAATAAAAAAATCCGTTTCACAATTAGTGAAAACGGATTTTTGTTTAGATAAAAGCAGTATTGCTGAAATTACATTTATATTATTTTCTATTTTCTACTTAACATAATTACTTATCTCAAACTGCTGATTGACAGGAATAACATAGATTTTCGCAGACGTCCATGTATTGAGTTCATGTTGTTCAAATGCTTTTTCAATTGCATTTTTAGTATTGATATCAGTAAACTTTAATACCTCAATTTTCTCTATACTATTAGACGTTCCAATGATTACTCTTACACGGTTTTCTCCTTGTTTTGCATTTTTGGGAAGCTTAATGTTTTTAAACAGCTCAATTCTAAACTGGGCAATACCGTTTTTAAAATCAGCCCAAAGTTCTTTATTGCATGCATCACAATATAATCCTCCTTTTTCAAGACATTTTTCAGCGTTTGTATAAAAAGCATCAATTTTTATGGAATCTGATTTATTGGAAGCAAAAAGCTTCATGTTTTCTAAACCCGGAGAAAGATAAAATTCGGCGTGCTTTTTATTAGTGGTGCAGTTTGCTGAAACACATAAAATTAAAACGATTAAACAAGCTTTCATTATTTAGGATTCATAGTGATATCTGTTAAACCTCTTACATACCAAAATTCTATTTTCTCTATAAACAACCTTTTTAAAAGACCTTTTCTTTACTGCTTCGTGAAAATTAAATCTTTTGTTACCGGAAGATACACAGTAAGATCCTGATTTCCCGGACAATTATATTCATCTAATAGTTTTCCGTTAGGTCGATATTCCCAAGATAATTGCGTGGGGTTAATTTTAAATAGAAATACTCTTCCCCAGCCTACGCCGCAATTTGTTCCCGGATAATGTAGCACAACTGCATTTTCCTGAGGAAAAGACGAGATACTGCAAAAATCACTTTGAGTACTATTTTGAGTATCCTGAAGAACAGCTCCTGATGAGTTTTTAACCGTATATCTTATGACTACAGCATCAGTATAATAACTTTTGTTAGGTATTTTTACAAGTTTATCTTCAACTTTTGTTATGTATAACGTCGTTTCATTCCCCTGATAGATGGCTTTATAGGTTCCAACAAACTGGTTCAACTCGTTATTATAATCTTTTAAATGCGAATTAGCAGGAATTGCTTCAAAATCAGCATCTAATGGAAATTGCTGCGCTTTACAATTCATTACACTAATTAAAATACACGCTGCTACAATAATTGTAATATTTTTCATAATTTCCTCTCTGAAAAAAACCTTTTTTAAAAGACTTTGTCTTTACTGCTTCGTAAAAATTAAATCCTTCGTTACAGGAAGATAAACTTTTGTATCGGGATTTCCGGGACATTCTATGCTTTTATCTAAGAAAATACTACCATTAGGTCGATATTCCCAAGACAGTTGTGTGGAATTAATTTTAAAAAGAAAGACCCTTCCCGATCCTACGCCGCAATTTGTTCCCGGATAATGTAGCACAACTGCATTTTCCTGAGGAAAAGACGAGATACTGCAAAAATCACTTTGAGTACTATTTTGAATATCCTGAAGAACAGCTCCTGATGAGTTTTTAACCGTATATCTTATGACTAAAGCATCAGTATAATAACTTTTATTAGGTATTTTCACAAGTTTATCTTCAACTTTTGTTATGTATAACGTCGTTTCATTTCCCTGATAGATGGCTTTATAGATTCCTACAAATTGATTTAAATCATTATTAAGGTCTTTTACATGTCCCCCTTGGATAATATCGTCCATACGCGTATTTAGTGGATAGACCTGAGCTTTACAATTAATTACACTAAGCAAAACAGCAAAAATGATGATAATTTTAATATTCTTCATAATTTCCTCTCTGAAAAAAACCTTTTTTAAAAGACTTTGTCTTTACTGCTTCGTAAAAATTAAATCCTTCGTTACAGGAAGATATACATTAAGATCCTGATTTCCCGGACAATTATATTCATCTAACAGTTTTCCGTTAGGTCGATATTCCCAAGACAGTTGTGTGGGATTAATTTTAAATAGAATTACCTTGCCATTTCCCACACCGCAATTTGTTCCCGGATAATATAGAGCAACACCATTTTCCTGCGGAGCAGACCAGATACTGTAAAAATCATTTTGAGTATTATTCTGAGTATCCTGAAGAACAACTGCGGATGAGTTTTTCACAGTATATTTAACCGTTAAAGCATCCATATAATATGATTTTGTCAGTCTTTTTTTAACATATGTTCAACTTTTGTAATATACAACGTAATTTCATTTCCTTGATAATTAGCTTTATATATTCCTGTAAACTGATTTAATTCATTGTTCAAATCTTTTATGTATGATAACGCAGGAACATCTTCATAGTCAGTATCTAATGGATAAGTTTGTTGTGCTTTACAATTTGCAAGGTTGATAAGCATTAATAATAAGATGATAATTTTAGTATTTTTCATAATTTCCACTTTAAAAATAACCTTTTTTGAAGAGACCTTTTCTTTACTGCTTTGTGAAAATTAAATCTTTTGTTACTGGAAGATACACGGTAAGATCCTGATTTCCCGGACAATTATATTCATCTAATAGTTTTCCGTTAGGTCGATATTCCCAAGACAGTTGTGTGGGATTAATTTTAAATAGAATTACCTTGCCATTTCCCACACCACAATTTGTTCCAGGATAATATAGAGCAACACCATTTTCTTGGGGAGATGACCATATACTATAAAAATCATTTTGAGTATTATATTGAGTATCCTGAAGAATAGCTCCAGATGAGTTTTTCACAGTATATCGTATTATTAAAGCGTCCATATAATAAGACTGATCAATTCTTTCTTTAAACATGTGTTCAACTTTTGTAATATACAAAGTAGTTTCATTTCCTTGGAAATTAGCTTTATAAATGCCAACAAATTGATTTAAATCATTATTAACATCCTTTACATAACCGCCTTGAGGAATATCCTTCATCCGTGTATTTAATGGATAGACCTAAGCTTTGCAATTGATTACATTAAGTAAAACAGCAAAAATGATGATAATTTTAATATTTTTCATAATAATTTTTTTATGGGCATGGTACAGGAGTGGTTGTACCATCCGGATTCAACTGTATTGTATTAATGGTTCCGTCTTTCTCTATTTTTTGTAAAGTAATCTGATTAGTAGCAATATTCATTTTAGCTAATATACCAAAAAATAACCGTTCCAATCCCTGCGCATTTAAGCTCGCTGATAAACCCGATCCATTTCGTAAGGATGGTATCCCTAATAATTCTGACTCTAAAGCCCAATATTTATCTTCAATTTTTTTAATTTTTTCCGCACTCATAGTTGCAATAGCACCTGCAGTTGATAAGTCCCCATTAAAGCGCAAGAGATAATTATGGTACACGAAGTTATCCGGTGGGCAGTTGCAGGTTTCGTGGGCAACCATCCCTACAAATGTATCTTTTGCCGTAGCTGGAGTTTGATCATATACGATGTTTTTATATAGAGTAACAATATCATTTACTGACAACATTTTTGTCCCAAGAGGTGTATGGTTATGATAGATTCCTTTGTAATCAGTATATTGCGACAACTTTACGTGATGCTCCCCACCAGCTATAAGTGCAGAAGTAGTATTATTATTCATATACAAAAAAGCTTTTTCACCACCGAGTTTAGATTGCCCCTCTAGAGAATCAATTTTGGTTTGCACCACAGGGTCTGCCAGTAATGCTTTTGTTTTTTCGCAGGGTATCTGCGAAGGTCTTACAATCGGCTCCGTTGGAACTCCGATATTACATCCTGTTGGGCTTACCAAGCCTACCTGCGTAGGATCTGTGGCAATAGAAGTACAGTCATCAGGTGGCTGCTGTCCTTCTGCTCCGAGACCGCCGCCTCCACCGCCTCCACCACCTTCCTGAAGAGCAATTATATGATCTACACGTTCCGGTACATACTGGCAGTTCCAGAAAACTCCTGTTGCCCAGTAAGCACGATTATCGCCCGTATAAGGACAACCAGCTTCGCCCGGCAGATGCTTTTCAGAACCGATGCATGGTACAGGATAAGAATAATACTCCAATGTACAGGACGTTCTTTGCGAAAGAGACGACAGATTACTGATTCCTGCCAATTCAGTAACCTGCTGTTTATTTTTGTAATCTACAAATTCCCCGTTGGCAATTTTGGATTTGTCTGCTTCGGTAAGATTAAGGACAATATGAAATACCCTGTAGCTTCCGTCTGTATTGGGAGTCATGAGAATATTTTCTACCGGAGCGTTGGCAGCTGTGTTGTCACGGATGACACTGAAGGTGTAGGTGTGAAAATCGGGACCGTTTTCCATGTAGACCACCTGATCGGTATCAATGGTAATTCCGTTTCCGATATTTACCGATTTACCCTGTACATTGAGTGCTTTTTTCTCTATTGCTGTTTCTGCTTTTCCAGATCTGGCAATAGCTTTGTTTTGTGCTTAGATTCGTTAAGAGAAATTCTTTGGGAAGTCAGTCGCAAGCCCGTGTTGCCGTGTGCTTCTTCTTCGTTGTAAAAGTCTTCGGTGCGGCAGGAGAATGCCGAGACACCGACAGCAAGAATCAGGCAGAGCCTGAGAAATAAATGTTTTTTCATCATGTGCTGAAAAATTTGAATGGTTAAAGATAAAAATTATTTGGTAATCAAATTTTTTGATTACCAGTTTTCAAAAATAAAAAGTTTAGGGTAGGATTTTAATAAGTTTACTTATAAAATTAATAAGTAGTCTTATAATCTTAAAAAGATTAGTATTTTTGGAAAAAATATTTACAATGAGCTTAGGAGTAAAACTGAGAATCTGAGACACAGTAAGAATTTTTCGCAGGCAGAAATTGCAGAAAGGCTAAAAGTATCCCAGCCTGCCTATCATCTTTGGGAAACCGATCAGGCAAAACCCACGACCGATAATCTTGTTAAAATTTCTGAGATTTACAATTTAGATCTTTATAGTTTATTAGATAATAAGGATCAAAATATTGTAAATCATAATCCTGTTTTTAATGATAATAGTTCAGTACAACAGCAGTACTATCCTACAATTAATAATATGGCTCCGCCGGAGCTTATGGAAAGCGTTTTGAAAAATCAGGAACAGATTACTTTACAGCAACAGCAGATTACGCTTTTGATAGAATCTCAAAACAAGCTCATAGAAAGCCTTTTGAAGAAATAAATAAAATGATCTTTTGATCTTTTTAAAATAAGACGTGTAAACCGATAAATTTACACGTCTAATTTGTTTAAATGAGACGTATCATTTTCTACAATGACACGTCTTATTTTTTTAAGTATCATTCGTATGGTGTAGATTTTTATCTACAGGGCAATAATAGGAGGTTATTTTTTGTTACATTAGTATATACAATAACAAATGTTTAACACTATAAACGAAAAAAAAATGCCAATTACATTTAATGTTATCCAGAAGAGAAATCCTCAGAATCCCACAGCTCCCCAAAAATTCTACGCTGACATTGTAGGCAATGGGCAGACTACCCTCGAAGATCTTGCCAAATATGCTTCTACCGTTTCTACCGTATCCAAAGCCGATATTCTTGCCGTACTCGAAAGCACATTTTCTAAAATTGCCGACGATGTAGCCGACGGTAAGATTGTGTATGTAGGTGAGTATTTCACTCTACAGGCAGGCGGTTCCAGCGAAGGAAAAGACACAGCAGAAGAAGTAAACGCTTCTAGTATCAAAACGGTAAAAACCATCTTCCGACCGGGTAAGATGATTAAAGATGCCCTGAAGCTCGCCGAGTTTAAAAAGAAAGCATAAACCAACAAATAATCCTCCTGAAAAATTCGGGAGGATTTAGTTTTTTTACATAAAGAGCCAACTTAGAACATCGTCACAGCAAGATAAGTAAGCCCTGCAACAATTGCCGAGATTGGAATGGTAAGAACCCATGCCCAAAGCAAGCTTACCGTGATTCCCCAACGTACCGCTGAAATTCTTTTAGTAAGACCAACCCCGATAATAGAACCTGTAATCGTGTGGGTAGTAGAAACCGGAATCCCAAAGTGATCGGTAATAAAAAGTGTAATCGCTCCCGCAGTTTCCGCGCTCACCCCTTCCAATGGAGTTACTTTGGTAATTTTAGTTCCCATGGTTTTAATAATTTTCCAGCCTCCGCTCATCGTTCCCAATGCAATTGCAATAAAGGAAACCAAAGGTACCCACATATAATGTTCTGAAAAATAATTGAAACGCTCTGCAGTAGGAATCTGAAGATAAACAGGATCCTGAAGCATATTAACGTGATAATAGATCAATGCAGCACCAATAATACCCATTACCTTCTGTGCGTCGTTAAGACCATGCCCTAAACTGAACAAAGCCGAAGACGCCAACTGCATTCTTTTGAAGGCTTTATCAGCTTTATGAGGATTAGATTTCTTATAAATATGCACAATAATCAGGGTAATGATGATAGAAATTACCATCCCGATAATCGGAGCAAGAAATATAAAGAGGAAAATAGGTATTACCTTGTTAAATTTCACAACATTCTGCTGAGCTAACTGAGTGAAAGCTTCTTTAACCGTTTCAAAAAAACCAAGCTCTGGTGATGCAGAAGCTACGTCATGATAGTCCATCATAAAAGCATGCATTAAAGCTGCTCCCAAAAATCCGCCAATTAAAGTATGGGAAGATGATGAAGGAATACCAAACCACCATGTGAGAAGATTCCATGCAATTGCAGCAATCAGTCCGGAAAATATCACTTCCAGCGTAATAAAATTTTCGTTGACGGTTTTGGCAATCGTATTACCGATTTTAAACTCTCCGATAACATAAGCTGCGATAAAAAATGCCGCAAAATTCCATACAGCCGCCCAAAGTACCGCCTGAAATGGCGTAAGAACTTTTGTAGAAACAATGGTTGCAATAGAGTTTGCCGCATCGTGAAAACCATTGATATAATCGAAGATTAAGGCTAAAGCAATAATAACCGTAAGTAAAATAGGAAATTCCATTTTTGTTATCTTGTTTTATGCGTACTTAATCATGATGTTCTCAATCGTGTTGGCAACATCTTCTGCTTTATCGGTTACTATTTCAAGATAATTCAATACAGATGAAACTTTAATAATGTTGATCGCATCGTTGGTTTCAAACAATTCTACCATAGAATTAGAAAGAAGATCATCCGCAATATTTTCAATAGAATTTACTTTGATACAAGCTTCTTTTACCTGCTCCATATTTTTGAATCCTTTCAGATTTTTCATAGCATTCTGAATTTCCAGACATGCTTTGTGGATCAGCAAAGAGAAATCAGCATAAGCCTTCATTCTCGGAGACTTGTAAAGGAAAATATATTTTGCCGAAGCATAGATATAGTCTGCAATATCATCAAGACCTGTAGCCAGAGTGTGAATATCTTCACGATCAAAAGGTGTAATGAAATTTTTTCCAAGCTCAACGAAAATCTCGTGGGTAAGCTCATCATTTTTGTGCTCATAATCGCTCATCAGCTTAAGCATAGAATCATCGTTCAGATCAAAATCTTTGATTCCGTGATTAAACTCATTAGACATAGCAACCAGATTATCAGTAACTTTCTCGAAAAGCACAAAGAAAATTTTATCTTTAGGTTGAAAAGCGTGGAAAATATTACCAATTCCCATATATAGTGTTTATAAATTTCGAGTGCAAATTTCTTAAAAAAGGATTGTTGAATGAAGCTTCCAACATTAATTTTTGTTAATATTGAAATGATATTATCCCCGAAAACAAAAAACCGGCAGTGATGCCGGTTTTCATATATCTTCAGAAATGTTTAGTTAGCCTCTTCAGCTCTCATTTCCTTTCCTTTAAACTTCATAGAAGAAATATTTCCTAAAAGTTCTCCTTTAAATGATTTCTCCACTTCAAAGAATGAAAATTTTTCAAGAATCTCAATATTTCCGATTTCAGCACGCTTATTTCCTTTGCTTGAAGTCGCTTTATTGATAATTTCAAGAACATCAATTTTCTTCAGCTGGTCTTTTTTACCAAGATTGAAGAAAAATCTCGTCATATTTTCGTCGCGCTGTCTTGGCTTACCGCCTCTTCTTTCGCCACGTTCACGATCCCTTCCTCTGTCACGGTCTCTGCCTCTGTCACGATCTCTTCTGTCCCCTCTTCCACCTCTGTCATCATCTCTGCTGCTTAGTTTTTGCTCTATCAGATCATGTCTGTCTTTATAGTACAAAGCAAGTTCTTTTAGCTGGAACTGAAGTAATTTGTGCACCAATTCTTCTTTTGAAAAAGCCGACAAATCAGGAATCAATGAATCATCAAACTCAAAGAAATCTTCGTGTACTTCAAAAAGACTTTCAAAAACTCCTCCAACCTGTGCTTTTATGATATCTTCACCGGTAGGAATTTTACCTTCGTTGATTTCTATTTTTGTAACAGATTTTATCTGCTTCAATTTTCTGCTTTCTTCAGGCTTTATCAATGCAATTGAAATACCGTCTTTACCTGCTCTTCCTGTCCTTCCGCTTCTGTGTACGAAAACTTCCGGATCATCTGGTAAAGAATAATGCACTACGTGCGTAAGAGAATTTACATCTAAACCTCTTGCCGCAACATCGGTAGCAACCAGAATATCAATATTTTTCAGTCTGAATTTCTTCATCACCGTATCTCTCTGCGCCTGAGAAAGATCGCCATGAAGCGCATCTGCTGCATAACCATTCTGCATCAAGAAATCGGCAACTTCCTGAGTTTCCATTCTTGTTCTGCAGAAAATGATAGAATACTGGTTAGGATTAGCGTCAATAAGTCTCTTCAGAGCTTCTTTTTTCTGACGGTAACCTGCAACATAATATTCATGCTTAATGTTCTTTTTAACCTCGTTAATAGAACCTACTGAGATTCTGTGAGGTTTTGTAAGATAGTTCTTAGAAATTCTTTCTACTTCTTTGCTCATCGTAGCAGAGAATAAGAAAGTCTGTTTAGTTTCAGGAGTTTCACTCATGATCGTTTCCAATTCGTCTTTGAAACCCATTGAAAGCATCTCATCTGCTTCGTCTAAAACCAGCCAGTGAATTGCAGAAAAATCTAAAGCTTTTCTGTTAATCAAATCAATCACTCTTCCCGGAGTTCCTACAATAATCTGCGGTTTTTCCTTTAAAGAACGAATCTGATCCATAATACTGCTACCACCATAAACTGCTGTAGTTTTGATGTTCTGCATGTATTTTGAATAATTTTTGATGTCTTTCGTAATCTGAAGACATAATTCCCGTGTCGGACAAAGCACCAAAAGTTGGATTTTGCGACTCGTATCGTCAATCATATCCAAAATCGGAAGCGAAAACGCTGCTGTTTTGCCTGTCCCTGTCTGCGCAAGTGCGATCAAGTCGCGAATATCTGAAAGAATAAAAGGGATAGTCTGTTTTTGGATTTCTGTCGGGCTTTCGTAACCCAGTTCGCCAATTGCCTTAAGTAAATCAGGACTTAAATTGGTCTCCGTAAATAAATTCATTAAATATTATAAAATTTTTGCAAAGATACAATATTTATTTGAATATTAGATTATATAATATTAACGAATTGATAATTTTAATTTGTAAAACCATAATCATTTTCAAAATAATAGAGAAAAACCACAATTTTTTTATTTTAAATTTAAAAATTTTTCAACAATAATTGCCGTCTAAATGAGAATCAAAATTTCCTTATGAATTATGAATTGATAAAAACATCATCCAATCATTTCATATTTATTATCTATCTTTGATTAAAAAACCAATGGCAACTTTTATTTCTGCTAAAATAATTGATTTTCTGCGTCATCTCGAAAAAAACAACAACCGTGAATGGTTCAACGAAAACAAAACACTTTATACAGAAGCCTTATCTGATTTTCAGGATTTTATAGAAGCGCTGATGAACGAGTTGGGAAAATTTGATAAAAATATCCTAAAGGCAGATCCTAAAAAATCCCTATTCAGAATTTACCGTGATACAAGATTTTCAAAAGATAAAACTCCGTACAAGACCAATTTCGGAGCTTCTTTCGGAATGGGAAAAAACGGGAGCAAATCCGGACATTACATTCATATAGAACCAGGAAAATCTTTTCTGGCAAGCGGAATCTATCTTCCGGAATCACCCGTTTTAAAATCAATAAGAAAAGAAATATCTCTGTTTAAAGATGATTTTTTAAAAGCTATAGAAAACAATGACTTTAAAAAACATTTTGGCGAACTGGATCAGGAAGACAAACTAAAAAAAGTGCCGCAGGGTTTTGAAAAAGAAGATCCTATGTCGGAATATCTAAAGTTAAAAAGCTTCATTGGTATTCACCGATTATCCGACACAGAAGTGTCTCATCCTGATGCTGTTCAAAAATTCTCCACGGTATTTTCAGCTGCAAAGCCTCTGAACGATTTTCTGGAAAATGCAATCGAAAACGGATAAAAATTAACCACCTCTACAAACAGACCATCATTTTTCCTTAATTTTGCAAGCTTAAATTCCATCGAATGTCTTTATATCAGCAATTAGCAGAAAATCTGCAATATATAAGTCCCAGTTTCTATAAGCAGAGATATTTTAAGAATTTAAAAAACCTCAGTAAAGAGAACTTTTCGGATAGAAATGTAGAACCTGAACTGGTATGGATAAAAGACTTTCTAAGCAAAGACGCTGTTGTTTTCGATATTGGAGCCAATGTGGGAACTTTTCTTTATCAGTTTGAAAATAAGCTGAACCACAAGAATATTTACGGTTTTGAGCCTAACAAAAAATTAAACATCAGACTGAAAAGACTTTTTCCTAAAATGAAAATTTCTTCGGCTGCACTTTCTGATGAAAATACAACTGCCCAATTTAAAGTTCCGGTTATTAAAGGAAAAACAGTTGCTTCCAGAGGAACACTTAACACTTCCTATAAAGAAAAAGGCGAAGAAAAAAGCTACACCGAAATCGTTGACGTGGTAAAACTGGATGATTGGATAAAATCAAACCCCGTAGAAAGATTAGATTTTATTAAAATTGATGTAGAAGGCAATGAAATGAAAACATTAATCGGAGGAAAAAATACGATTCGGAAGTTTAAGCCCGTTCTGATGGTGGAAATGGAACAGCGACATCACCAAAACCCCATCTGGAAAGAAATTGAAGAAGTTAAAAGCTGGGGATTTGAAGCGCATTACTTAAACCGAAAAACATTCACACCTGAATTACTGACGGAAGAAATCCTGCTCAGAAATATTCAGGACGAAAAAAACAAAACCGAATACATCAACAACATCATTTTCATTCCAAAACAACAATCCTGAATATGAGTGTAGTTGCAAGACAAGGTTTTAAATATTCACTCATTGGATATACAGCAACCCTTATCGGGATGTTTTCTATTTTCATTTTCACCAATGATCTCTTTTTTTACGGAACTTTAAGATACATTATGTCGGCAGCAGAAATGCTGGTTCCTTTTGTTGTTTTAGGCATTTCGTATTCCAATGTAAAGTTTTTCGGAAAAGCTCACGAAGATGGAAAACATCAAAATATGCTATCCCTTTCCCTGGGTTTAGTATCTGTAAATTTTGTGGTTTTTCTTGCTGTTTTTTTTCTTATCCCGCAATTTTTCCCTGAGTTTACTAAGATGAAAATCTGGGAGAGTAAGAAATACATTCTTCCTCTTGTTTTAATACTCTCTTTGTGTGCGGTCTTCAATAAATATATTTCCAACTATAAGCGAATTGTTGTTTCTAATATTTTTGATAATCTTTTGCCTAAACTGGCGAATCTGGGTGCATTTTGCCTTTTCTTTTACTTTCAGTTTTCTGAACAGGCTGCACTGGCATTTTTCTTCGGCATGTTTGCTTTAATGCTTTCAGGATATATTTATTACACCAACAAACTTGAAAAAGTACATCTTGATTTCAACAGGGATTATTTCAAAAAAGATAACTTCTATAAAGAATTTGCGTCTTACAGTTTTTTTGGTTTCCTTGGAACTTTCGGCAATCACATGGCGATTAATAATTATATGATTGGTGAATTTATTGGTGAAGAAGAAATTGCGATTTACAGTATTTTATTAGCTTTAATCTCTCTGATTTCTATTCCGCAGCTGGGTTTATTTAATATTTCCGCACCTCTTATCAGAAAAAATTTAGCGGATGGAGACATGGAAGAGCTTGACAGATTTCACAAAAAAACCTCACTGACAATTTACTTTCTGGGAGCAGTTTTATTTGGCTGTATCATGGTCGGGTTTCCGTATCTCACTCACTTTATGCCCAATAAAGGAGATGCACTCAGAATGTATGAACCTGTAATCTGGATTTGGGGTTCTGCAGTTTTGATGGATTTGGCGACCGGTTTCAACGGAAACATTATCTCGCTTTCCAAATATTATAAATTTAATATTATCGTAATGCTACTGTTAGCAGGACTAACCATTGGACTTAACTGGTATTTCATCAACTACACTGCGCTTTCACTGATCGGAATTGCTTTGTCGACCGCGATTTCGGTAAGTCTTTATAATCTGATAAAAGTTATTTTTAATTATTTTGTATTCAAGGTTTCACCTTTTTCCATTGAAATGATCTTTGTTTCGATAATTTGTACATTGGCAATTACAGTTGCGATCGTTTTGCCCGTTTTTGAGAACAATTTCATCAACATGGTATACAAACCAGCGGTAGTTTTATTGCTCATCTTCATCGGAAATTATTTTACTAAAATTTTCCCGGTAGAACAATATGTGAATATGAAATTTATAAGAAGTATCCTTAAATTCAAATAATTCGGGAGAGTTTTCCCTCCAATTTCTTAAGAATCTGATTTTTGCTAAATTTTTCCTGAAAATCAAACTGAATTTTTCTCAGGTCATAAAACTGTTGAATTACATTTTCTTTTTCAGGAAAAATAAATTCTAAATCTGAAGAATAATTTTGAGGGAAAACGGCAGCTTTACCAAACTTAATGGCATCGCCAATATTACCGGTCATTTTGGTTTGCCCATATCTCTCCTTCTGACTGAAAAACTCTGTTTCCTGCTGAATAGGACACCAGATAAGATCAGCTTTTTTCATCCAGATTTCAAATTCCTGCTGAGAAATGCGTTCGGTAAAGAATGTGATATTAACATCTTCAACCTCACGTTTTAAATCAAGAATTTCCTTCAATTCCGCGCCCGAAGCTTTACCCAGAAAAACAAATTCTATTTTTTTTGCTTCTTTTGAGTTTTTAATAACGCTAATAATATGATGATAATCTCTTCTTTTTTGTGAAACTCCTCCCGGAATCACAATCGTTAAAGCTTTATTTTCAGTCTTGGCATATCTTCTGGTATAAAATAGAGGCAGAAACTGATGATTTTTTAACAATAGATTTTCGTCTAAAACGAAAAGACAATTTGCACTACTGTACACTTTTGCCGCACTCAGCAAACCTTCTTTTAACAAAAGCTTAAGCCTATACACAACATCTTCTTTAAAGATATTTCTAAACAAAGCTAATGTAGAAATTTTTGAAAAATTGAGATTATGAACAATGACAGCGGTTTTGTATTTTTTGGTAATGGACAAAAAAGTATTGAAATAACGGTGAGCAGTTCCAATAATAACCAGATCATATTTATTTCGTTTCAGCTGATTAAGAATCATTGACTGATCTGATAAAAAAACACTATCAGAAGTTCTTGAAATTCTGTTTTTGATCTTTTCTGAAAAATAATAATCTACAGAAAATTCTTTTGAATCTTCCATTAAATCCATAAAATCTTCAGCAATTTCAGCGTGGGTATCAATTTCTATATAGGCTATTTTTTTCAAAATTTCAACCATTTCTTTTTAAACTGATTCCACCGTTCCTGATTAATTATTTTCTGTTCATCTTTGGAAATTCTTAGCTCAAGATTCTGAGATTTACATCTCTCGTAAGAGCTGATAATTTTCATTAAAAATGATGGCGATTTAATTTTTACTGCCTCTTTTGCTGCTGCGACATACGTCAGAAAACGGTTTAGACCTAAAAAATAAAAGTACTTCCCATAATAATCGGCGGGTTTTATGGTGTAATCTGCACCTTTTACTTTAATAAGTTTTACATGTAATTCAGGAATCACTACTTCTTTCCAGCCTAAGTTTTTCAGCAGAATGGCATCAATATTATCCCAACCGAGCGTTTCGCGCAGACCGCCCATTTGCTGAAAACATTTTTTGCGATAAGCTTTCATCGGACCGCGTACATGATGCTTATTTGAGTTTCCCTCATATATCCATTCTCCATTTTTTTCCACATATAACAATCCTCCAACCAAACCATAATCAGGATTTTTATGAAAAGCCTGTTTTACTGTTTCCAGATAATCCTCCGAAAGAATTACATCTGAATCGAACTTACAGATTATATCGAAATCGTCCGGATTTTGTGTTTCCAGACCTTTTTTGAAAGCAGCAACCACTTTTGAGCCAGGCTGATGAGCTGATTTTTCAAGACTAATACTGTAAAATCTGTTGTCATTTTCAGTATAATTTTTGATAACATCAGATGTTCTGTCAGTTGAACCATCATTTACAATCACTGTTCTAAAATCCTTATAACTTTGCTGTTGTAAGGAATTTAAAGTAAACGGAAGGTTTTTTTCTTCGTTGTGTGCCGGAATTATGATTAAAAACTTCAAGACAAAATGAATGATGAATAATAATTGATAAATGATAAAAATTCAGCACTTGAACTTCATCAATAATCATTGATCAATTACCGTTAGTATTATTTATAATGAGGAGTAAGCATATTTCTAGGATCAAGGATTTCGTCTAATTTCTCCTGTGAAAGCAACCCATGTTCCAGAACAAGATTATAAACACTTTTACCAGTTTCAAGGGCTTCTTTTGCAATTTCTGTGGATTGTTTATATCCAATATAAGGATTGAGGGCAGTTACAATTCCAATACTGTGTCTTACCATATTCAGGCAAACTTCTTTATTTGCGGTGATTCCTACTACGCATTTTTCACGAAGTGTATCCAGCGCATTACACAAAAACTGGATATTTTCCATAATTGCGTGAGAAAGAACCGGCTCCATGACATTCAGCTGCAGCTGTCCTGCTTCTGCTGCAAAAGTTACGGTCAGATCATTTCCTATAATTTTAAAACAAACCTGATTAACTACTTCCGGTATTACCGGATTTACTTTCCCGGGCATAATGGAAGAACCCGGCTGCATCGGCGGAAGATTGATTTCTGAAAGACCCGCTCTCGGACCCGAAGCAAGCAATCTCAGATCGTTGCAGATTTTTGATAATTTAACAGCCAAACGCTTCATCGCAGAAGAATAAATTACATACGAACCTGTATCTGGAGTAGCTTCTACCAAATCAGGAGCGGAAACAATAGGGTATCCTGTAATTGCTGCAAGATTTGCTGCACAAAGCTGCGCATAACCAATGGGAGCATTAATTCCCGTGCCGATTGCAGTTGCCCCCATATTGACTTCTACAAAAAGATTAGCATTGTTATTCAATTTTGAGATATCTTCTTCCAGAGTAGCTGCAAATGCTTCAAACTCCTGTCCCATCGTCATCGGAACCGCATCCTGAAGCTGAGTTCGTCCCATCTTTATAACATTACGGAATTCCTTTCCTTTTTCCCGGAATGCATCTACAATATTCTGCAGTTTTTTCACCAAATTCTCATTCATCTGCAATAATCCCAGCTTGATTGCCGTTGGATATGCATCGTTGGTTGACTGCGAAAGATTGATATGATCATTGGGCGAGCAAAATTCATATTGACCTTTATTTTTCCCAAGCTTTTCCAAAACTCGGTTTGCGATGACTTCATTCGCATTCATATTGATTGAAGTTCCTGCTCCTCCCTGAATCATGTCTATCGGGAATTCACTGTGCAATAAACCGGCTATCAATTCATCACAGGTTTCGGCAATGTTGAAGTATAAATCTTCACTTAAAAGACCTAATTCATAGTTGGTTTTTGCTGCTGCTTTCTTTACAAAAGCAAGTCCTCTGATGAATTCAGGATAAGAAGACAGAAGCTGTCCCGAAATTTTAAAATTATCTATAGCTCTTTGAGTCTGAACTCCGAAATAAGCATCTGAAGGAACATTTAATTCTCCTAAAAGATCACTTTCTTTTCTGAAATTTCCCATGTCAATAAAATTGAATTAAAGTTAGATTTGAGATTGAGGTTAAAAAGCATCAGCTTAACTTTCACTCTCTGTCTTACCCTTATTTTGAATATTTTTGATTTAATGCCTGAAGAATTGCCCACGTTTCAGCATCCATTATTCTATCATAATTTTGAGGACGGAAATGATATTGAAATGCCTCAATTGTTTTTTTGGTTGCATCATCCCATCTTCCGTTCGGAAAAATATCGTACCCGAATTTCTGAAGTGCAGTCTGAACCAGGAAAATGAAAGCAGTATCATTGTATCGTGCAGGAAGATCTGCTTCGGCAGAAACCATGAAGGTCTGCTTTACCGCTTCATCATACCACATTCCGATCTGATATTCATCATAAAGCTTTTTCCAAGGGAAAAGAGGACCAGGATCCTGCTTTCTTGTAGGAGCAATATCAGAATGAGCCAGCACATTGGTTGGAGCAATATTATATCTTACCACAATATCTTTAGCTAAAGCAGCAACTTTTTTGATTTGCTCCTCACTAAAAGGCTGAAATATTTTTTTTCCAGTTGCATCGCTCTTGTAGCCAGAATTTACAATCTCAATTCCAATAGAAGTGTCATTAAGATTCTTATCTGATCTCCACGCACTCACTCCCGCGTGATAAGAACGTTTATTCTCATCCACCAGCTGATAAATTTCGTTGTCACCCAGATTATTCACAAGATAATGCGCACTTACATTTTGCTTGGTAAGTACTTCGATGGATTTATCATCCGGTAAAACAGTATAATGAAGAATCAAATATTTCTGTCTGAAATTTTGCGCAACAGCAGGAAAATATGTTTTTACAACGTTGTAACCTGCAGGTTTGGCAGATACAATTGATCCGTAGCTTGCGGTATTATCATTCTTGGTAATATCTGCAATATTGGTGGTATAAAACTCTATTCCGTGATCTTTTGTAATCTTAGGTTTCTCCTTTTGTTCAGCCGCCGCATTATTGATGGGTTTAGCTTGTGCCACTGCGGTTTTCGGACGATAAGTCGTTTTTTTGGTACTTTTCTGAGGAGCACACGAAAACACAAAAACACTTAAGCCGATGATATATAATGTTTTACGCATTTGTCTAAAATTTCAATTGTTTATTAGCGTAAAAATACGCAATTTTTTCTTGTAATTTATTTGGTAAATAAAGAAATCTATTCTATATTTGCACTCGCAATAACAGAACAAAGATCTTTAAAATATAAATAAAAAGGAGGGTTGCCGGAGTGGTTAACGGAGCAGTTTGCTAAACTGTCGACGCGAAAGTGTCGCAAGGGTTCGAATCCCTTACCCTCCGCATTTTATTTACTCGGGGCGTAGCGTAGTCCGGTCATCGCGCCTGGTTTGGGACCAGGAGGTCGCAGGTTCGAATCCTGCCGCCCCGACAGTTTTCGATAATTTTCTCAAAATTACAAATGGGTGCGTAGCTCAGCTGGATAGAGCATCTGCCTTCTAAGCAGACGGTCAAAGGTTCGAATCCTTTCGCGCTCACAGAACCTTACAATTATTTGTAAGGTTTTTTTGTTTTCAAAACATTCTACATTTTATCTTAAAAATAACATATAACTTCTGCAAAATACAAAAGCCATGATTTACTAAAAATCATGGCTTTTTTTTATTAGCTCAAATTTATCCAAAGATAAATCTGTCTTAAGTATTTTTTATTTTACCATCTTTATATTAACAGCAACAAAACCTTTCGGAGATTTTTCTTTTTCAAAAGAAACTTTGTTACCTTTTTTGATAAGTTCTAAGCAGTTATTGCTATGAAAAAATACATTTTCTTTTGAATTATCTTCTGTGATAAAACCATAACCTTTTTCACTGAAAAATGTTACAATTCCGGTTTTAATGGTTTCTTCAGCTTCAATAGGAGCTGCTCCCAGCTGAATATTGTTGATGTCAAAATCCTCATCATTATTTCTATCTGGTGGAGTGCTGGTCAGCTGACCGTTTGCATCCACATACATAATCATGTCATCAAGGCTTTTGCCTTTGTTGTTGCTTGTTTTACGCTCTTCTCTTTTCTGAGCTTTTTCTTTTGCTTTTTGTACTTTTTTCTTAAAATTTTCTTTTTTAGAGAAAGAATCCGCCATATATATGTAAAAATTTATTAGTTACGTGTTGATGTAAAAGATAAAACTCCACGCTGAAGTTTACCTCATTATACCCAAATACATTTCCCGATTAAATCAGAAAGGTAGTCTATTGTTTTTCAGTAATGAATAAAAGATTGCCGGCACAGGTATTTTTATGAAATAAACAGCGACATCTGAAATGTGAAAACTGAGAGAAAAATAATTGTTTTGAACTTAACCTTAAGTAAAAGCTGAAAACCTTTCTATTAATTGCTTCTGCAAATATACGACAAATATTTTTGGAAATCGTATTATGTAATAAGTTTTTAAATTTCAGCAACTTATCCCGTGAACATTTAGTACAATTATTTTTACAAAAAATAAATTATTCCCAATTGTAAAATTTTTTTTTACTTTATTTTTAATATTTCTAAATTTAACTTTTGCCTGTCGTATGTGAGACACTGGGTGCAATAAATTATTTTAATACTCTTGAAGATATTTTAAAATTAACTTGCTACTTAAGATGTACGTGAGCAAGATGTTTGCACCTGCGACGATATATTATCATATAACTATTTGCAATTTCATCAAACAATAAAAAACCACCAAATTATGGTGGTTCTATATGATTGATTAAACTAATCTTAAGCTTCGTTCAAAGGTTTGTGCTCTCCTGGATTACCCTTTCCTTCAGGGTTTACTTTTCCCTCCGGTTTCGGACCTCTCTGCTCACCTTCTTTCTTTTCAGGTCTTGGTGGTCTCGGTAATAAAACTTTTCTTGAAAGTTTCATTTTCTTACGATCATCGTAACCCATAAACTTCACTTCAACCTCGTCACCTTCAGCATAAGGAACTTTATCCAGACGCTTCCACTCTATTTCCGAAATGTGAAGTAATCCTTCCGTTCCTTTAGCAATGGCTACAAAAGCACCAAAATCCATCACTTTTACTACTTTCCCTTTGTAAACTTCGCCTACAACCGGTACAAAAGTAATTTCGTTGATTTTTGCAATTGCTTCGTTGATTTTTTCTCTGCTTACCCCGGAAATTTCAATTCTTCCGATTTCACCGACTTCCTCAATAGCAATTACCGTATCGGTATCTTTCTGCATCTGCTGGATGATTTTACCTCCAGGTCCTATCACTGCGCCAATGAAATCTTTAGGGATTTCCATCATCACCATTTTAGGAGCGTGCGGTTTCACATCTTCTCTTGGTTCAGCAATTGTTTCAGTGATTTTATTTAAAATATGAATTCTTCCTTCTCTTGCCTGCAGAAGAGCCTTTTCCATGATATCCATAGAAAGCCCCTGAATTTTGATATCCATCTGACAAGCGGTAATTCCGTCTGCTGTTCCGGTTACTTTGAAGTCCATATCTCCAAGGTGATCTTCATCTCCAAGAATATCAGAAAGAACAGTATACTTTCCTGTTTTCACATCTGTTACCAATCCCATCGCAATTCCGGAAACAGGCTTTGCAATTTGAATTCCAGCATCCATTAACGCCAGAGTTCCTGCACAAACTGTTGCCATAGAAGACGAACCGTTTGACTCTAAAATATCAGAAACAATACGGATAGTATAAGGATTTTCTTCAGGGATCATATTTGCCAAAGCTCTTTGAGCCAGGTTTCCGTGACCTACTTCTCTTCTGGAAGTTCCTCTTAAAGGTCTTGCCTCACCTGTTGAGAATGGCGGGAAATTATAATGCAGGAAAAATCTCTCATCATGCTGAGTCATTACGCTGTCTACCATATTGGCATCCTTAATAGAACCAAGTGTTACAGCAGTTAATGACTGCGTTTCTCCTCTTGTAAAGATAGCAGATCCGTGAGCTCCCGGAAGATAATCAATCTCGCTCCAGATCGGACGGATTGTTTCCGGATCACGACCGTCAAGACGGATTTTGTCATTCAAAATCATCTGACGCATCGCTTCTTTTTCCACATCGTGGTAATATACTTTTGCGAAAGGCGTTACCCTTTCCAGCTCTTCAGGATTATCTACATACTGAGAAAGAAACTCGTCTAAAACAGCTTTGAATTTCTCATGTCGTTCTTCTTTTCCTGAAGGTGTTTTTGCTACCTCATAAACTTTATCATAGGTTTCTTTCCACACTTTTTCACGAATGTCCTCATCATGAACTTCGTGGCTGTATTCTCTTTTTGGGAAAGCTTTTCCTACTTTTTCCGCTAATCTTTCCTGAGCTTCAACCTGTTTTTTGATTTCAGCGTGAGCAAAATTAATCGCTTCAAGCATTTCTGCTTCAGTAATTTCTTTCATCTCACCTTCTACCATCACGATAGAATCTTTGGTTGCTCCCACCATAATATCCAGGTCAGAGTTTTTAAGATCTTCAAAATTAGGATTGATAGAAAGTTTTCCGTCAATTCTTACAACTCTTACTTCAGACATGGGTCCGTTGAAAGGAATATCGGTAATGGCAATTGCCGAAGATGCAGCAAGACCTGCCAAATCATCAGGAATAGACTGTCCGTCATAAGAGATTAATGAAATCATAACCTGAACTTCTGCGTGAAAATCTTCAGGAAACAAAGGTCTTAGAACTCTGTCTACCAAACGCATGGTCAGGATTTCTTGATCAGATGGTCTCGCTTCTCTTCTGAAAAAATTTCCGGGAATTTTACCGCCTGCGTAGAACTTTTCTCTGTAATCTACCGTTAATGGCAGAAAATCTACACCCGGATTGGCTTCTTTATTGGCTACAACCGTTGCTAAAAGCATAGTTCCGCCCATTTTTACGACTACAGATCCATCGGCTTGTTTCGCCAGTTTCCCTGTTTCAATTGTGATTTCTCTGCCGTCTGCAAGAGTAATCATCTCTGTAATTGCTTGAGGTACACTCATAAATTTTTGTGACGCACTCCGTATTGAGTGCTTTTAAATTAATATATTTCGTCTAAATTTCGTTGCAAATTTAGTGTTTTTGTTTTAAATGATATTTTATAAATAATAATATCATTATGAATTAAAAATTATTCATCTTTTTATTGAAAATACGGTATCCTAACCGCCATTCTATATAGTCTGCTTTATGAAATTTAAATGATCTTAAACCGATTCCTATTAGGAAATTTTTTCCAATAGTGTATTGAAAGCCAACTCTCTGATAAAAAATTGTCTTATCATAACGGCGGTCTCCAGATTTTTTAAACAGATAAAATCCCGGCTGTAAATGAATATCAAATTTCGAAATCGAAAGTCGATAAGAAGGAAAAACATTCAGTAAAAGCTGTTCTCGCTTAAATCTTTTTGTACTTTGAATCACTCCATTTTCGTCCTGATAAAACTTATTGTTATAATCTTCGTCATACATCAAGCCGATTCCTAATCCGAGAGAAGATTTATAAGTAACCTGCCTGTGATAAACAGTCTCCATACCCCAGTTTTGATAATATCTTCCTTTAAACTTTTCTACTAAATCTACATCTTCGTATTCAAATCCTTCATCCTTTCCAAAAAAAATAGAATGTCTTATTCCGCCAAATACATTCACATCCAAAGTTGAATATTTATCAAATGCTGACAGAGTATCTTTCGGGGCAAATTCTCTTTCAGCAAAACGGTAGGTAAGAGAAAGATTAGAAGTAAATGCATTCAGACCTTTATTCGGATGCTTTAATGCACCATTTGAAAAATGATTAAAATTTAACCCTAATCCCAGATCTACATTTTTAGTAAGATAATATTTATAATTTGCTCCAAAGTTAATGTAAATACTCGCTGATGAGCCAAAAGTCTGATTGAGATAACCTTTTTCCAGATCAAAAGGCGTCCAGTTAAATGCAAATCCTGCACGAGTCTCATAATTCAATGAATGAGTTGGCGTTTCTTTAATTCTTCCCCCAAAAGTTCCGTAGACAGCAAAAGGCTCTCCCATCGCGCTGTTTTTTAGAAAATCATATGCTACAATACCTCCTCCGTAATAAGGTCTTCCGAATCTTCTGTGCCATTCTTTGCTTCCATCGGTCTGAACAGTAATTTCTGCAGAAGCTCCGACAAAATCTCTATGCTTAAGGTTTTTCAGATAATCATTAGTTCCTAAAAATTTTCCATACTGTAAGCTGAATGATGCCTGAAGATTAGACTTCTGAATACTGTCCTGCGCCTTCAGACAAGCAAAAGAAGAGATAAAAACGGCAATATATAAGTAAATGGATTTCAAATAGGTAGAATATTTTTTTAAGGAAAACAAAAATAAAAATTTATAATGAATAGCACTGCACCCATTTTGCTTTAATGCAAATAAAAAAAGCAACCTCTCTCGAAGTTGCTTGATTTTGTAATCTTTTCAGATTATTTTCTTAGACCAAGTTCAGCAATAATTGCTCTGTATCTTGTAATATCTTTCTTTTTAAGATAATCTAATAAGCTTTTTCTTTTACCTACCAGTTTCACCAAAGATCTTTCAGTATTGAAATCGTGACGATTTGCTTTTAAATGCTGAGATAAATGGTTGATTCTGTAAGTGAATAGAGCTACCTGTCCTTCAGCGCTCCCTGTGTCTTGTGCAGATTTTCCGTGCTTTGCGAAAATTTCTGCCTTTTTTTCTGATGTTAAGTACATTCCAATATTGTTTAATGATTATTATGTAACGGCTGCAAAAGTACAACTATTTTTTGTTTTGGACAATAATTTGATAATATAGTTTGTGTTGTATTAAAAAAGTATTCTTTAAATTATGTTACTTCATTAAAAGACAGTAATTTTACACCTTCAATAGAGATGAAGAAAATTTTATTATTTGCGGCAGCTTCTGCTGTTTTTATTATCGGTATCAATTCTGTAAAAGCACAGAAACCTTCTGGTCATGACAAAACCAAAAATATCTTATACTTTGATCCTGAAGTAGATCCGGATATTGAAGAAATCAAAGAGCCTACTAATCTTGCTTTTTTCACGGCTGTTTCAGACAAAATCAGCACTTTTCGCAAAAACAAAATGCTGAGATCCGAAACCCGCATTTCATACGACAGTATAGACAGCAAAACCATTTCAGAATACTGCAAAAACAATGATGCAGATTTCGCAATTGTGCCGAAAGTTAAATATTTTAAGGTTGGTCTCGGGAAATATGTCTTTTCTAATCAGGTTGTGGTAAGCATGAAGCTGTTTGATGCTGAAGGAAATCTTATCTCTTCATCCGATTATGATACCTATCGTAAAAACATGCGACTTCTAGGCTCCGCAGAAAATTCCATTAAAATAGGAACCAATGGCGCAATGAAAAGCATACTCAAAGAACTGAGAAAAATAAAACCGTCTTCTGAAGCAGGATTTTAAATAAACCTTAAATTTAGTCCTTCATTCTCCTATTCTAAAAATTTGAATTATTTTTGCATAGCAAAAAATTCCGGTTTTGAATTCTACAGACGAACTTATCTTTAATCCCGCCGATATTGCCGAAAGACTCAGTGAACTTCCTGCTGATGAAAGGCTTTTGGCATTTTTGAAAGTTCCAAAGCAGTATAAAGCCGAAGTTTTTTCACATCTTGATCCTGACTTTCAGGAAGAAACCATCCGAAGCATAGGAAGTGACGAGGTTTCTGAAATTCTAAATGAGATGACTCCGGACGACAGAACGGCTCTTTTTGAGGATTTCCCGGACGAGCTTATCAAATACTCCATCAATCATCTTAATCCTCAGGAAAGAAGAATCGCTTTAAAGCTTTTAGGCTATGATTCTGACTCTATTGCCCGTCTGATGACACCTTATTACATCCAGATCAGAAAAGAATGGACTGTAAAAAGATGTCTACAGCAGATAAAAAAAGTGGGTAAGCGGGTAGAAACCATCAATCATTTATATGTTGTAGATGAAAGAAACCGTTTAATAGATGATTTACAGCTGGGAAGTCTGCTCTTGGTGGAAGAAGACACACTGGTTTCTGAACTTACTGACAATCATTTTGTAGCCATCACCACAACGACAACAAAAGAGGATGCCGTACAATATTTTGAAAAGTATGACAGAACAGCTCTTCCTATCATCACAGAAGCCGGAGTTTTGGTGGGAATTGTAACCATAGATGATATTCTTGACCAAATTGAGCAGCAGAATACCGAAGATATTCAGAAATTCGGGGGTGTTGAAGCACTTGATGATCCATATATTCAGACACATTGGTTTGAAATGATCAAAAAACGCGGACTTTGGCTGATTGTTCTTTTCTTTTTACAGCTGATTACTGCGTCCGTAATGGGATTTTATGAAAATGAAATTGAAAAAGCAGTTGTTTTAGCATTATTTATCCCCTTAATCATTTCCAGCGGCGGAAATTCGGGTTCACAGGCAGCAACGTTGATTATCCGTGCAATGGCGTTACAGGAAATCACCCTGAAAGACTGGTGGACAGTAATGAAAAAAGAAATTGTCACAGGATTGGTTTTGGGAACTTTCCTCGGTGTTATCGGATTTTTACGAATCATGATATGGCACAAACTCGGTTGGTTTGATTACGGAACTTACTGGCTATTTATAGGAATCAGTGCAGGAATTTCTTTGGCAATGATTGTACTTTGGGGAACCATTTCGGGTTCTATGGTTCCGTTTATTCTTAAAAAATTCAGTCTTGATCCCGCAACTTCTTCTGCTCCTTTTGTGGCTACTTTGGTAGATGTTACAGGGCTAATTATTTATTTTACGATTGCAGCAATGTTTTTAACCGGAAAACTTTTGTAATTTTAGACCAAGTCTTATAAATTATGAAAGTGATTTCTCTGGTTCCTTCTATTACAGAAGCTTTATTTGATTTGGGTTTAACTGAAAACGAAGTCATTGGACGGACAAAATTTTGCGTTCATCCTGCAGAAAAGGTTAAAAATATTGAGATTATAGGCGGTACAAAAAATCTTAATACTGATAAGATTAAAAGTCTTAAGCCTGATTTGATAATCGCCAATAAGGAAGAAAACGTTAAAGAACAGGTAGAAGAACTGATGAAAGATTTCAAAATAATTGTTAACAATACGGAAACCATTGAAGACAATTACTACCTTTTGAAAAATCTGGGACTGATTTTTAATAAAGAAGAAAAAGCGCAGATTTTCAATCTTAAAATTTATGAAATTTTCAATCAGGTTCAATTAAAATCCAAAGTAAAAGCAGCTTATCTGATTTGGAAAAACCCTTATATGACAGTCGGTTCCGACACCTTTATTCATCATGTCTTATCAGAAATTGGCTTTGAAAATGTTTTTAAAAACAAAACACGATATCCCGAAATAGAAATTGCTGATCTTAGCGAAGCCGATGTTATTATGCTTTCTTCCGAGCCATTTCCTTTTAAAGAAAAACATATTCTGGAACTAAAAGAAATTTATCCTGATAAAAAAATAATCATTGTGGACGGTGAGGCATTTTCATGGTACGGAACGCATATTGCAAAATGTGAAAATTATTTTAAAAAGCTCATTACTGAATTTAATCAAATATTTCACTAAAAAATCTGCTCATAGAATCTTAATGCCTTCACTTTCTTAAAGGTTTGCTATCTTTGCACATTAATTTTTAAACTGAAAAATAATGAACTCTTTTATTGAAGAACTGAAATGGCGTGGTCTTTTTGCCGACATGATGCCCGGAACGGACGAACAACTGGATAAGGAAATGACAACTGCCTATATCGGGTTTGATCCTACTGCAGATTCTTTGCATATCGGAAGTCTCATTCAGATAAAAATTCTTGCTCATTTTCAGCAGCACGGTCACAAACCAATTGCGTTGGTAGGTGGTGCTACAGGAATGATCGGTGATCCATCAGGGAAATCTTCGGAAAGAAATCTTCTGGATGAGGAGACACTCCTATATTACGTTGATTGCCTTAAAAATCAGCTTTCAAGGTTTTTAAATTTTGAAGGAAATGAAACGAATAAAGCCGAACTGGTCAATAATTATGACTGGATGAAAAATATATCTTTTCTTGATTTTGCTAAAAATGTGGGTAAAAACATTACGGTAAACTACATGATGGCCAAAGATTCTGTAAAGAAAAGATTTTCCGGAGAAGCAGGAGCAGACGGAATGAGCTTTACCGAGTTTACTTACCAGCTGATTCAGGGATACGATTTTTTACATTTATACCAAAATAATAATGTAAAACTTCAGATGGGAGGTTCAGATCAATGGGGAAACATTACCACAGGAACTGAACTGATCAGAAGAAAAGCGCAGGGAGAAGCATTTGCATTGACTGTTCCTTTGATCACAAAAGCAGACGGCTCAAAATTCGGAAAGTCTGAGAGCGGAGAAAATTACTGGCTTGATAAAAAGAAAACTTCTCCATACAAGTTTTACCAGTTTTGGAGAAATGCAACCGATACAGATGCTGAAAGATTTATAAAGTTTTACACCTTTTTACCAAAAGAAGAGATCGAAGCTTTAACTGAAGATCACAAAACGGCTCCTCACGAAAGAAAACTTCAGAAAAGACTGGCTGAAGAAGTTACTGTTTGGGTTCACGGCAGAGAAGAATATGAAAAAGCATTGAAGGCTTCTGAAATCCTTTTTGGGAAATCTACTGCTGAAGATTTAATGGAATTAGATGAGCAAACCTTTCTTGATGTGTTTGATGGAGTTCCTCAAAAAGAAGTAATAAAAAGTGAAGTTTTAGGAGTAAATATTGTTGATTTACTATCCGAAAAAACCGGCTTTTTGAAATCTAAAAGCGAGGCAACAAGAGAGTTGAAAGGTAATTCTATTTCTGTAAACAAAGAAAAAGTGAACGAAGTATATACTGCTAATGAAAGCGATCTTATCGACGGTAAATTTTTGCTCCTTCAAAAAGGAAAGAAAAACTATTTTATCGTAAAAGCAATCTAATTTAAGAAACATAACACACTAAAAAAACCGCCTTTTTGGCGGTTTTTTTATATAGTTGTATGTTAATATTTTTACAATTCTAAGAAACTGTGAGCCACAGCTGCACTTTTTTCTCCGGTACCGGTAACTGTAGCTGTTTTTGCTACTTCTCCGTCAACATAAATAGTAACCGTAAGTGTTGCATCAGGATGAAGAAGTGTTGCATTGGCAGAAAAATTCAATTGAGACTGGCTTGAATTTACGAAAAAGTCTCCACTCGTCCATGTAAGACCTTTAGGGGCAAATATAGTTTCCTGTTTCGTTCCTACCTGAGTAACAACTGTTTTGAAAAGCTCAATAGGAGGAGTGGGAGGAGTGGTTCCGCCCGGAACTATTTTGGCTTCAAACTGCACAAGGTGATCCTGAAACTGGTCTTCGTCATCATCTTTACAAGAATTAAATACAGTAACTACAGAAAGTAATAATACTGCTAAAAATGAAAGTCTAAGTAAATTTTTTGATTTGTAAAATTTCTTCATTTCTCCAAATAGATTTTTAATGTTTCAAATATAGGTTTTTTATCAATATAAAAATAGCTTTTATGAAAAATTTCCAATAATGATTTGTAATTAATATCAAATCAATAAAAGGTTTTTGCATTAATTATTGCTGATTTATATAAAGTCGGTTTTAAAATCTTTCCTCAAATATAATTATATTTATCTTTGTTCTATGAATTTGAATTACATCGTAAGAGAACCGCAAAATATCACTTCCAATACACCAATTTTATTTATGCTTCATGGCTACGGCAGCAATGAGCAGGATCTTTTCAGTTTCAGAGAAAGTCTTCCTGAAGACTGGATCATTGTAAGTTTCAGAGCTCCGCTCTCCACAGAGTTTGAAGGATTTTCATGGTATGATATAGACTTTAACAATCCTGATAAATTTATAGATGTACAACAGGCAAATGAAGCTCTTGAGGCAGTTACGGAGCACATCATGACGATCATCAACAATTATGGGCTTACCGACAGCAAAACTCATCTTTGCGGTTTTAGTCAGGGTGGAATTTTATGTTATGCACTAGCTCTCAGATACCCTGAATTATTTAACCTTGTGGCTTGTCTCAGCTGTTATCCTGAGGAGAAGTTATTGACTGATATTGTAAGGAATAAAAAGAAACTGGAAAACTTAAGGTTTTTTATTTCTCATGGTACTGATGATGCAATTATTCCTTTAGACTGGGGCAGAAAGGCAGCTGAACTCCTTTATGATTTAAGCTGTTATTTTTCTTTCAGAGAATATATGAGTGGTCATGGAGTGAATCAGAAAAACTATATGGATCTGATGGCCTTTTTTTCTAAATAATTTTAAAACATTCTGAAAAGAATGTTTTTTTTATTTGTAATGAATAATTCATTAATTTCATTATATGAAATTGAGGTTTATTATATCGTTATTAGTTATGGGTATTTTTATCAATGCCCAAAACAACTTCGAAATAAAAGACGCAAAAAAAGTTGTCATTCCTTTTAAACTGATCAACAATCTTATTTTCATTCCTATTAATGTAAATGGAGTTGAACTTACATTCTTGCTGGATACCGGCGTTGTAGAAACTACAATCTTTAGCTTAGACAATAAAGAAATGCAGCTTTCATCTATGGAAAAAGCGAGGTTTTCCGGATTAGGCGGAACAAAAGTTATTGACGGGTTCAAATCTGATCATAATATTGGGAAAATAGGGAAAAACTACATTAATGACTCTCTTTTACTTTATGTTATTCTGGATGAGGAATTCAATATTTCACCTCATGTGGGAATTCCGGTAAATGGCATAATCGGATATCATTTTTTTAAAAATCATCCTGTTTTGATTGATTATATATCAAAGAAAATCACGGTTTATAATGATGAAAATCTATTTAAGAAAAAAATAAGAAATTGTAATGAACTGGAAATTTCTATTGAAAAAGATAAACCACACATTATTGCTGGTGTAGAAATGACCAATGAAAAAAAAGATTCAAAGCTTCTGATTGATCTGGGAAATAGTGACCCGATTTGGCTTTTCCCAACACTTATCAAAGATTTTGTGTATAACCGTCCGAATATTGAAGACTATTTAGGACGAGGATTTAACGGGGATATTTATGGCAAACGAAGCAGAATTCATAATTTCTATCTTGGGAATTACAAATTTTCAAAACCATTAACGGCAATGCCGGATGAATTTTCAATTCAGCACATCAATCTGGTAAAAGACCGGAAAGGCTCTGTTGGTGGTGATATCATGAGCAGATTTACCGTAGCATTTGATTACAGAAAAGAAAAAATTTATCTCCGTAAAAACAGAAATTTTGATGATCCTTTTCATTTTAACATGAGTGGATTAGATTTTAAACAAGACGGAATGCAGTGGGAAAAAGATTATATTACATTGGAAACCAATAATAAAAATAAATTTGGAGAAATACAGACCTTTAATAGTAATCTTCAATACAAATTTATATTAAAACCTCTTTTTTCAATCGCCGGAGTGAGAAAAGATTCTCCCGCTTACAAAGCAGGTCTGATGAAAGATGATCAGCTTATTTCCATCAACGGAAAAAAGACCGTAGATATGACCTTACACAAAATCATCGAAATGATGAAATCCGAGGAAGGAAAAACGATCAAAATGATTATTACACGAAAAGGATTGCAGCGGGAATTCTCTTTCGTTCTAGAAGACCCAATCCCTTATCAAGAATAACATGGAAACACAAGAATCAACCTTAGACAAAATCCGGAATCGTCCCAGATTTAAAATGTTTACTCATCTCAGCAAAGAAGAATATGCTGATAATCTGAAAAAATATTTAACGGAACATAGAAATGAATTCCGAGGCAATGTCAATAAAGAAATGGCAACAATTACTGTTTCTACAAAAGAAGACAATTATTGGAAACCCTGTCTTTCTCTGAGAACCGAAATGGATGAAGGAGTTACGGTTATAAGAGGCGTCTTCGGTCCCAGTTCTGCTGTCTGGACTTTCTTTATGTTTCTGTATTTCCTGTTTTCTATTATGTGGATGACTTTTTTCACGATGTACTATGTAGAATCACAGATCAACAGCCATGAATTTCCTTGGGCACTGAATGCCTCATTTGTGATGCTTTTACTGATTGCAGCTACCTATGCAGCAGCCAGATTTGGTCAGCATAAAGCAAAAGATGAAATGCAAAAGCTCAGAAATTTCGCAGAGGAATCTACTCTTAAGTTTGAGAAAAATAATTAATTTTCAGCAGGTTCGGATTCTTTCAGAATAGCTTCAGATGCTTTTGCAGCTTTGATCGAATCTGCTACTTTTTCCCTGTTGCTTTGTTCATTGATCATTTTTTCTACATGCGGCTGAACAATTTTTGTCATTTCTTCCACAGAAATATTATTAGCGTTCGGATCATCCAGAAGTTTTCTCCATGGCTTTCTTTCCCCCCAAGGATAGTCTCCAAAAACCAACACCGGTGTTCCTTTCGCTTTTGTAGTTGCGCCACCCGGATTCAAAATCCATGTATCAGCATAGCTGTAAAGCCAGATCGCATCATTCATCAACAATCTTAGACAAGAGTGGGAAGCAGGATATCCCGGAAGATCATACTGATGCCAGCCAATTCCGTGCGTATTGTGGATATTAAAGTTATAAGGAAGTTTCCACTCACTTTTCACAGTAGAAATTGCCAGCTTTTTTTTCCAGTTGGCAAACATGAGACCTCTATCGGTTTGTGCCGTTTTCTTGCCCATACTTGTAGGTCCCCATTTTACTAAAGTTCCGTTAGAATAAACTGCATACGCTTGAATTGGATAGGAAAAAACAACAAACTTTTTCACCTCGTTTAATACATCAAGCTGAAGAGGAAATGGCGAATATGCCATTAATGTAGTATCAATTTTTGCAGGAACAACTAATGTATCAGAATTCCACTTGCTTTTAGAATCAAGCCTGTTCAAAGCTAAAATAGCGTATCGTTCTTTTTCATTATATTTTTTGCTGAAAGCTGCATATACAGAATCACGCTTTTTCTTATCGTTTGGAATTGCCAATGCATTATAAAAGCCATTTTCCTGAATTACCGGCGGAGAAGACTCCTGTGCCTGCTCTGTTTTTATAGAATCCGGATCAGATTCACTTTGGGCAATTGCTTCTGATGCCGTAGTTGTTTGATTGTCAGTATTATTAACTTCTTCTTTTTTACATGAAATTATAAATATTGCAAAAAGCAAAGTATAAAAGAAAGATTTAGTCAAGGTATATTTTGTCATATAAATAAAAATTCATTTTGAATCTGCGATGTAATTTGCAAATATTAGACCTAAATTACTAAGAAATACAATACCTTCAATTTTAAGCTTAAATTTATAAGAATTTTTAAAACTCATGTAAAAATAAAAAAACCTTACAAATAATTGTAAGGTTCTGTGAGCGCGAAAGGATTCGAACCTTTGACCGTCTGCTTAGAAGGCAGATGCTCTATCCAGCTGAGCTACGCACCCATTTGTAATTTTGAGAAAATTATCGAAAACTGTCGGGGCGGCAGGATTCGAACCTGCGACCTCCTGGTCCCAAACCAGGCGCGATGACCGGACTACGCTACGCCCCGAATTGAGGTCATCTTGTAAACAATCAACTTGTTTTTTGTGGGTGCAAAATAACGCATTTTTTCCAACACAAACAAATAAAAACACTGATAATTTTAAAACTTTTAGAGATATAAAATTTAATCTTGTTTAAAGCAATAATTATCAGCTCATTATGACGAAAAAACCCATTGGCTATTTCCTTAAAAAAGCCGCACCATTGTATATGATGCGGCTTCTTATTTCATAAATGTATTTATCTTATGGATACGGGGCAATTTCTACTTCTAAACCTTCCATCTCTGAACATATATGAAGCTGACAGCCCAATCTGCTGTTGTCCTGCACATGAAAAGCTTCGCCCAACATAGCATCTTCTTCTGCACCCATTTCTTGAAGACCGGGGTTATTAATGACATATACCTGACAAGAAGCACACATTGCCATTCCTCCGCACACTCCTATAGTTCCTTCTTCTGCCAATTCGTAAGAACGGATGATCTCCATTAAATTCATTGACATATCCGTAGGTGCTACAATATCATGCGTAACGCCTTCCCTATCCGTAATTTTGATGTTTATATCTGACATAATTCAACAAAATTAGTCAATTTTTTTGACAACCGCTTTTTCAGCTTCTTTTCTGCTGCCGTCAAATCCGTCAACTCCGCTTACCGTTGTATATTTTAAAACAAATTTTTTTCCGGGATTCAATCTGTTGTAAGCACTTTGGCACATCAATGTCGCTTCATGGAATCCGCACAGAATCAACTTTAATTTTCCAGGATAAGTATTGATGTCACCAATTGCATAGATCCCGTCAATATTGGTCTGATAATCTAAAGCATTATTCACAACGATAGCATTTTTCTCAATATTGAGTCCCCAGTTTCCAATTTCACCTAATTTTGGAGTTAGCCCGAACAGAGGGATAAAATAATCTGTTTCAATATCTTCTGCTTCCTTCCCGTCAATCTGTACCGTGATTGCTTCTACTTTTCCGTCTCCTTTGATTCCCGTTACTTCAGCCGGTGTAATAAGTTTTATTTTACCCTGATTTTTAAGATCCTGTACTTTTTCAACAGAATCCAAAGCCCCACGAAATTCATTTCTTCTGTGGATCAGTGTTACCTCACTTGCTACGTTGGAAAGGAAAATACTCCAGTCAAGTGCAGAATCTCCTCCACCTGCAATCACTACTTTTTTATTTCTGAATTGCTCAGGTTCTTTTACAAAATATTCTAAACCCTTCTCCTCATAGTCTGCAACATTTTCAATGGTTGGCTTTCTAGGCTCGAAAGTCCCAAGTCCTCCTGCAATAGCAATAGCTTTTGATCTGTGAACTGTGCCTTTATTCGTTATTACTTCAAACCATTCATCATCAACTTTTGTATAAGAAACAGCTGTTTCTCCCAAAGTAAAACCTGGCTGAAACTGCTTGATCTGTTCCATTAAATTATCAATCAACTCTCCTGCATTTACAGAAGGATAACCAGGAATATCAAAAATCGGTTTTTTAGGATACAACTCTGCCAACTGACCTCCCGGCTGTGGAAGCGCATCAATAATATGGCATTTCATTTTAAGCAATCCTGCTTCAAATACAGCAAAAAGTCCCGTTGGTCCTGCTCCGATAATTAATATATCCGTAGTAATCATAATTTGACGATTATTTAATAATTTGTATTCGCAAATTTACTAATTTTAATGCGAAGCATATTTAGGATTGCCTAAATAAAAAACTGAGATTTATCAAAGACACAAAAACATGTCCGGAAAATTGGCAATGTTTTTGTAAAATGTAGATTATGAAGAAAATACTCATTATTGTAACCACTATTATATCATTTTTAGGCTACTCCCAACTTACCAATATTTCAGACGGCGAATCTTTAAGTTTAAGAATTCATTATGGTTTTCTCAACGCAGGCTACGCTAATCTTACCACTAAAAAAGTTAATTATAACGGCTCACCTCATCTTTATGTAAAAGGTACCGGACAAACAACCGGAGCCGTGAGAGCTTTTTTCAAAGTAGAAGATTTATATGAAAGTTACATTAATATTGCCACAGAACTCCCAAGTTTCTATGTGAGAAATGTACGGGAAGGTAGTTACACACAACATTTGCAGACGGTGTTTAACCACAATAACAACACATTGATATTAACGGATAAGAAAACTCCTGCTAATGGTTCAAAAACCATAAAATCCGTAAAGGGAGTTCAGGATATGCTATCGTGTTTCTATTATCTGAGAAGCAAAACACCTGCTGAACTTAAGATTGGAACTGTCATCAACATGAATGTATGGATTGACGACGAAATGTTTCCATTTCAGTTGAAAGTTACCGGAACTGAAAACCTGAAAACAAAATTCGGAACTATTAATTGTCTGAAAATAATTCCGTCAGTAAAAAGCGGCAGAGTTTTCAAAGAAAAAGAAGGTGTTACTATGTGGGTGAGTAACGATTATAATCACATCCCGATTCTTTTGAAGGCAGAGCTTGCCGTGGGATCTTTAAAAGCGAGTATTGATGAGTTTAAGAATGTAAAATATCCTTTGAAATTTACAAAATAACATGGCATACGATTAATACTTCTGAATAAAGACTAAATTATCTAAGTATAATATAAAACAAAAATGCTGTTTCATAGTTTACGAAACAGCATTTTAAATTATCTAAAATTTGCTTATAGCCGAAGAGTTAGTATCACCTGTATTGATTACAGAGCTTAAAGCTCTGTAATTATACTAAGGCATTTTTCAGTCATTTGTGAATACTTGAAAACTATTTAGTTTTAATATCTATTACAGAGTGGGATGTTCTGCAATAGAAAAGTGGTAATTAATTTGTGTTTATAGAACCGTATCTGATTTCGAAAATATCTCTACAGAGTTTTTGGCTCTGTAGAGAAGATTTAATTTTTTTTCGCATTTGTGTTTTAAACTACCACCAAAAAATTTTTCTTTCTTTTTTAATTTGATTAAATAACCAGATTAAATTTGTGTCTTTATTAAACCCATCATTGATTTTCGTATGATCAATTTTGATGTTGTAAAATTACCAACATCAGCAAGTCTGGGCAAAAAAAAACAATAGATAGAATTCGATACGGTTGTAGATATTTATCTACAAAGAATAAAACACAAAATTAAAACTAATTAAACTATTGAAAATCAAGACTATTAAATAAAACTAATGACTTGATTTGAGCAGCTCTATGAGTTCAACAATATTATCAATTTCCAGTTTTTCAAAAATTCTTTTTTTGATAGTACTTATCGTGTTTTGTTTTACATCAAGAATATTGGCTATTTCCAGATTTCCTAATCCTTTTGCATACATTTCAGCGATTTGAAACTCTCTTTGTGTAAGTCTTTGCAAAGGATTTACAGCACCGGGATTGTTTATTGACTCCAACAATACCGTTTGTGTAACTGATGATAAATACTTTCCTTCTTTATATATTTTCAAAACAGCATTTTTAGTTTCTTCCTCTTCACTCATTTTACTCAGGAAGCCGTTGGCTCCTGCATTAATATATCTTAGGGAATTTGACTGTTCATCAAGTCCTGAAAAAACCAGAATTTTGGTTTTGGGGCTTAGCTTTTTTATTTCAGGAATAATACTTAAACTGTTTCCGTCGGGAAAAACAGCATCTATAATAACAATATCAATCTCTTCATTTTCGATTGTGTTCAAAACCTGCTTGAGATTTGATGCATGAAAAATATTTCCCTCCCATCCTATATCTTCAATGACAAATTCCATCCCCTGTCTTATAAGGCTATGATCGTCTGCTAATAAAAAATTGATATGATCGTTTTCTGAATACATGATTTCAAGCTAATGTTTAACCTCTAAATTAATACTGAAAGAAACTGTAGTGCCTTGGTTTTGCTCACTTTCAACTGAAATACTTCCATTGTAGAGTTCTACAAGTTCTTTGCAAAGACTCAATCCTAAACCTGCTCCCAGATTTTCAACTTCCGTAGATAAAACGCCCTGATAATAAGGTTCAAAAATATTTTTCAAATCAGTCTGAGAAATCCCTACTCCAGTATCACTTATCTTTGCGGTAAGAACAACTGTGTGATCATCTAAAAACTCTGATTTTGTATTAACTGTGATTTTTCCGTTTTCAGTAAACTTATTGGCATTCCCCAATATATTCATAAAAATCTGATTAATCTTGGTATTATCTGAAAACACCTCAATATTTTTATCAATTTCCTGATTAACAACAAATTGATTATTTCTCGTTTCAATGTACGGCTCCATCGAATTCATAATAGACCAAATCTCATGATTGAGATTAAAAACTACAGGAATGATTTTATTTTCAACATGCTGGTTTTTGGTATATTCCAAAATCTGATTTGCCTGCATAAGCAGTGTATTGTTTGTAAAACTAATAGATTTCAGATATTCTTTAATGCTTTCATCATTTGTTTTCTTATTGATTCTGTTGATAAAAAGCCCGATAATTTTCAAAGGTGATCTCAGTTCATGGCTCAGCATACCCAAAATTCTGTTTTTAAAATTAAGGTTCTCTTTGATCTGAAGATTTGCGGCACTTAATCTTTGCTCGTAAACAAATGCAATTCTTGTAAGAAGCATGATAAGAACAGATACAATAAACATGAGTATCATTGCTCCGAAAATGAGATTGGTCCTGATTTTATTGTTTTTTGAATTTTGTTTCTCGTATTCTTTTTCAAGATCAGTTTTTGAACTTTTTATTGCCTGCTCATACATACTCATCAATCCTGTACTGTAGACAAATAGATTATTAAATACCTTATAAAATTTATCGTTATTATTTCTGGAATTATTTACTCTTACTTTTATCTTTTTATCTTCTACTAAATAATGATTGTTAACGACTTTCAAAATACTGTCAAAATCTGCCTTAATGCTTCTTGAAGTAGGCATTACTCCTTGTTTTACAGTGACGACAACGCTGTCTTTTTCTCTTTCACCTTTACCTGAAATTGCATCTCCCAAACGTCCGAAAAGCCCTTTCTTCCGGATTGTATCTTTAAAAACCTTTGTATCTAGTACAAAATCAAACTTGTCAAAATCATAATTTAAAGAATATTTTCTAAATGGAGGAAGATCAGAATTGTTTATTCTAAAATCAGGCTGAGCAGAATATTGATAAGTTGAATCTATAAGCTGCTTCAGTTCACTTACATTTGAAGATGAGTTTGGGGCAGGTTTTGAAATTTCTTTTATTTTCGGAAATTTATTTTCGTAATTATTGATGACATCTAAATTTTTATCTAAAGTATTAAGAGATCTGAAATAGGAATCAAGATAAGATTCATCTTTAGTCTCCATATATTTCTGAAGATATTCCTGTGCTGTGAGCAATTCGTTTTTTGAATTATCTGTGAGATTTTCAAGAGAATGAATCTCCTCCAGCTGCTTTTTTATGAAAGATAAATTTTTACTTTTGATAAATTCATTGTAAAAAAACGCGGCAATAATAAGCTGGATCAGCAAGATACATACAATAAGGGAATAATGAACGATTTTTCTGTACCGGAATCCAAATGATTGCGATGAATTATCTTTTTTATTCATATTGACAGGTAGTTGAAAGTTTCTGTGTGGTACTTATAGGTGTAAAATTAAACATAATATTAAAAAAATCATCCTGTTTTGATATAAAAGTTATATTAAAATAATTAATCCCTATCTAACCAAATGGTTATATTTCATAATATTTCACACAAAATATACTAGAAAGCGACAATGCAACAACTTTTACTATCATATACCTAAAAAACCGTAATCTGTTTTTAAAGTATTAAAAACACTAAGAACCAACAATTTAAAACTGACCATAGCTTAAAAAACTATATTTTAAGTTGTAAAGCATAATTATCAAGTGACGTTTAACATCAAATCCTTAAATTTGCAACATCTAATAAAAAATAATGGAAAGTAAAAAAGAATTCTTTTTGGAGTGCTACAAACTCGGCATTATCAAATTCGGAAGATTTACGCTGAAAAGCGGCATCGAAAGTCCTTTTTATGTAGATCTAAGACCACTTGCTTCAGATCCTAAAATTTTAAAAAATCTTGCCAATTACCTTTTGGATATGCTTCCATTAGATAATTTTGATCTGATCTGCGGTGTTCCTTATGCAGCACTTCCGATGGCAACTGCAATGTCTCTGGAAAGCTACATTCCATTAATTATTAAAAGAAAAGAAGCGAAGGAATACGGAACAAAAAAAATGATAGAGGGTATTTATCAAAAAGGACAAAACTGTCTTTTGGTAGAAGACGTTATCACCTCCGGAAAATCTTTGATAGAAACCATCGCTGAAATTGAGCAGGAAGATATAAAAGTAGCCGATATTGTTGTCGTTCTTGACAGAGAACAAGGCGGTAAGCAATTGCTGGAAAGCAGAGGTTACAGAGTTCACACTTTATTCAACATTTCTGAAGTTTGTAGTATTTTACAGGAAAACGGTGATCTTTGTGATGATGAGGTACAGAGAATTAACGATTTTCTTAAGGGAAATCATATTCAGTTCGAAGAAAAAACCAGACTCTCTTATCAGCAGAAATTTGAACTTGCACAACATTCCGTTTCAAAAAAATTATTAGAAACTGCTTTGGCAAAAGAATCAAATCTTATTGCTTCTGCCGATGTAACGACAACTCAGGAACTTCTTGAGCTCGCAGACAAAGTAGGACCTCATATTATTGCTCTAAAAACGCATATTGATATCATCTCCGATTTTGATTATCAGAATACGATTCTTCCTTTAAAAGAAATTGCTTCAAGGCATAAATTCCTATTGATGGAAGACCGAAAATTTGCTGACATTGGAAATACACAGGAACTGCAGTTTACCAGCGGAGTTTTCAGGATCACCGACTGGGCAGATTTTGTTACATCTCAGGTAATTGGCGGTTTTGAATCTTTAGACTGCTTCAAAAATGTTGGTGTAGTTGCTATTATCGGAATGTCTTCCAAAGGAACTTTAACTTCAAATAACTACCGCGAAGAGGCACTGAAAGTTGCACTTTCTCATCCTAATGTGATTGGCGGAGTTTCACAAAATCCAGTTCCTGAAGATATTTTGCTGTTTACTCCCGGAGTAAACCTTGCAGATTCGGGTGACGGAAAAGGACAACAGTACAATACTCCTGAACACGTTTTTAAAACACTGCACACCGATTTCATTATCGTAGGAAGAGGAATCTACAAATCTGACAATCCTGAAACAGCCGCAGCGACATACAAAAATGCAGGCTGGAATGCTTATCTGAACTCTTTGTAATAAGAAAACAGTCTATATTATATCCTGAAAGTGGTCTTTATTCTCAAAGTCATTTTCAGGATTTTTTGTATCTGAATATTTAAAATTTTAACAATAATCCTGAATAAAAAGGTATTTGATTTGATATAAAATACGCTATATTTGAAGCTTTATCAAAACATTGAAAAAATTTTTCCTAAGTAGTATTTTATTTTTGTGGGTTGTGCAGGTGGATGCTCAAAAAGACAGCATTTCTATTGATGCGCAACTATCGTCAGACAAAAAAACCTTCGAAATAAGCCAGCAGATCGTTTATCATAATCATTCTGATAAAGATCTCAACAGTATAAAACTGCTCAACTGGACGGCAGCTTACAACAAACGCGGAACATCTCTGGTATACAGAAAACTTGAAGACAGGAACTACAGTCTTCATTTCGCAAAAAAACAGGAGCTGGGAAAAGTCTTAAATCTAGAAATCAACAGTACAGACAACAACCCTGTTCTTATGAATAAGACATCAGAAGAAAATCTTTTTCTGGCACTGAACCAGCCTCTGCATCCCGGAGAAAAAATCAAGCTAAACCTACATTACATAATACAGCTTCCCGACAAAAAATTTACCGGATACGGAACTTCTGCACAGGACATTGCTTTAAAATATTTCTTCATAGTACCGGATCATTTTGATGCTGAGAATAATACCCGAAGAAATTACCACGATATAGAAGAATCGGTAAATTTTAATACTTATTGGAAGGTAAAATTTAGAAATAATGGCAACTTTTTTATCGAAAGTAATCTCTCTGAGAACGAACCCAATTCATTTCAGGGATACCTTGATTCTGATCCGGAGTTTCTTCTGACTAAGAATGAATTTCCGTCCATTAAAATTAGCACAAATGATATAAAAACCGAAATACAGTTTGGCTATCCTCTTAGTCCTCAGGAAATTGAAAATCTTGAATTTTATCTTCCGCTACAACTAAAATTTATTAAAGAAAGAGTGGGGATTATTCCGGAAAAACTGTTCATTTCAGATAAATTCAGAGCAAAAGAAGATTTCTTCGGAAATAACGATATCAAATTTTGGAAATTCAGGTTTAAACTTTTTTCAGATGCAGAAAATGCAGATCTGGATTATTTTGGGATCATCAGCAAAAAAATTCTTGACGAAAACATCATCACATCCAAACAGGAAAATCACTGGTTCAAGAATGGTTTAAAGTCTTATCTTGAAATTCAGTATCTTAAAAAATTTTACAGCGAGGCAAAACTTCTGGGGAAACTTCCGGAAACAAAAATTTTGGGAGTAAAACCGCTAAAATTATTTCATGCCTCGAGAGTAAAACTTTTAGACAGATACGGGTTGGCTTACCAATACATTCTTTCGCAAAACCTTGATCAGAAAATTGACGAACCTTTTACTGTATTGAGTAACTTTAATGATATGGCGATCAGCAGCTTTGAAACAGGAACCCTTTTCAGCTATACTGCCGATAAAATGGGAGAAGAAAAATTCAATACGCTTGTCAAAAATTATATTGCAGAAAACACCGACAGACAGATAAATCCTGACGACTTCCTGGATCAGCTGGCAAAAGAAGAAACTTCTTCCGAATACCTCAAAAGTTTCATAGACAGAAAGCATCGGGTAAATTTCAGACTGAAAAATTTCAGAATTGAAAATGATTCCCTGAATATTAAAATTGTTAAAAACACAGACGAAAATATTCCTGTAAAGCTGGAAACCCAGACCAAAGAAGGCACCAGAACTCCCTATTGGATTGAAACAGAAAAAAATGAACGCCTGAAAACAGTACAGCTTCCCGCCGAAGATGTTTATAAAATCACTTTAAACAATGATTACATTTTCCCGGAAGCCAATTACCGTGATAATTTCCTTTACACAAAAGGACTTTTTTCCAATGCAAAAAAAATTAAATTTAAGCTGATTAAGGATATTCCGAATCCTGAATTTAATGAAATTTATCTCAACCCGAGAATCCGTTTTACCAACACTTATGATAAGTTTCTCATCGGGATGAATTTTAAAAACCAATCACTTTTTGATCAGAAATTTTTATATTCCATTACGCCGTCATACAGTACCGGGACAGGAAAACTTACAGGTTCGGGCGCGGTCTCCTACTCTTTTCTTCCTGCTGAAAGCGTGATACAGAGACTGACTTTTGGGGTTTCAGGATCATATTTCCACTATGATTTTGATTTAGCTTATCAGAAGAATTCTTTGTATTCCAATATCAGCTTCAGAAAAAATCCGAGAAGCACTGTAAGTCGCGGATTAGGAATCTCTTATACCTATTTTCAACGTGATCTAAGTCCGAAAATGATTGCAGAAAATGACTACGGCAAATATAACTTATGGACGATTGGTTACGGATACACTGATAATCAGATGATTCATGAGAAAAGTTTCAGCATCAGTACGCAGGGAATGGAAGACTACAACAAAATTACCGCAGAAGGCTTTTACCGATGGGAATTTGCTCCCAGACAAAAGCTCAGCCTGAGACTTTTTGCAGGTTATTTTGCAAGAAACGAAACCAGAAACAATACTTTTAATTATGGAATTTCGAGAGTCTCAGATTACTCATTTTCCTATAATCTATTAGGACAAAGCGCAACAGAAGGAATTTTATCACAACAGTTTATATTGGCGGAAGGCGGTTTCAAATCTTTTATCCCGGGAAGTGTAAACCAGTGGATTACGACATTCAATGTAGACTCCAGTGTATGGAAAATTTTTCACGTTTATGCCGATGCGGGTTTATACAAAAATAAAAATCAGCCGACCCAATTTATTTGGGACAGTGGGTTAAAAGTACGTGTTATTCCTGATTTTCTTGAAGTATTTTTACCGGTACAGTCTTCTTTGGGATTTGAACCCGCATTCAAGGACTATGGAAAAAGAATACGCTACACACTAATCCTGAATCTGAGTACAATTATTAATGCTGCGAGAAGAGGATGGTATTAAAAAAGAAGCAGCAATCTGAGATTACTGCTTATATAATGTTTAAAATAAAACTGAATTAGTCTTTTATAATTTTTTGTGACACCGGCTGGTCATTAATCATACCTGTTACAATATAATTCCCTTTTTGCAGTTCAGCAACATTTAAAGAGAGGTTATTTCTTACCGAAGAAGTTTTTACTAACTGACCTGATAGCGTATAGATTTTAATATCTTTTACTTCTGTTCCGAATACAATTTCATCATTTTTAACAAAAGTATTCTGCACAAACATATTCTTCATTGAAGTATTTTGCAGATCATTTACTGCTAAAGTTCCTGATGACTGAGGAGTTGGAAGTGTGATCGTAAAATCAACATTATTGTTATTGGTATCACCATTTGTTCTTGTAATAGAATTTAAAATCGTTGGTGATGGTGCTGCTCCTGCTCCTTCATACTGGTTGGCAAGACCGTAACCTACGAAATCTAATACATTCGCTGCTGTAGGTCCGGTCACCTGTGTTGCATTGCTGGCTAAAGCCACTTTTCCTGAAGTAAGTGCAAGACCAACACCTACCCCTACAGCTGGAGAACCATTAAAATTCAAAAGAACACTTACAATTAGATTAGGGTTTATTAAGTTAATCAGTCCTCCTAATCCGTCAGATCCTTGCTGAATAAGATAAGTTTGTCCGGGAGCGAGACTAATATTCGGTAAATTATTGTATTGGGTAAAAGCTCCTGTTGAAGATGCATACTGGATAGTTGCACCATTTAGAGAAGCTGTAGAATTACCTATATTTTTCAGTTCTATAAAATCATTGGTAATTGCGGCTCCTAAAAGTCCGCCTCCGGTATAGATTTCATTAATTACAATCTGAGCATTAGAAAATGCTGATATCGATACAAGCCCGATAAAAGTAAATACTTTTTTCATAATATTTTATTTTGGTGATTGTCATAAAAAGTCCAAAAACAATACCAAATACACAATATATATCAATTTTTTTTGAATAATAAATACCACATCTAATTATACAGACATAAAAAAACCACTTCATAAGAAGTGGTTTTTTATAATATTTTAGTAAAATTAGTCCTTCAAGATTTTCTGAGAAACAGGTTGATTATTAACCGTTCCGGTAACGATATAATTACCTTTTGCCAATTCAGCAACATTTAAAGTCTCATTAGCTTTTACCGAAGAAGTTTTTACCAACTGTCCTGATAAAGTATAAACTTTTACATCTTTTACTTCAGAACCGAAAGAGATTTCATCGTTTTTAATAAAAGTATTTTTTACAAAGCTAGATTTTGTTTTATTAAAATCTGAAACAGAAAGTGTTGCTGGAGTAAAGGTAGTCACAACAATATCGTCAATGCTTATATTACCCGTTCCTGATGTTGCACTCCCTGCTTGTCTTAAAGCCACAGAAGCAATATTTGCAGAAGCATTTCCTGTCCCAGTACTATTAGTCAACAATCCTGTTCCCGCATACGACAACTCCGCAACCTGCATGGTAGTTGCCCCAGAAGCGTCTTTGGTAACAGTATAAGTAAGAGTGATATTAGAAGCAGTACCATAAGCCACTTCATTTGTTGCATAAGTTGGTGTTACTGTACCACCACTAGTATTCAAAACACCTAAAAGATAACCATTAGTTCCCGCTTTTACGTATACTCTTGCTGGTAAAATTGTCACGGTAGTTCCCGCCGTTCCCCCTAAACTCATAAAGTAATCTCCGTTAGTAGATAATCCTGTTGAGTTTAAAACATTTATCGAAGCAGTAAGAACAACCTTACTTGTCATTCCGTTTGGCAATGCATAAACAGTAGAGAATTCTTTATTAACATCCTCACCATTACCAGCAACTAATTGAGCCGCATTACCAGAAACCATCATTTGACCCGCTGTACCGCTGTGGGTAGTCCAACCTAATGTACTAAGAACACCGTTTGTATTAAAGTTTTCAGTAAGCACGGTTGTTTGAGCTGCAAGGCTTGTCATAACTGAAATTCCTAAAATTGTAAAGATTTTTTTCATAACTTAAATTTTTATATCAATAATTTATAGGGCAAAATTACTTTTATTTTTTCACATAATATAATAATAAGGTTAAATTTCTGTTAATACTGTTAAAACCTTTAGTGTTCGTAATTTTTAGCTATTTTTACCAATTATTTTTAAAGACTTGCGGAATTTTATTCTGATATTCTTACTGTTGTTTATGGGCTTATCTTGCTATAATGCCCAAATATTCTCATGGAAAAACCCAAACATACCAAAAGATAGTATAAAAAAAGACAGCATTATTGCTTTAAGGCTTGAAAGAGATCTTTTTGCGAAAGACACAATGGATTTTGTCAGAACCAGTAATAAAATCATTGTAGATGAAGCCGTTCTTGCTAAAAATAATACCAAAAGATTCTTAGGAGAACTTAATTCAAAAGGTTCTATCATCAGAGGAATTACTTTTGGTAATAATCAGGGGCAGTCAGTACAAAGCTCTATGGATTTACAGATTTCAGGGAGACTTTCTAAGGATGTAACGGTTTTGGCAAGTATTTCAGATCACAACTTACCTATACAGGCAGATGGATACACGCAAACACTGGAAGAGTTTGACAGAATCTATATGCAGCTCAATATCAAAGAAAAATCTATTCTCAGAGCCGGACATTTAGATCTGGTAGACGCCAAAAATTACTTTTCAAAATATCAGAGAAGAAGCATGGGTCTTCAGTTTCAGACTCAGCTCGGAAATGACAATAAAACATTTATAGATATTTCCGCTGGTGTGGCACGAAGTGAGTTTCACAGAATTCGTTTTCAGGGAATTGAAGGAAACCAAGGACCATATCGGCTTACAGGAAGAAACGGTGAACAGTTTATTACTTTGATTTCAGGATCAGAACAGGTTTTTATTGACGGAATTTTAATGAAACGTGGCGAAAATCAGGACTATGTGATCAATTACAATACCGGTGAAGTTACTTTCACCAGTTTCAGACCTATTTTTCAGCAAAACTTTATTACAATTTCTTTCAATTATGCCAACAGAAATTATTCAAGATATTTATTTACCGGAAAACTGGAGCATCAGAGAGAAAAATTCAGGGTCGGACTCAACTGGTTCATGGAAAACGACAATAAAAACGCTCCTTTAGCTTTAAATTTATCCAAGGAAGATGAACAGATTTTAGCTGATGCCGGAAACGACCAAAATCTGATGTATGCACCATCCGGTGTAGTTGCAGAATATGATGTAAATAAAATCTTATACAGCCTTGTTCAAAATCCCAGCGGAAGTTATTATGAATTCTCTACCGACGCCTCACAAACTTTATATCAGGTATCGTTTACCTATTTCGGAGCTAATCTCGGAGACTACAGACTGAAACAAACCACCAATAACGGACGGGTTTTCGAATATGTAGGTCCCAACTTAGGAGATTACCGTGCCGTAAGAAAGCTGCCTTCACCACAAAAAGCTCAGGTATATACTTTAAATTCGGAATATTTGCTTAAGGAGGGTAAAATTGGAGCAGATGTTTCACTCAGCAATTACGATATTAATTTATTTTCATCAAAAGATTCAGATCAGAACATTGGTTACGCAGCAAGAATATTCGGAAATAAAACCTTCACCAAAAACAACTGGAAAGGAACTCCAAGCTTTGAATACCAATACATTGACAGACAGTTTCATATCTTAGACCGCATCAATGATGTAGAATTTTCGCGCGACTTCAACCTTGCACAGGAATTTAACAACCTTACACAAAACCGATTCATTTTCAGCTTTTTAAATAAATGGAATAATAAATCTGTTCTGAATTACAGAGTAAATTATCTTGATGAACAGGACTCCTATAAAGGGCTTAAAAACGATCTTGATTTTGGCTGGATCAGGGGCAAATTTACAACCAAAGGAAATTTTTCTTATCTGGACACAAAAGCAACACTTCAAAACACCAAATTTATCCGTGGAGCAGCAGGAACAGAATATACCGGAACAAAAGGAAGTTGGGCACTTGGCGGAAGCATGGAACACAACGAAAAGAAATTCAACGAAACAGGATTGATGGATGTCACCAGTTTTAGCTGGAAAGAGCTTTTTGTTCAGAAAAAAATCGGCGACAGCGCAAGAACCAAGCTTTTATCAAGAATGTATGTGAGAGATAATGATTCTGTGCGTGATAACCGACTTCAAAACATGAACAGAATTTTAGGTTTAATGGCAGAAAGCCAAATCATCAAAACCGAAAAAACTACACTGAATGCATTACTTCACTACAGGAAATTTTTCTATAAAAACGATGATGTTGACATCAATCAGAATAAGGATTTTGTAGTCGGAAATATTTTATACAACCAACAGCTTTTCAAAAACGGAATGCGCCTTCAGGCTTTCTACGAATTAGGAAACGGACAGGAAGCTCAGCGTGAATTTCAGTATATAAAAGTAACTGATGGACAGGGAGTTTACAAATGGACAGATTACAACGGTGACGGTATTCAGCAGCTGGATGAGTTTGAAATCGCAGAATATTCTGATCTTGCGCAATACATCAGGGTTTACACCAATTCTGTAAGATATATTCCTTCCAATAAAAACAAACTACAGCTTGCTTTGTTTGTAAATCCGTCTGTTGTTTTCAGCTCCGAAAACAAATTTTTAAAACGCTGGAATTTCAACATTTCATTAAATTCTCAAAATTCTTTTTATAAAAGAGATAAAGTTCTGGTTTTAAACCCATTTGAAACCGGAGAAAACTTAATTTTAAAGAATCAGAATATTCTGATGTCTGCTCAGTTTAATCCAACTGAAAAATCCGGCTGGAACGGAAATTACCGGTTTATTTCCAACGACAATCTCCTGAATGCCAATTTCAGCAACGAAGAAAGAAATCAGACTTCCCATTTTGTGAATTTAGGATATTGGTTTAATAAAGAATTCAGGATCGACTGGGAAAACTCGGTTCACGATATTGAAAATTCTTCGCAGCTTTTTGCAACGAGAGATTACCGTCTCAATAATTTTGAAACAAAGCCTAAAGCAACCTACCGGTTTACAGATTCTATTCAGGCAGAATTTTCCTCTGCTTACCGTGAAAAAAAGAGAGTGGATGGCGAAGAAATGCTGAAGGCTTTTGACCTTACAGGAACCATACAGTGGGAGCGCAAAAAAACTTCCATAAGAGGAAACTTTTCTTTTATCAATAATGACTTTACAGGAAACAATTTCAGTATTGTCGGAAATCAAATGCTTGACGGTTTAAAACCAGGAAAAAATCAGGTCTGGAGCGTTTTTATTCAGCAGGCAATTAACTCCTTTCTTCAGCTCAACCTGAATTATGAGGGAAGAAATTCCGGTGAAAGAACCATACATATCGGAAGCATGCAGGTAAAAGCCAGCTTTTAATGCGGTTTTGTATACATTCAGTTTTTAAAACCATATTTATCATCAATTAATATTACTTCCACAACTAAACAAATAATCATTTTAAAATCACATCAACATACTTTTATTATGCTAAAAAGCTTTGTCATTATTATCTTCACTTTTATTTCGGGTTTGCATTTCTCACAAACGTACGAGATTCAATATGAAAGTTCATACAACGGAAAAGTTCAGCCCAATCAGAATCCTGTGATTGTCTGGGTAAACGCTCAGGAAAATTTTATTTTAAACTCAAAAATAAAAGAATTGAAAAGCGATTATCCGTTTGAAATTACCAAAATTGAAAAGCCTTCCAACAGTATTATTTCTTATGCTTTTTTAGCGCCGGATGAAGTTATTTCAACTTCTGATGCAGAATCTGTAGCAAAACAAGAATTTGAATTTACCTCAGAAACAAAAAAAATTCTTGGTTACAACTGTAAAAAGGCAGTCACAAAAATCAATTCAAACACGATTGAAATCTGGTACACTAATGATCTGACAATAAGCGGCGGACCATCAAGTCTCGGTCAGAAATTAGGTTTGGTATTACAGATTGAAAGAAACGGAAATTCATCAACGACAGCAATATCCTTGAGAAAAGTTAAAAGTACCGCAATAGAAAAAATTCTTAACAAAAAAGTATCTGCGACAGATCTTTTAAGCTATCGGGATTTGCTGTGGAAAAGCAGGTTAACTACTTTACCAGTTTTTGAAAATGAAACCATCAATTTCTCCGACGAATCTAAATCTGATGAGAAAATTAAAAGATTTGCCAATGGAACCATTATTCTTAAAAAAATAAAATTTCCCCAAATAACTAAAGGCGATAATATTTTTGTGGAACTAAAGCAACAATCTGATGGTGATGCGTATGACAGAACCGGAACTGTATTCTTCATTCCCGAAGAAAAAGCACAATCGTTTTTTAACGGTTTAGAAAATGGAGTCAAAACACTTCCTTCCTACGAAAATGGTAATGGGAAACAATATTTCGGAGTTGTTTCAACTGAAAATTATCAGCCTACTGTAGAATTGATGAGGTTTTTTACCGCTTTTGGAATCAATAAATTTAATCACATCCTGCTTAAAGACAAAGTTTGGCAGACCGTAAGTCCTTTCAGGCAGGATATTACAGAATTAAAGCCATCCCTTTCAGGGAAAGAACTTTGGGTTGGTACTTTCATCGGAAACTACGACAAAGGCGGTCACAAAGTAAGCCTGGAACTGACCATTCATCACAGTGACCAGATTGTTCATGATAATAATAAGGTAATCCCGTTATTCAACACAACCAATATTATGGAAATGGCAGGACAGGACTATGCAACGATGTTTGATCATGAAAAAGGCTTATTTGTAGAGTTTAACCTGGAAAAAGATTTAAAAAACGCCCAGCTCAGATACATAACAACAGGTCATGGCGGATGGGAAAATGGTGATGAATTTATTCCTAAATCGAATTCTATTTATTTAGACGGAAAATTATCCCATTCTTTCATTCCATGGCGTACAGAATGCGGTTCCTACCGTCTCTATAATCCTGCATCCGGAAATTTTGCTAACGGACTTTCTTCTTCAGATCTCAGCAGATCAAACTGGTGTCCCGGAACAGTTACCAATCCCGCATTTATTTCTTTAGGTGATTTAAAAGCCGGAAAACACACTCTTCAGATCAAAATTCCTCAAGGAAAACAGGAAGGAACAAGCTTCAGTTCCTGGAATGTTTCGGGGGTATTATTAGGCAGCGAATAAAAACAAAACCTCCTTGCAATATTATTACAAGGAGGTAAAAACACAAATGATGAAAAAAAATTATTTCGAGCCACAAAGTAAATAAAAAAAAATTTACAAGTCAATACCACGCCTTTATTTTTTTGAGAAATTAGCTTTTTTATTACAATTTTAACGGCAAATAATCCGGATTTTAAAATCACGTAATTATTTAATCTGCTTAAGTGAAAAAATTTAACCAACACTCCATTTAAAATCTGTTTAAATTAAAAAATTAAATATAATATTTTAATTTGATTAAAATATTAAACTTAAATATAATTTTTATTTTATATTATAAATTGTATATATAGTTTTGCTTTCAAATAAATAAATTATGTGCGGAATCGTTTGCTTATTTGACGCAAAACAGTCAACCGAAATATTAAGACCACAAGTTCTTGAAATGTCCAAAAAAATTCGTCATCGAGGTCCCGACTGGAGCGGCGTTTTCCAAAATGACAAAGTAGTTTTTTCTCACGAAAGACTGGCAATTGTAGATCCTACTTCAGGCAAACAGCCTTTATTTTCAAAAGACGGAAAAAAAGTTCTTGCCGTGAATGGGGAAATATACAATCATCGTGAACTGAAAAAAGAATTTCCTGATTATGAATTTCAGACCCAGTCAGACTGCGAGGTTATTCTGGCTTTATATGAAAGAGACGGTAAAAATTTTATTGAAAAGCTCAACGGAATTTTTGCGTTTTCTCTGTATGACATAGAAAAAAATGAATACCTGATAGCAAGAGATCACATGGGAATCTGTCCGCTCTATCAGGGTTGGGACAGAGAAGGCAATTATTATATAGCTTCCGAACTCAAAGCACTGGAAGGAATCTGTAAAAAAATAGAAACTTTTTTGCCGGGACATTTTGTTTACAGCCCGGAAAGCAGCGAACTTCAGCAATGGTACAAAAGAGACTGGGAAAATTTTGATGCCGTAAAAAACAATGTAACAGATATTGCATTAATCAGAAAGGGGCTGGAAGAAGCAGTTCACAGACAGTTGATGAGCGATGTTCCTTACGGAGTTTTGCTTTCAGGAGGTCTGGATTCTTCCATCATTTCTGCGGTAACGGCAAAATTTGCAAGACAAAGAATCGAAAGTGGCGATACTCAGGAAGCCTGGTATCCAAGATTGCATAGTTTTGCTGTTGGCTTAGCAGGTTCTCCGGATTTGGCAGCAGCAAAAAAAGCAGCAGAACACATCGGCTCGGTTCATCATGAGGTTAACTTTACCGTACAGGAAGGTTTAGATGCAATCCGTGATGTGATCTATCATCTGGAGACCTACGATGTTACCACCATTCGTGCTTCTACCCCAATGTACCTCCTTGCAAGAGTCATCAAATCTATGGGGATAAAAATGGTTCTTTCCGGAGAAGGTTCTGACGAATTATTCGGTGGATATCTTTATTTCCATAAAGCTCCGAATGCAAGAGAATTTCATGATGAAACAGTCAGAAAACTAGGAAAACTTCATTTGTATGATTGTTTAAGAGCCAACAAAGCTTTAATGAGCTGGGGAATTGAAGGAAGAGTTCCGTTTTTGGATAAGGAGTTTATGGATATTGCCATGAATGTAAATCCTGAAGATAAAATGATAAAAAAAGAAGAAGGTAAAATTGAAAAATGGGTTCTGAGAAAAGCCTTTGAAGATCTTCTTCCTGAATCTATTGCATGGAGACAGAAAGAGCAGTTTTCTGACGGTGTAGGCTATTCCTGGATTGATACTTTGAAAGATGTTGCGGAAAAATACGTAACTGATGAAATGATGACTAATGCAAAATTCAGATTTCCTGTAAATACTCCACAAAATAAAGAAGAGTACAGATACCGTAATATTTTTGAAGAACATTTTCCGAGTGAAGCTGCAGCAGCTACTGTTCCTTCTGTTCCATCCGTAGCGTGTTCTACTCCTATTGCTCTGGAATGGGATGAGGCTTTTAAAAAGATGAATGACCCAAGCGGAAGAGCCGTAAAAGTACATGAAACTTCTTATTAAAACCAAATATTTATTAATCCTGTAGCTTTACAGGATTTTTTATTGAATAAAAGCAATAATATTTTGATAATTTAACTAACAATTAAACTTATTATCTAATAAATAATTATATTTGAAAAATAAAAAATCTTTACTCCTAAAAATGAAAAGAAACATTACTATTTTATTTGCTCTATTATCGGTAAGCTTCGCTTTCGGACAAGGTAAATACGGAAAATATCTCAGCTCTAAAAAACTTGCTTTAACTTATAAAAACGTAAAACCAGCTGAAAAAGACGATTATTATCAGCAGTATTACTGGCTTGTAAAAGCTGAGAAGCTGAAGACCTACCCGCATTTGGCAGATGTAAAACCAGTTGTTCTTTATAATTTCGTAAAAAAAGTAAACCCTCAAAACCCAACAAAAAAACTGGATGAAAGAGGAAAAGAGCTTCGCAAAACCGCAGAATTATCTCTGGATCAGTATTTCAAAAACAAAAATTTCCAAAACAACGAAATTCTTCTTTACAATCTTGAAACCTATGTTGATCCTTCACAAGGAGAATATTTCACTAAAGTTGATGCTGAAAGAATAAAAGAGCTGGTTCCTAAGGAATTTTTCGGATTTGCTTCCTTAAACAGAAAAACAGGAGAAGAGACCAATTATTACCTTTGGGTAGATAAGAAAAATGACAAGTATAAGATTGTTGATATCATCCCTAACGAGAAGGACAACAAAAAATTTTATGCGTCTTTGAAACAGTATCTTCCAAAGTATACATTCAAGAAAAAATTCATGCCTACCGTAAAGAAGGGTACAAAAGCTGATAAAACAGATAAAAACTTCTTCTATATCATGCCGTTTGAAGAAAACAAAGATAATATTGAGTATAAAACCGATGACTTTGAAACATTTACTTTGAGCCAGATAAAAAGAGAAGGAGAAACTTGGATTGGTGTTGAAAAACCCAAAAATAAGTAATCAAATATTACATACATAAAAAACCGAAAAGTAGAACTTTTCGGTTTTTATTATTTTACTGGCAAATGGTTTATACTGTTACCTTAGCTCTGGCCTTCGCCAGCATCGGAATAGAGATCAGTCCCATTATCAGCATGACGACAATTTGAAGCGGAAGAGAAATAAACGAATAGATCAAACCCATTTCACCGCCCAGTTCTGCACTTTTCCCCATAGAAAGAAACAATGCCATAAAACCATATTTCATAGCAAGATTAAAGGCTCCGATTCCTCCGCTTGCAGGGATAATCATTCCTAATGTACCCACTACAATAATGAAAAATCCGTCAGCAAAAGTAAAATCTGAAGTTTCAGGCAGAGAAAAACAAACGAGATATGCGGCAAAGTAATAAGAAATCCAGATTCCTACTGTATATAGTATAAATTTACCTTTTTGCTTTAACTTGAATATTGATAATAAACCTTGAAGAATACCCCGACCAATCTTAATCAGTAAGTCTTTTTTTAACTTATAAAATATAAAAATTGCAAACAAAACTATTATACCAATTCCCATTTTAAGATAGAAATAAAAATCGTCAAAATTCACAACTCCTATATCAATCATTATTTTTTCAAAATAATTTGGTACAAATACTTCTTTCTCATCTTTTTTAGCAATTACAAAATCATAAAAAGACATAATAGCATCAAACTTAAAAATCAAAGTAAGAATTAAAAAGATGATCATACAGATCAAGTCAACAACCCTTTCAAGAATAATCGTTCCGAAAGACTTATCTACCGGAACTTTTTCCACACCATAAAGCGCTGTGGCTCTCGCCAACTCACCACTTCGGGGAATAGTAAGATTCATCAGATAACCAAAGGATAAAGACCATAATGAATTAGAAGTTGAAATTTGATGTCCCATCGGCTCCAGTAAAAGATTCCAGCGAATTGCTCTGAACCAATAGGCTGCAAAAGCAAAAACTGCCGAGAAAGCAACCCACATATAATTGGCTTTTGCCAAAGACTGTTTTATAACTTTAAAATCAAGACCTTTAAGAGCAAGCCACAAAAAAAAGCCTGCGAAAGCAAGCGAAATAATAACTGTTAGAACAGATTTTATAGTTTTGTTTGATTTATTCTCCATTATTTAGGTAAGAAGGTTAGTTTTTTCGTCCGGAAATACTATTTTAGGCTGAAAATCTTTTGCTTCTTCAGGACTCATTTGCGCATAAGCAATAATAATAATGATGTCGTCACGCTGAACTTTCCTTGCAGCAGGACCATTAAGACAGACTTCACCGGATTTTCTTTTTCCTTTGATAACATAGGTGTCAAAACGTTCACCATTATTTACATTTACGATATAAACCCTCTCTCCTACAACCAGACCGGCGGCATCTATAAGGTCTTCATCTATGGTAATACTTCCTATATAATTAAGGTCTGAAGCCGTAACTCTGACCCTGTGAATTTTAGATTTAAAAACTTCTATTAACATGGTGCAAATTTATTAATAATATTTAATAAACAAGGTTTAAAAAAGAAAATACGCCCAATTCAGGCAAACAGCAATAATTTATTTAAAATCAACGTATTCAAAATTATTTTAGTGAATTTATAAAGTATATCTACAAATGAATAAAGACTTAATACATAATTAAGGATTTAATAATTTAATAATTAAGAGCTTTAAAACCAACAACATCAATATACATAAGCACTTGGCATGATTTTAGTTCGTGGAAACATTGATTTTTCGCCAACATCCGAATTATCAATTTTTAATCAATTTTATGTAAACGTAAAATAAAAAATAATTTTTTTATAATTTATTTGCACAATTTGAAAATTGTTTTAAATTTGCTTTTATAACTAACTAACTTTTAATATTAAAAATTATGAACAAGTCTGAACTAATCGACGCAATGGCTAAAGATGCCGGTATTACAAAAGTTGCTGCAAAGGCTGCTTTAGAATCATTTATTTCTAATGTAACCAATACATTGAAAACTAAAGAAGGTAAAGTATCTTTAGTAGGTTTTGGTACTTTTTCGGTATCTGAAAGAGCTGCAAGACAGGGAATCAACCCGGCAACAAAAAAACCGATCAACATCGAAGCTAAAACTGTTGCCAAATTCAAAGCTGGTGCAGATTTATCTAACGCTGTTGCTGCTGCCAACATGCCGGCTTCAGGAAAAAAGAAAAAATAATCTCACGATTATAAAAAAAACCTCATCAAAAGATGGGGTTTTTCGTTTTATGGAGCTAGGCGTGCCGTCTTCCAGTCAATGCCTTCCAGTGTATAAATAATTCGGTCGTGAAGCCTGTTGGGTCTGCCCTGCCAAAATTCTATTTCGTATGGTTTGGCAATATATCCACCCCAGTTTTCAGGTCTTGGAACTTCAGAACTTTCAAATTCCTTTTCCAATGCTTTCAGCTTTTCTTCTAAAAAACTTCTGTCCGGAATTTTCTGGCTTTGAGGCGAAACTACCGCTCCGAGCTGACTGCCTTTAGGTCTGGAATGAAAATATCCGTCACTCAAATTTTCAGCAATTCTTTCCAAATCAGCTTTTATGATAATCTGTCTTTCTAAAGCCGGCCAGAAAAAATGAAGACATGCTTTATGTGTTTTTTCTATCGCTGTCCCTTTTCTGCTTTGGTAGTTGGTATAAAATATAAAACCTTCATAAGTATATTCTTTCAGGAGTACCATTCTTGTGCGGGGACATCCGTCTTCTTCTATTGTAGAAACTGCCATTGCATTAGCTTCTGAAATGGAAGTATTATCAGAAGCCTCCAAAAACCAGTCTCTGAATTGCTCAATAGGATTCTCTTTAATCTCACTTTCAATAAGTTGAGATTTTTCATAGATTTTTCTTTTATCGTGAAGGTTTTCCATAAATTATTTTTATTAAATTTGAATATGAATTACTCATACAAAGGTAAAATATTAATTTCCACACCTGATATTTCGGGAGATATTTTTTCCCGTTCGGTAGTACTGATTATTGATCATTCCGAAAACGGGGCGTTTGGCTTGATTCTTAACAAGAAAAACAGTACAATGAGTAGCCGTTTCAGAAGTTTTTTTGATTTTCCTATTGAAGTGTATGATGGCGGCCCTGTTGAAAACGATAAAGTCTTTTTTATTATTAAAGGAAAAAAAATCACCGAAGAATTTACCGAAATAAACAAAGAGTTTTATCTAACTGAAGATATTGAAAATGTCATCAATGCTGTTTTGCAAAGTGAAATCAGCATTCAGGATGTTAAAATATTTTCCGGATATTCCGGTTGGTCATCTTCGCAGCTCGAACAGGAAATACAGAAAAAACTATGGACAGTAGTTGAAGTGTATAATCTGGATTATACTTTACCCAACGATCAGACATTATGGAAATCTATCATGCAGAATCTTGGCGGAGAATTTCTTCTATGGGCAAATGCACCTGAAGATATTTCTCTCAACTGATAGGCATCCTCACAATCAAGCGATATAAATTTAACAAATTTTAAATTTTTGTTATCAAATTTTTAAGAAATTTTTCACGTTCTTTGATAAAGCTAAATAGCGGTATTACTACTAAAGAGCATTCTTGATTTATTTCTCTAGAAAGCAAAAAAATTTTGATTGATGCAGAAATAATGATGAAGATATTTGATCACTTTTCAAGGGGCAAATAGATATAGTTGGTTGAATATTGCTCAACAAATGAAATTATTCTGACAAGAGACACGTTGACACAAATTCTGGATTGGTGCATTATTGATTTCACCAAAAAGAATTAAAATACATTTTTCTGAGTCTATCAGAATAAAACCCGGTAAAGGACTAAAAGTTGTTTACCGGGTTTGTCAATTTTATTGAAAACTGTTTTTCCAGCTGCCAACAAGCTCTGAAAAACGGTCACTTCCGAATGTTTTGTTCCTGATTTTCTTTACAGAAAAAAGACCTTTTTCATCAGAAATTAAGAGAATTTCTTCAGCTTTTTGAGATTCAAAGGCAATAATCTCATGTTCCTGAACATCCGCCAGATTATTTTTATGAAGATAGGTTACAAAATTTTCCATTAGCGGAGAGATATAAGCTCCTTCAGACTGCTTTGGTATTTTGATTACATCTCCTTCCATAAAAAGAAGATTTCCTTTTGTGGAACGCGCAATTCGTTTGTTAGGATTTAAAAGTATCACATCATCCAAATCATTTTCCTGCGCATAGATTTCAGCATAAATATTCTCCGGGCAATGTACTCTTATATTGCTCAAAAGATTGTTATTGACGTTGATTTCTTTAATTAAATCGAGCTCCAAAGGTCTTTTCTGAATATCTAAAACATCATCGGTTTCAATTACCTGAAAGTAATAAGAAACAGAAGATTTTGAAAGAGTAATTCCATTAGAATTTCTGTACACCATAAAATTGATGATACCATTCTTAATTTCACTTTCATCAATTACTTTTGAAGTAAAAAGATTCTGAAAAAACTCCAGCGTATAGCTTAAAGGAATATTCAGTCTCATCTTTCTCATAGATGCCATCAGAAAGAAGTAACATTCTTCTTCCATAACCAGTTTAGAATTTCTTACAAAAAAAGAAACTTCAACAGCGTCCCCGGAAAGAAAAGCACGGTTGATCTGTTCCGGCTTTTCTGATGTGAAATATAAATTTTCCAAAATAACAATTTTTTATAAAAAAATAATGAACGATAAATCGTCCATCAGTTTTATCAGTTCAATATAACGCAGCTATTTCTTAAGCCGCTCCCAATTTTATTCTAAGATTTTCAATAAGGTTTTCCCAGTAAAGCGCATTTTCTTCTTCATCGCCTTCTTCACAAAAGTCTGTAATATTTAAAGCCAAATCTTCAGTAATATCATCAATTGTAATGGTCATTTCAAAAAAATGCTTCGTTCCTTCGTCTTCTTCCCATCTGAATCTCACGAAACTTTCAGGCTTATATCTGATTAAAGTTGCTTTCTCAGCAGGTCCTCCGTTCCAGCTGAAAAAGAAATCATCGCCTTTTTCTACTACCTCATCTGCAAACCATTCTGACAGACCTTCTGCGCTTGCAAGATATTCGTACAAAATCTCTGACAAACAATGCATTGGAAACTCATAATGGACTTTGTGTTTCGCCATATATCTATATTTTTAACGTCACGCAATATATAAATTAATTTTTTTATTACGCAAAATTCTTATTACTTTTTTATATAATCTTCATGATATTTATCAGAAATATTTTAAATTGTATTTCTATCAAATTATGATTGAAACAGGAAGTAAAATAACCTTAAAATTTCATTAATTTTCGCTGAGTACTTCCAAAATTATTTTGCATCCTTCTGTAATTTCTTCCTTTGAAATAGTGAGCGGAGGAGAAATCCTAAGGTATTCGTTTCTGTAGAGCTGCCAGAAAACGACAAGTCCTTTTTGCATGCATTTTTTTGCCACTTCCAATGTATATTCCGGAGTACCCAGATTCACAGCAAGCATCAATCCTTTTCCGTTGATATTTTTAATTTTCGGATGTACCAGAAGTTCTCTGTACAACTTCTCTTTTTCATCAATTTCATTCATCAATCCGCTTTCAAGAATCTCTTTGAGAGTAGCATGTGAAGCAGCAGCAATAAGAGGATTTCCACCGAAAGTTGTAATATGCCCCAATTTAGGAGAATGCGAAAGAGTTTCCATGATTTTTTTTGAACTCATAAAAGCGCCGACCGGAACTCCGCCTCCCATTCCTTTTCCCATAACGAGAATATCAGGAACAATTCCAAAATGTTCAAATGCGAATAGCTTACCCGTTCTTCCAAATCCGGGCTGAATTTCATCTAAGATCAGCAAAGCACCTACTTCCTCACATCTCTTCTTAAGTTTAATTAAATAATTTTGATCCGGAACTAAAAAACCTGCTGCCCCCTGAATGGTTTCAAGAATGACACCTGCTGTTTTTTCAGTGATTTTATCCAAATCATGTTCATTATTAAACTCAATAAAAGAAACCATCGGCAGTAAAGGACGGAATTCCCTCTTATGAAACTCATTTCCCGAAACACTTAATGCTCCATGTGTATTTCCGTGATAGGAATTTTTAAATGACACAATCTCCTCTCTTCCCGTATATCTTTTGGCTAGTTTCAGACTTCCGTCAATCGCTTCTGCTCCGCTGTTGACGAGATATGTTACTTCCAGCGGATCTGGTGTAGATTCAGCCAATAACCTGCACAATTCAACAGGTTTTTCCTGAGCATATTCCCCGTAAACCATCACATGAAGATATTGGTCTGCCTGATCTTTAATAGCATTGACCACTTTTGGATGTGAATGACCTAATGTATTGGCAGAAACTCCCGCTACAAAATCAAGATATTTTTTACCATCCTTACCGTAAATATAGCTTCCTTCTGCTTTTTCTACCTCAAAACCAGCAGCAAACGGCGTTGTCTGCGCCTGATATTTAAAAAAATCTTTTTGAATTTCCATTGTCTGAAAAATTTAGGCAAAGCTAAAGAAGATTTGAGGAATAAGGAAATTATAGGCATTAAAAAAGATCAGTGTAAAACTGATCTCTTCTATTATTTTCTTACCCGTTTCGGTTTTTTAGCTTCTTCCTTCGCTTTTTCGCGGTCTATTGCTTCTTTCGCTTTGTTATAAAGTCCGTCATTTGGAATATATTGTATCTCTTCATAATTTGGAGTATCTACAAGAATATCCTGCCATTTTCTGATGCGGTCTTTGGTATTCCAGTTGAAGTCAGAAAACTTTCTTTTCTCAGGCTCTATTTTGCTCATTGGGTAGATTGTAGATGTAGCACCAATACTGCATGAGATAATCTGAAGCTTTTGTTCATCAAATAAAGAACCAATAATTCCGCAGGCTGTTAAAGCAACTCCTATTCTTTCCTGCCTCTTTGTCGTTTTGTTTTCTTCGTCTGCGAAGGTAATTGCCTGTGCATTTCCGATAACCTTTACTTCTTTAATATCACGCCCTTCATAATAAACAGTCATCAGCTTTCCTTTCACCTGATTAAATTCATCAACCAGATTAAGAGAATCCACTTTGCTGATTGCCAAAGCATTTCCAATCACTTTTAAAGAATCTATGTTTTCGGTTTCAGTATTGAAATATGCTTCAATTTTATCTCCGGTTACCTGTTTTTCACCGCTCCAGAGAATAGGTTCGGTGTACATATGCATGATACCATCAGTTTCATTAAAAGCAATAGAATCTGCTCTTCCCTGTGCATTGGATTTGTAAATTCTTGCTTTTCGGAATGCTCTTAAAAAGCTTTTCTTTTTGGTAATATCTGCAGAATCTGGCTTTTGATAAGAAAGAATTTTTTCTGAAGCATAATAAATAGAATCTTTTTCTAAGATTTTCACCGCATACGGACTTTTGGTCATCATTGCAGAATCCTTCTTTTCGAAGATCTCACCATACCCTCCTTTCAGATACCTTTTTTCCAGAGGATCATCTAAGGTTACATTTCCGGTCGCTTTGCCAAATCCTGTCAGCTGATTGTAGTACATTTCGTCTCCTGTAAGAATTTTATCATTATAAAAAATCTTGGAGTTTTTTGTAAGAAATGACTCTTTGGTATTCAGATTATGTGTTCCTTTTTCAGTAACAATTCTGTTTTTAGGATTTTTATTATTCGTTATTACAGTATACCCATTGATATCTACGATATTGGTATTCTGATTCTGAACAACATTTCTTCCTTCCAGCGTATAATCATTATCCACAATTTTTACATCTCCGGAAAGATCTACCACTCTTGTCGTCAAATAATAAGTTGCAGATTTTGTATAGGTTGTGCTTTTTCCGTCAAAGATGGTACCTCCTGTATTAAAATATGCCTGATTTGCCATCTTGTCGTAGTACATTGTCTGAGTTTTGATGACAGTTCCTTTCGGATCTGTAAGAACAACGTTTTTTTTAGCAACTCCTTTCTGGGAATTGCCGTCATACTCCATTTCGGCAGCAGTAATTACCGAGCCGTCAGAATTCTGAAGTTTTGTGTTCCCTATTGCTCTTACAAAATTTTCGGCATCATAAACTACGACTTCGTCTGCATACAATATTGAACCCTGATGCTCAATCTGTACATTTCCAACAAAGTATCTGTTTCCGTCGTACTTTGTATCTTTTTTGATTTCATCTGCGTTGATGATATGAATCCTGTTTTCAGGACTGCTTTTCGGAGGCTGATTTTTTACAGGATTCTGCAAATAAGGATCCCGCTTTGCGGGTTTTGTGTTCTGCGCAAAAATTGCTGAACTTATCAGCAAAAAAGTGAAAAGGAAAATTTTCATTGATCAGTCATTCTTTGTACCATAAAAATACAGCGAATGGGAATCAATTTTCACACCAAAAGCGGCTTCTATTGATTCTTTAATCCCCTGAATTCTGGGATCACAGAATTCTATAATTTCCTCAATCTCTTTATCTGAGTCTTTCTTGTAAATCACAAGATGATCATGCTGTTTGTCAAAGTAAGATTTTTCGTACGAAGAAGAAGTAAGCGTTTTTTCACCAAACTGATGCTTACGAATCAAACCTGCATCAAGGAAAATTTCTATCGTATTGTAAATTGTAGCTTTCGACACATGATATTTCTTCTGCATCATCAGTAGATACAGATCATCCACGTTGAAGTGATGATCCATATTATAGATTTCTTCTAAAATTGTATACCTTTCCGGCGTATTCCGAAACCCCTTTTCCAAAAGGTAATTACGTAAAACATCCTTAATCAGTGTTATATTTTTTTCTTTTTGTATAGTATCCATTAAAAAATTTATACTACAAATTTATTGATTTTTATTTAAATGAAAGCTACCTCTCTTTTAACCTAAAAACTATGACTTACATCTGAAAAATTCAGATTGCTGTATCTTATTTGAGGAAATAGTCTCTTCCGTCAGCGGTGCAGATTCAACAACGACATTATGCGAGGTTACACCCCAGGATTTAAAATCATCACTTCCGATATATTTCACAAAATTGTAAATATTAAGTGTAATTTTTTGCTTAACCGTCAAAAGAATATCATTGATGTAAGTATTGTCAATAATTACATACTTAAGATCTGGCGGAATATTGTGAGCTCTTAATGACGGGTGGCTGCTTCTAGACGGAATGGTTCCTTCCGCCATCATGTCTTTCAGCACCATATTAAAATAATCATTGATTCTTCTGTCTACTTTAAATCCTAAAAGAAAATTGATTTTATAGATCGTTCCCGGCAGAATTTCATCAATACTGTATTTGAATGTATAAGGATCTTCCTGATTTACAATACTTAAAATAAAATAATGATCTGCTCTTTTCGGCTGTTTTTTGATGATAGAATATATGATTTTAGATTCAATCTCATCATGACGTTTTGCTCTGCTTAAGTAGGCTAGATTGGTACAATATTTCGGAATTGTCTCATCTAGTTTCATATCTTTTATGATAGAGACATATTTATCAATTTTAACATAGTTGGTAAAGTTTGCTTTCAGTAGTCTTCCGTTGTACCATGCATACATACATACTGCTATGAATCCTCCCAGAACAATTGTAAGCCATCCGCCGTCAAAAAACTTCAGAACATTAGCATAGAAAAAACCTGATTCTATTGTAAGGTATACCGCAACAAATCCAAAAATAAAAATTTTATTGAGTCTGGTTCGGCTTAGCCAGTACGTCAGCAAAATTGTCGTCATCAGCATTGTAATGGTAATCGTTAAACCATAAGCCGCTTCCATGTGTTCTGACTTCTGGAAGTAAAGAACAACTATAAAACACAGAAACATCAATCCCCAGTTAATTCTTGGGATATACATCTGACCTTTTATTCCCGAAGGATATTCAATATGCTGATTGGGCCAGAATGAAATAGACATTGCCTCGGAAAACATGGTAAATGAACCGGTAATAACGGCCTGACTTGCAATAATTGCCGCTGCTGTAGCTAAAACAACCCCAGGCAAAACCGCCCATTCAGGCATAATTCCAAAAAACGGATTCACTCCTGTAAAAACTTTCTGATAATTATCCAGAAGCCACGCTCCCTGACCTAAATAATTAAGAATCAACATTACTTTCACGAAAATCCAGCTTACCCGAATATTTTTTGCTCCGCAATGTCCTAAATCAGAATATAAAGCTTCCGCTCCAGTCGTACAAAGGAAAACCGCCCCCATGATTACAATTGCACTTGGAGAATGAGTAATAAGGTTGTACGCATACATCGGGTTGAATGCTTTTAATATTTCTAAATGATCAAAAATATGCATGGCTCCAAATCCGCCTAATACCACAAACCAGGTAACCATGATAGGACCAAAAAATTTCCCGATAGATGCGGTTCCAAATTGCTGAACCAGAAAAACAACAAATAGAATGACTAATGTAATGTAAACTACCGGCGTATTGGGATTGTAGATCTTTAAGCCTTCAATAGCAGACATTACCGTTAATGAAGGAGTAATGACACTATCTGCAACCAATGTAGAGGCTCCTATAATTGCGATGACATACAGCCATTTTTTCTTAAGTCTTTTTACCAGAGAGTATAAAGATAAGATTCCGCCTTCTCCTTTGTTATCAGCTCTTAAAGCAATAATAACATACTTTACGGTTGTCTGCAATGTTAATGTCCAGATGATACAGGATAAAGCTCCTTCAATATATTCATCAAAAGGCATAAGTGCACCTTCTTTTCTTGCATTTACTATAGCTTTCATTACGTAAAGCGGTGAAGTACCAATATCTCCAAATACAATTCCCAGAGAAACTATAACTCCAACAAATGAAAGCTTTTTAAGATCAAAATGGTGACCTCCTTCTGTAACTTCTGACATTTCAGCTAATTATTTAAAGGCGCAAATTTATATCAAAATTATGACCCTTCCTCATATTAGTTATGAATAGTATAAATGAAAAAACTTCCTTTCGGAAGTTTTTCTCTATAATCTTGCGGTAATTATATAACGTACATTGCTTTTTTGATTTCTTCTTTTACTTTTTCAAGTTTCGGAAACCACTCTGCGAATAATGCTGCAGAATAAGGTGCCGGAGCGTCCGGAGTTGTAATTCTTTTGATCGGAGCATCCAAATAATCAAATGCTTTCTGCTGTACCATATAAGTAATCTCAGAAGATACAGAACCAAAAGGCCAGGCTTCTTCCAAAATCACAAGTCTGTTTGTTTTCTTAACAGAAGTCAAAACGGTATCAAAATCTAACGGACGAACCGTTCTTAAATCAATAACTTCAACAGAAATACCCTCTTTAGCCATATCTTCAGCTGCCTGAATTGCCAGTTTCATGATTTTACCAAAAGAAACCAATGTTACATCTGTACCTTCTCTTTTGATGTCTGCTTTTCCGATAGGTAAGTAATATTCTTCTTCAGGAATTTCCATTTTATCTCCGTACATCTGCTCAGATTCCATAAAAATTACCGGATCATTATCCTGAATAGCTGTTTTAAGTAAACCTTTTGCATCATAAGGATTAGAAGGAACCACCACTTTCAGACCGGGACAGTTGGCAAACCAGTTTTCAAAAGCCTGAGAATGCGTTGCTCCAAGCTGACCCGCTGAAGCTGTAGGTCCGCGGAAAACAATAGGACAATTCCACTGACCGCCACTCATCTGACGGATTTTTGCAGCATTATTAATAATTTGATCTATACCTACCAAAGAGAAATTGAAAGTCATAAATTCTACGATCGGTCTGTTGCCGTTCATCGCTGCTCCTACTGCAATACCTGTGAAACCAAGCTCAGCAATGGGTGTATCTATCACTCTTTTAGCACCAAACTCATCCAGCATTCCTTTTGAAGCTTTGTAAGCACCGTTGTATTCTGCTACTTCCTCTCCCATTAGAAAAATGGATTCGTCTTTACGCATTTCCTCGCTCATTGCCTGTGCAATTACCTCACGAAAAGTATATTCTGCCATAGTTATTTGAAAAATTTAGAGTACAAAAATAGTATTTTTATTATTTATATTACAAAAAAAGACAACTCATTACTGAATTGCCTTGTATTTTAATAAGGATTTTAAAGTTTTTAGTTCACTTTCTGCCAAACCTGAGTTCTACCTAAAAGAGAAAAGCCCATATATCCTCTTACATTAAGTTTATCACCATCTTTTGTAATAGTACATTTATATGTTTTTCCGGTTTTAGGATCAGTAATGGTACCTCCTGTAAATTCACTTCCGTCTTTTGCTAAACCTCTGATGATTTCCATTCCCAAGATCGGTTTTCCTTTTCTGTCATCTTTACATCCTGAGCAGTTGGGATCTGCAGGCTTTATCAGTAACTGGGAAACCTTACCGTAATATTTCCCGTCGGACTTTTTATAGATTTCTACTATAGATTTAGCTTGTTTAGTTTCGTCATCTATAGTTTTCCACTTTCCTTCAATCTGTGCGAAAGACATTACGCCGAATAAAGAAAATACTAAGGTTGCTAATAATTTTTTCATATAAGTTCTGTTTAATTTTAATTATAGATTAATAAATGATTGATTAGTTAAAAATAGAAATAATTTTTAAAGAGACAAACAATTTTGCTATTCTTTACATAAATAACAATAGATATACCGCTTTTTCAATAAAAAAAAATCTATTGATGCTCTATTTTGTAATCAATTTAATTTTCTGTTAATCACACGGCTCATATAATCCTGATACCACGCTTTAGCCACTTGTTTACCCTTTTCAGTTTCAGGAGTTTTTATCTGATCTGCTAAATTCTTTTCAAAGCCTAAATCAGTTTTATGATAAATCCCGGTGATTTCTTTTCCATCAAAACGATAGATATAATTACCATAAATAAACTGTTCAGAACTCCCGTCTGAATTTACAATAATAGGAACGTACTTATTTTCGCTTACAAGGCTTCTTCCCCAGCTTCTGATTTTCTTATTATATCCAATCAGATCTGCCAAAGTAGGATAAATATCAATCTGCTGTGCTAATTCTTCATTAATACCTTTCAGCTGATATTCAGGATCAGGAGAATAAAACATCAGCGGAACAGCAAAACGGTTCATCGCTTTTTCATATTCCGGATAAAAAACCTGATTGGTATGATCTCCTGTAAAAACAAAAATGGTGTTTTTGAACCACGGCTGTTTCTTAGCGGTTTCAAAATACTGTCTGATGGCATAATCCGTATATTGCATTGGCTCATGCATTTGAATGTTTCCTTTTTTAAATTTACCGTTGTACTTTTCAGGAATTTTAAAAGGATGATGTGATGAAGCTGTAAAAACGGTAGCCATAAATGGCTGCTTTTTCCCTACATTTTTGGCAAAATACTGCAGAAATGGTTCGTCCCAGATTGCCCACATTCCGTCAAAATCCTGATCACCATGATACTCGTCTTTTCCGAAATAATGCTTGAAGCCCAGAATATTTCCAAAACCCATAAAACCCATTGAACCATTGGGTGCGCCGTGATAAAAAGAAGTATCATATCCCAGATCGTTACATACCGATACAATCGACTGAATTTTCTGATTGGAATAAGGTGAACTTGTAAAAGCATCTGTTAAACTCGGAATTCCTGCTAAAATACTGCTCATCCCGTGTATCGACTGCCTTCCATTGGCAAAAGTATTGGGGAAAATAAGGCTTTCATTCGCTAAGCTGTCAATAAAAGGAGTGTAAGAAACATACTCTTTTATGTTTTTATCCCTGTTAAATGCTCCCGAATATTCTCTTCCAAAAGATTCAACAATGAAAATAACAATATTAGGTTTGTCCTGAACTTCTCTATTATAAGTTTTGTAGGGATTGATATTTTCATCAATAAATTGCTGATCAACAAAATACACTTCTTTAAAATTGTTACTTCCCAATGTTCTGAAAAACGAAAAAGTAGAATTAAGAACAATGTTTCCCTGCAAAGGATTTTTCACAAACTTATTGGCATCCACAAGGTTGATTGGTCTTGTGCTGTGTTTGAAATCTCCTCTGATTCCGCCAACAATCAGAACCGCAGAAATACACAAAGTCACCACAGACCAAACAAAGTAAGGAACAAGCTTCACAGGTTTCTGCTCGCTTATTTTGAACTTTTTGTAAAGGAAAATCCATAAAAACATCAAAATAACAAACCAAATGATCACAAAAGGATGTTCTGCGACTGAAACAGTAAAAACTTTAAGGATATTAGTCTCGTTTTTTGCCACCTGAAAAGCCGCCGATGTCAATCTTGCCTGAGAAAATTTATAATACACAAAATCGCCGAAATTCATGGCATAAGCGATTCCGTTGGTAATAAAATACAGCCAGATAAGCAATTTCTGATACCCTCTTTCAGTATTAATAATTACAGGAATTAGGCTTAGAAAAATAAATAATGAATTGACGTACAAAATTGCAGTCAGATCAAATGCAATCCCGTGAAAAGCCAGACTCAGATAATCTGAAACACTTTCTACTTTGATTAAATTTTTATTGAAAAACCAAAACAAAATTCTTGCTGCCTGATAAAAGACAAATGCCAGAAAAATCCTGTAACATAGGATCAGGATTTCCTCTTTTCTGAATTCTTTAAAAAATTTCATTAAATACATCGTTATTTTTAAAGACGAAAACATCAGAAACTTAATTTTAGCTGATGAATGATTTTCGCTGTGCAAATTTAAGTTAAATTCATCGCAAGTTAATTTTTACTTCACATTAATTAAGGTTAAAGTTTTTAAAAACTGTAATTTTGTTCCCATGAATTTTATTAAAAATAATCTGGCAAATGCACTCACGCTGGGAAATCTTTTTTCAGGCTGTGTTGGTGCTGTACATTTGATGACAGGTGATTATCAGACAACCGCTGTCTGCATTGTTTTATCTCTGGTTTTGGATTTTTTTGACGGATTTGTAGCCCGGGCTTTAAAAGCCAATTCCAATTTGGGAACCCAGCTTGATTCTTTGGCAGATATGGTAAGTTTCGGATTGATTCCCGGATTGGCGATGTTTAAAATGCTTGAACCGTTCGGAAATGAAGTTTTCGGAACCTCGCTTCCTTTTGACATTAAATATTTCGGATTTTTTATCACATTATTTTCCTGTTTAAGGCTCGCTATTTTTAATCTGGATGAAGATCAGAAGTATTATTTTAAAGGTCTGAATACACCTTCAAATACGATTTTGATTTTTGGAATTTACATTTTAACAACTCCATATTTCCCATTTACCAACTATGCCTTTGATAAAAATTCAGCTTCAGTTTTAATTCTAACAGCAATAACAGCTATAAGTTCTTGGCTCTTGGTCAGTCCAATAAAAATGATTGCCATGAAATTCAAATCAATGAAACTGCAGGATAATTATCCCAAACTGGCTTTGTTAATCGGAGCAATTCTAATTTTATTTATATTTAAATTTGTTGGGATTCCGTTAGTAATTGTCTATTATATCGTAATTTCTTTAATATTCCAGAAACAACTTAAATAATTATCAATTTTGAGTCTGATAAATTAATCACTTCTAAAACTCATCATTCATAACTCATCATTTATAACTTACAAACAAATGAACTTAAAACTACATAAACCTCTTTGCATTTTTGATCTTGAAACCACAGGAACCAACATCGGAAAAGACCGAATTGTTGAAATATGCATCTTAAAAGTGAATCCTGATTCTTCCAGAGAAAGCAAAACGTGGAAGGTAAATCCGGGAGTTCCCATCCCAAAAGAATGCAGCGAAATTCACGGAATTTATGATGAAGATGTAAAAGATGCACCAACTTTCAAGGAAATTGCTCCCAAAATAGTTGAAATGATTTCAGGCGCAGATTTGGCAGGGTTCAATTCTAACCGTTTTGATGTTCCTTTATTGGCTGAAGAATTGCTTCGCGCAGATTTTGATTTTGACCTAAACAAATTCAAACTGGTTGATGCACAAACGATTTTCCATAAAAAAGAACCAAGAAATCTGAGTGCGGCATACCAGTTTTATTGCGGAAAAACATTAGAAAATGCACACTCTGCCGAAGCGGATGTATTGGCAACTTTTGAAGTATTAGACGCACAGGTCGGAAAATATGACGACCTTTCTAATGAAGTTGCTGAACTGAGCGAATTTTCGACTCAGAATAAATTTGCCGATTTAGCGGGAATGATACATTATAACGCAAAAAATCAGGAAATTTTTGCTTTCGGAAAATACAAAGGACAGGTGGTGAAAGAAGTTTTCCAAAAAGATCTCGGATATTTCGGATGGTTGCAAAATGCTGACTTCCCTTTATACACCAAAAAAGTTTTCACTAAAATACAACTTTCCAATAAATTTTAGATGATTCTTCTGCAAATCGAAGATCTGCAATAAAGTAAAAATTTCAACATGAATAATTTAGTTAAGTTTAAATTCTACGAAACTGCGCTGCAAGCCAACCGTGATAAGCAGATTCTGGCTGAAAACGGCATCAACAGTTTTATTGCCAACGAACAGCTTATTCAGTCGGATTGGCTGCTTTCCCAGGCTGTTGGCGGAATTCAGCTGCAGGTTTTTGAAAATGATTTTGACGAAGCTGAAAAGATTCTGAGTGAATATAAAGAAAACGAAAACTTTGCTCTTGAAGTAGAACATACCATTGAGAATCCCGATTTTGATTTTGTCTGTCCGGAATGCGGCTCCAATCACCTTTACAAAGACGACAGCTCAACCAGTTTTTTTGGAATTTCTATTTTATCAAGCGAAAATTACGTGTGCTATTATTGCGGAAATAAGTTTAAGATTGGATGATAAAATTCCCCTCCTTTGGAGGGGTGGCAAAATTTCTCTGAAATTTTTGACGGGGTGGTTAGAAAGTGAATTGCTATAATTTTTTTTCCCATTTAAATATTGAAATGTACAATTTAAAATTATGCACTCCTCTCTTCATAGCCCCGATTGCAGCGGCATCCTTTTGTGGAGCAAAGCGGAACAAAAGATATAGCGGAAAGCGGGAAACAGCTCCCGAAAAAAACACTTGATTTGGATAATAACTCTCATAAGATAATATAATTTTACATACTGTATTTAAAACAAAATAAAATCTGCATATGAAAATAATCTGTATAGGAAGAAATTACAGCGAACACGCAAAAGAACTGGGAAATGCCATTCCTGACAAACCGGTAATTTTTATGAAGCCTGATACAGCGGTTTTAAAAGGAAATGATTTTTATATCCCGGAATTTTCAAACGATGTACATTACGAACTGGAAGTAGTCGTAAAAATATCAAAAGGAGGAAAATACATCCAAAAAGAAACTGCTCACAAGCATTATGAAGAAATTGGTCTGGGTATAGATTTTACAGCGAGAGATTTGCAGAGCGACTTAAAATCTAAAGGGCTTCCGTGGGAACTGGCGAAAGGCTTTGATGGTTCTGCAGTGGTAGGAAATTTCTTTAAAAAAGATAATTATGATCTACAGAATCTCAATTTTTCTCTTTTGAAAAACAAAGAAAAAGCGCAGAACGGTAATACCAAAAACATGATGTTTGCGATTGATGACATCATTGCCTTTGTTTCGCAGTATTTTACTCTCAGGGTAGGTGATCTTATTTTCACGGGAACTCCTGAAGGTGTAGGAAAAGTCTCTGAAAATGATATTCTTGAAGCCTATCTGGAAGATGAAAAAACTTTGGATATAAGAATTTTATAACCTGTAAAATTTCTTTTTTGGCCGTTTTTTTGTTATCTTTAAAGGAACAAAATTACAAATCAAAGATTATGATAAATATTGTATTACCTGTAGATTTTGGTGACAAAACCGATCAGCTTATTGACGGAGCTGTAAAATTTGCTAAAGAAGTAAATGGTAAAATCTGCCTTATTCATGTAGCTCCTACCGATATCGGCTTTGCAATTGGCGACATGGGATATCAGTATTTTCCGGAAATTGAGGAAAATGAAATCCGTGAAGAACTGGTGCTTCTTAATAAATTAAACCAAAGAATTCTGGCTCAGAATGTTGATTGTGAGCATATTCTGAAACAAGGTATTGCAAAAGATATTATTCTGGAATATGCTGAAATGAAAAACGCACATTATATTGTGATGGGATCTCACGGCAGAAGCGGAATTTACGATGTTTTTGTAGGAAGTCTTACCAAAGGTTTGACCAAGAGTTCAAAAATACCGGTGTTGGTGCTTCCTATCCACGACTGAAACTGAAGAGAATAATAAAAGCCGCATAAAAAAGACCGATCAAAGAAATATTGACCGGTCTTTTTCTATATAACCAATTAATTAACCTTCGTTTTTAAAGATCTTAGGATCGTAATAAGGATGCTTTCCTTCTGTTGGAGAATAATATTCTTTGTCTTTGTCGCCTCCAAGCGTTACCACAAGCACATAACACCAGTATGTAAAAAGCACACAGCATACGATGAATAAAATCCAGTTTAGTACATTTCCAAAAGTATCGAAAAAACCGAAAGACCATTTGAAAACTCTGCTTAAGAATAGAAAGAAAGACGTCATTATTTTCCTTTTTTAATTTAACTTTGCACAAATTTATAAAAAATGTTTAGATTACTTTCAAAAGAAAGCAATATTTTTTCAATTCCTGTTTATATTGGGTTTCTTCTTTTAATCGTAATACTATTTAACATATTGAATTTCAATACTTCCGAAGCTGTTATTGCCGGAATTACTTTTATTGGAATTGCTTTGGGATATTTCTGTTTCAATGCTATAAAACTGAATTACCAGACACATCTTCCTCTTTTCCTGTACACATTTTTCGTTTTCGGACTTTATGATGGCAGTCTGGATCTGGGAATTGCCGTTGCGCTGCTTACCAATTCTTTTATTTTGCTTCTTCTAACCAGTACAGACGAAGATATAAGAAAAAAATCATACGTTTTGGTAGGATCTATTGTTGCGCTCAATTTTGTTTTTCTTCCTACAACCTGGCCAATGATGTTTTTTGTACTCATTCACCTCATCGTAACCTCTGAAAGAGTGGGATTAAATATTTTCAGATTTTTACTCGGAATCATCCTGATTGCGCTGAGCTATTTTTCGGTGATGTTTTTTCTTCATTTTAATGAATGGAATAACGCTTATATACCATTTGGAAAAATGAAAATGGTAACACACTATACAGAATTATTTCCTCTGATCCCTATTCTGCTGATGCTGATTTTCTCCGTATATGACCACTTTAAACATTATAACAGCAAAAGCCCCGTAAGCAGATACAAATACACATTTCTTCTGGTGTTTTCGCTCGCACAGCTTATCAGCATTATTTTATATATGGACAAGAGCTATGAGTACCTCCTGCTTCTTGCTTTTCCGGCAACGATTATCCTAAGCAGAATGATGAGATTTCTGCCAAAATACTGGATGCAGGAAGGCTGTCTGTGGCTTACCATTGTTTGCTTAATTGCCTTTAAGGCTGTAAATCATTTTAACAACTTATTTTAAATTTAAAATTATGATTCAAATAGACGATAAATTAATTTCTGAAGATATTTTTGCTGAAGAATTTGTGTGTAATCTTACCAAATGCAAAGGAGCCTGCTGTGTAGAAGGTGATGTTGGAGCCCCTTTGGATAAAGATGAGCTGATAATTCTTGATAACATTTATGACAAAATAAAACCATATCTGACAGAAGCCGGAATTCAGGCTCTGGACGAACAGGGAACATGGACAACAGATCCTTCGGACGGAATGTACGTAACTCCGATGATTGAGGGAGCTGAATGCGCTTATGTAACCTTTGATAAAAACGGAATTACCAAATGCGGAATAGAAAAAGCTTACGAAGACGGTGCTGTTGACTGGCAAAAGCCGATCTCCTGTCATCTTTATCCGATAAGAGTTACCGAATACTCTACCTTCACCGCTTTGAATTACCATGAATGGCCGATTTGCAGCGATGCCTGCACTTTAGGAAAAGAGCTTCAGGTTCCGGTATATAAGTTTCTTAAAAATCCGATTACCCGAAAGTACGGAGAAGATTTTTACAATACACTGAGCGATGTTGCTGAAGAATGGAAAAAGGAATATGGAGGATGATCAGAAACATTTTGAAGATTTAGAGAAATCCTCAAAATCAAAATAGAAAATTTTAAAAAGGCTGTTTTCAATTGTGATACAGCCTTTTTAAATTAAAGTTCTTTTATTCTTTCAATTTTATCTGAAGCTGCCAATCCGTTGGGATTGCATCCCGGCTCTCCTTCAGGTACTTTCAGGTTTTTCTCGGTATAAAATTTTTCCCAAAACAAATTGGTTTCACCTGTTTTAGGATCAATAAAAGTCATAGGTTCGAGCTTGAAAACATGATCTTTCCTGAATGATCTTTCCACAAAGTCTGAGCAGTAAAAGGAATTTTCATCTAAAATATAATTGAAGTTGTAAGGTTTTCCCAACATAGAATTGGCAGCCTCAATAGCATCAGGAATACTTCTTTGAAATTGCGGCTTTAATCGGTAAAGAATCACTTTCTGTCCGTCATTTTTCTGATCAGCTAAAAACGCTGTCAGTTTTTGCTTTTGCGAACCTCCTTTCGGTGCTGCATGAAGAACAAAAATATCACCTTTGTCTTTTTGTATAATTCCGATGTGATCGAAAGAAGCATTTTCGGATTTTTGCGTAACATTGTTGATTGCACCCGAAAGTCCGCTGTCTTTTGCTGTTACGAAAAGAAGGTCGCCATTTTTTAATCCTGATTTTACCGAATTTTTGCATCCGGCAAAAAGAATCAATAAACAGAAAAGAAAAAAAATGCTAAATATTTTATTTTTTATAATTGGCTTCATACAAACTGATCCATTCATCAACAGTCATTTTTTTACTTAATTCGGAGATTAGTTCAAAAGGAATTTCATCCATTTTTTTGAACCGTATGCAGGATTTGCCCATATCTAATTTTCTTTTAGAGTGTTTTGGAAACTCTTCCGTAAACCAGTTTAAAAGTTCTGGTTTTGCATACATTCCCATGTGATAAACTGCAATAAAATTCTTTTGTGAAGCTACCGAAATAAAAGGAAGCGGGGACCCGGGAGTGCAATGATAACCTGCAGGATATTTTTCTAAAGGAACGCCCCATCCGATCATGCCATAACTGATATTTTCTTCAAAACCTTCCGGTAAATGATTTTTGATTGTATCGAAAAGCTTTTTAAAAACTTCCTGTCTTTCTTCAGGCAGCTTCGATACATAATCTTCTATAGATGTAGATGAAATTTGCATTGCTGTTTTTTTTCCAAAATAACGAAAATTCGTTTAGATATTATTCTTTGTCAAGTTTAAATATAAAAAATTCCTTTCTTATAAGGAAAGGAATTTTGAAGTTGTTAGAAGCCTCCTGAATCACCGAACGTAAATGTTGCGGAAATTCCGGCGCGTATCGTGGAAAGCGGAAACGCTGTTGATATTTTGTATCTTGAGGTCATCTGTTCATAGAAAAGTCTTAAATTCAGGTTTTCAGAAACATTATAATCTGCTGAAAGCTTAATATTCATCAGTCTCTGCCCTCCTGTAACCTGAGAATCATTCAACAGAATATTCATAATACTTGTTCGGCTGTCTCTTAACGAAATATCACCACGGATGTTGAGGTCAGACCCTTTCGCTCTTGCACCTCGCTGATTATTGGTGCCCAATCTGAAATTTCTCACAATATATCCAAGTCTTACAACATATTCTGTGTTGGAATCTTCAGTAAGTGTCTGATTGACCAAACCAAGGATCAATGATCTTATTTTGTTATACTGCACCCCAAACTGCATATTGTTTCTCATGGTAACATCTACGCCGATAAGCGGTGAAAATGCTTCAGTATAACCTACCTGTGCAAAGGTATAAGGGTTGATGAAATTATTGTTTACATCTCGCTGAGAACTGTTGACATCATTAATGCTGTTGAAATAATCAATATTTGACTGAATACCAGTTGCAGTATACGTTGCACTGTAGCTGTGAAGAATATCAAACTTACTAAACTGTCCGTTGATGATTGGAATATTTCTTAATCCCGAATAAATAATTCTCCAGTTCGGAATCGGAAGCCCTGCTTTTTTAGGATTTCCTATTCTTTCGGGACTCTTGCCTTCTACTGCAGCACGGAAAGCCGGAATCAAGACATAAGCATTGGAAATATCGTGTCCGTCTGTAAATCCGTTCTGATTAAGATTTCCTCCCAGCTGCTGCGAAATAATCTGAGCATTGGCTCTTAATGCCTGATAAAGATAAGTGCTTTCTTTAAAGGACGAATTTAAAAGAACTACCGTATTGGAATATGCCACCATATCACTTGCGAAAGTGAGATTAGGATTAGGATTGCCAAAATCATCTCTGTAGTTGAATCCTGTATGCGAGAAATTCCTATTGTAGGTACTCAGTACATTAAAGTCTATTCTAAAATCATTGATTGGGGATACCTGTAAATCTGCCCGAAGTTCACGGGTGGATAATTTTACGTAAGGATCAATCATAAAAGGAGAATCGCTTACCCAGCCTCTTTCCATTACCAGTCTTCTGATGTCTGCCTGCGAACCAAAAAGAAAACCAATAGACGGACCACCTAAAGTCTGACCATACCCGTATCCGTTTGGAGCAGAAAGCAATCCCGGAATTACACTTCCGTTATTTTCGTTATAATTCACATTCAGCTGCTTCATGGAAGTTAGAAGATAAGCAGCGCTTTGAAAGAGGGAGAGTTTATTTTTGAACTTATACTTTTTATAAGCATATCTGTTTTTCTCCCACGCCTGCGTATAAGCATTATTCAAAGAATCCTGTTCCTGCTTTCTTTTTTGCAGTGTTGTTGATATTTTTTTGAAATAACTAAACTGACCAAAAAACTTCGGAATATCTGCAGAAGCATTTGCCGAAATAATATTGGTATTCTGACCTATTGACCCCAAACTGCCTTCCGGGCTCGTAAGAAGTGCAGTAGATCTGGCGTTCCAGTTATACGTGAATCCGTATCCTATCTCAGCGTCAATAAAATCTAAATAAGGAAGATGTTGGAATGGTAATCTGTAATTAAGCTGAACATTATGTTTGTATAAAACTGGTCTCCCTGCTCTGAAAATATTGCCAAATATGGATGAATTATCCATTGTATTAACGTCTATATGATCATTAAGCGTTCTTGTAGCAGAGTTGATTTCCATTTTTAAGGATTTAGTAAAATTAAATCCTAATCCATACTGCCATCCGAAGAAGAAATTTCTGTTTTTTAATGCTGCAAAATCATCATTAAGGTTTCCACTGAGAATAGCATCAATATTTCTGAACTCAAGTTCATTATAATTTCTGTCTAATTCTGTACGGAAAGATAATCTTGTAGGAATTGGATTGAAATTGAACTCCTTAATCCATCTCAGATATTTGGTAGATTTTGCCGTATCACTGATCATTTTGTTGAATGGCTTCACTACCCACGGTTTGAAGGTGTAGTTATAATCCAGATAACCTCTCAGATACTGTCGGTAGTTTTTCTTCGTATAAATATCACGATAATGGTCATCGTTATAAACAGTTGTTAAAGAAAGGTTTTCAACGTCATAAAATTTCGGCTTACTGTCTGGCTTTACCCTTTCTTTATGCATATTAACGACCCCGATGCTTCTTTGCTGAGTATATGTTCTTGCAACTTTTTTCAGCTCTTCCCTGTTAGCAGCTTTGCTGAATTCCACATCGGTATCCAAAGGATTATACTTAGGATCTTCAATAGTTTGTGAATAAGAATAGTTAACCGGAATTTTCATTCCTGTTTTTTCGGGTAAGAATTTATCTACATTTACTGCTGTATTGATGCTAAACGCAGACTGTGTAGACTGATTTCGTTCGGCAGGCTTAGAATCAATATTACCAAATCCAACAGAGGTATAGGAAGCACTGGTGTTGACTGTTGCAAAATCTCCAAGATTAAAGTTTAAACTTGCATTTCCTGCATAACCGCCATCGTTTTCAATCTCAGAAAGGCGGATTTCGTTGACCCAAAGTACAACATTATTAGCTCTACCATCAGTACCACCACCTTTATTTCTAACTCCAATCATTATTGTAGTAATATTTCCTAAAGACGGTCTACCTTTTATGAAAATACGTTTATTATTGTCTCCAAAACTCATATCCTCTCTTCTTTGAATAATTCCTGTAGGAAAATCACGATCCCTTCTTATTTTGGCATCAACAAAATCTTGAATATCAAAATCAACGTCATTTTCTATAGGCCAAATCTCTAAAGGAGTCGTTGCAGTATTAGCAGTAAACTTTAGCGAAGATTCATATTCGTAATAATTATCTGTTGCATCGCTACCAAATCTTATGAAAAACTTTGTATTAGGGTCGTAATTTGATCTTTCGGGATTATCAATATTTTGTGCATGTACAAACAATTTAAGCTTTTTATATCTTCTCATATCCAAAGTGGTATTTTTAAACACTCCCTTTGCCTGATTTAATATATTTGTTGCTTTTAAATATAATGATGACTCATTTTGTCTTTGCACCCCTGCATTGCCGCTCAAAACCTGTCTGTCAATTCCTGGAGGAAGTACATAAGGTGGCTGGTTGAAGGCATTTTCTTCAATATTTACACTTCCCACTTCAAGTTCGGCAGTAGATGCACCGGCAATACCTTCTTGCTCGGATGTTACAGAGGGACTCGCAATTTGGTTAGTATACCTTCTCCAGTCAGATCTTATCAAATCCATTGTACCAAATCTCAACGTTGAAGTCTGGTCAAAACCAGTAAGTAACATTCTTGCAAAACGAACATTGTTAAGAATAGATGGACTTTTTTCTCCTTCTGCATCAGCTTCAGCATATTTAGATACAGGAATCCTGAATAAATACCATTTCACATCATCCGTAGCACCGTTTTGAAATGTTGCCTGAACAGTCTTAACATCAACAATATTATTTTGTCCCAGTACCAAATTCGCAGGATCCAACTTTACAACATACTCATTATAGCTTTCGCTTTGGTCGAGATTATAATCTTTATTAATATCTTCTGCATCCGGGGTCTGTGTTGCCACTTCCAAAGAATTGCTTCTTGAGTTTCCTTCCGGTCCTCTGAAATATTTGTATCGCTGAATTAACGAAGATGATTGATTACCTGTAAACTGATCTGACATGTAAAATACAAAATCATCCAATGCCGGATCAGAAAGATTGGTTACCGGATTTACAAATGTGTTTCCGAATCTTGCTGCTTCCTGTTCTGAGCTTAACCCGTCATAACCTAAATCCTGAGCGGTTCTGTCTGCTCCTTCTGTAGAAAATGCATACAAAATAGGCGGCTGCTTTGGCTGTACTCCCCAATTTGAAGAACTCGTGCTTGAAGGATTTCCTGCCGTTGGCAAACCATTTTCGTACTGCATTAATCCATCTTTCAAAACATCTTCCGAAACATTTCCTAAATGAAGCAATAATCTTGGATTCGCACCCAATGTATTACCGTCAGCATACGGATCCATCATCCAGAATTCTACGTATTCAATGTTGGAATTAATGAAATTGGAAACACTTATAGGTCTCATAATTCCCGCCCATCGCTGAGCTGTACTTTCTGTATTTGGATTGGCATTATAAGGTCCTTTTTCCTGCGGATAATAAGAAATATCAAACGTATTGGTAAAAGTCTGTTCACCAGCAACAAAATCTCTGTTGTTGAAAATCTCAGAAAACTGCACACGTCTTGAAGCGTGATTAGAAACCGACTGCGGAGTAATTCCCTGCGGTGGTCTTCCTCCTACTCCCCAAAATCTCGGATCTATATTATACCATGATAGCAAACCTCTTCCGTATCCGTTGGTAAGATTGTCATTGGCTCCTGCTCCAGCAAAAATAGGATTTGCCTGATTCTTTTCAGGTTTTGAAGCTAAACTCCATGCTGTAGGTTCTTTTAAAGAAATTTTTGATGTTGTTTGTTCAAAATCATCAATATAAGACTGATTGTTCGTTCCTTTATTCAATCCAGGAATAAGATAGGCACCTTCCATCTTGAAATTCAGGTTGGATGGAGCTTCAGTATTGATTCCGGGAATTTTATCGGTAAGCCTCGTCAGGAATGGCAGCTGATTGTTATACATCATATTGATTCCTGCCATTGTATTGTTTACAGCTTCCTGACCATAATTTACTTTTTGAGTAAGCGGAGATTCTGAGTAATTGACCACCGTTCCGCCAAAGATAAAGTTTTCACTTACCCTTCTTTCTAAATTTAATCCTAAAAATCTTTTTCTCTGAGTATTAAACGTCAGCTGATTTTCCAGTGAAATATTGATTGCCTGACCTGACTGTTTTACTGTTTCATTGATAATATTTACCGTTCCCAGCATATAATCTACAGTATAATCTATTCCTTCTGTAAGCTGCACGCCGTTTGCAGAAACTTTTACCGAACCTTGAGGAACATTTACCGCACCAAGCGAAATACCCTGTCCCTGTGCTCCTTTGTAACGACCTTCAATAGTATATCGCTGCGCAAGATTACTTTGGCTTGCCACCTGCTTCTGCTGATTATATAAATCGGCAAATACATATTGCGGATTATTGCCAACCAAACCTGCCATGTACGAACCGAAAGGCTGAACTTTGGTAAACATCACTCTTCCCTGTGACTGGCGAATCGTAATACCTTCTACAAAATCAAACACTCCATCTCCTAAAACTCCGTTATTGCTTTGCAAATCGCCATTGACGTTGAGACGATCCCAGTTTAGAAGTTTCAGTAAATTGGTTTCCTGAACCGGAGTATTTGGTAAATAATTAACCTTACCTCCTGTTTGAGGATCACGGTAAAAAACATTTAAAATAAATCCGTCACGGTCAACCTGTACAGCATCTAAAGAATAAAAGTTTTTCATCATCAAATCCCACATCGGAGATTCAACGTTGATTTTATTGTTAGGTCTCAATAATTTGGTAACCAAGACCGGACTTTCTTCTGAAAACTCACCTACTTTGTACACCTGATTGGTTCCGTTTACTGTAAATGAATAAGAAACTGCTAGAAGCTGGTTCTCATTAAGTCTTTGGTTAAGAGATATATATCCTAACTGCGGATGAAACGTAAACTCATTAGCATCAAGCCTTCTTGCTTTAGTATTGAAGACAAAATGCTCTCCGTTATCATAAGGTTGGGCACTTCCCGGAAAGGTCTGTCCCTGAAAATTCGGCAGATAATTTTTGCCCTGTTCTCTTGGAGTTCCAATAGCAGAATTTACCTGTTGATATAATCCGTTCTGCGAATTATCTGGTAAGCCGGATGCACCCTCTCCCAAATCTCTGATCCCTATGATACTTTTCTGATAGGCAAGATTAGAATTTCCCTGATCCAAAACCCACACTTCCATTCTGGAAATATTAATTCTTGAATTGATCTGCGGATAATTGAGTAAAGCATTATCATAATTATTCAGAAAATACTGTCCGATAAAAAAGTGCTGATTTTCTTCATAATCCAAAGCATTGATCTTGAAAGTACTCATTGTACCTCCTCCCTGTACTACAATATTTCTTGCTTCACCCTGTTGCTGGGAAAGTACTACTGTTCCGAAAGTTTTACCAAGCTGAAATTCGGATTTAATCCCGAACAAAGATTCCGAACCCCGGATTAAGCTGGTTGCAAGAGGCATATTGACGTTACCGAACTCAATTCTTTTAATAATTTTATCTTCTCCGCCCGCATTGGGTTTATTGACATCTCCCAAACCTTTTGTCTGAAGATCTTTCCATGTTCCTTTAGACTGCCAGACAAGATTCATCCGGTTTTCAAATGCAAAACCGCTCTGCGTATCATAATTGGCTTTTAACTGTAAGTTTTCTCCCACTTTCCCGAGTAAACCCAACTGAATTCTCTGGTCAATATCAAACGTAAAGCTTGTCCTGTTTTGAGGAAGAATCATTGGATTGTCAATCTTCTGATACAATCCTCCAAAATCAAACGAAGCATACCCCGAAGGAATAATTTCAATCTTATTGCTTCCGAAAATAGATTCAAAAAGTTTATTATTGATTGTAAGGGACGGAATTAAACCTTTTTTTGCCGCATCAGATTTGTCTTTTCTGAACATCAGATTATAGCGGTCAGATTTATCTTTATAAAATGCTCTGGATTGCTCTGCAAGCATAAATTCTTTGTATTCTTCCGGTGACATAGCAGTAGGCGGACCCGTTACCGTATTCCCAACCTTTGGATATACGTAATACATCCCGGTTTTGATGTCATAGTAACCTTCGTAATAAGTAGGATCTGTCACTTCGTAGTTTTTCCGGATAGAAAAACCCTGTTGGTTTGGTTCCTGTCCCAATAGATCTACAGAATAAAATAAAAGAGACAAGAATATATATATGCTGAGAAATTTATTATTTTTCACCAAGAATTTAAATATTTTTTAAAATTTGTTTCACCAATTCTTCCACAGAAATTTCCGGATCTTGCTTTAAAATACGATCTGCAATTTTCTCACTGGCTCTTTTAGGAATACCTAAAACTTCTAAAGCAGATAACGACTCATCCTTGATTTTATTATTTGCCACCGAAGAAATATTATCCTCTGCATTGCTGAATTTCTGCACTTTATCTTTCAGATCAACAATGATTCTCTCTGCTGTTTTTGCACCTATTCCTTTGGCTTTCTGAATCACTGCGCTGTTTCCGGAAAGGATTGCCGTCGCAATTTCGTGAAGACTTAAAGTTGAAAGCAATATTAAAGCTGACACCGCTCCTACTCCGTTTACGCTGATCAAAAGATTGAACATTTCTTTTTCAGCTCGTGAATGAAAACCGAAAAGCAAGTGCGCATCTTCACGGATGATTTGCTGGATAAAAAGGAAGGTTTCTTTATGTAAAGTCAGTTTTTGTGAAGTCATCAGGCTGATTCCTGCATAGTAGCCAACCCCATTTACGTTGATTACTGCATAGGTAGGAGTAAGCTCCTGTACGATGCCCTGTAAAGAAAATATCATTATCTATTTTTATAACTCCCAAATATAGTAATTTAAACTAAGTTATAGATTCATTTAAAACAAGAATAGTATTTAACTTTTTTTTAAACAACTCCTTCAACAAAAGAGCACAAAAACATTAAACTCCGAAAACCGTTTTAAAATAAATTTAGCAAGTGTAAAATCCTGAAAAAAGCCGGAAAATAAAAAATGCGTATGATTATTAAAACATACGCATTTTATTTATAATTAAAAGAAACTATTTTTTCGCTTCTCTTCTCTGAGCATCCAACACAGCAACCGTAGCCAAATTCACAATCTCATCTACGCTTGAGCGCATCTGAAGAACGTGAACCGGCTGTTTAAGTCCCATCAAGATAGGTCCGATCACCTGAGCAACTTTCATTCCTCTGATGATTTTATAAGAAAGATTGGCAGACTCCAGATTTGGGAAAATAAAGGTATTTGCCGGAGTGGTTCCAAGCTTTGAAAACGGATAATCGCTGAGGTGATCTGCATTCATCGCAAAGTCAGGCTGAATTTCACCATCAACAACCATTTTCGGATATTTTTCATGAAGGATATTTACCGCTTTTGCCACTTTTTTGGAAGTTTCGGAAATCGCTGCAAAGTTTTCAAATCCCAACATCGCAATTCTTGGTTCAATAGCAAAAGATTTCACCGTAAACTCAGCCATTTTAGCAATATTCACCAGATCTTCCGCAGAGGGATTCTGATTGATAGAAGTATCTGCAAAGAAAATCGGCTTCTTTTCAGATAAGATCATCATCATGGCAGCCACCTTATCTACTCCTTTGTCTTTTTCGATGATCTCAAGTACAGGGCGTAAAACTGAAGTGTAGTTTTTGGAAAATCCGATAATCAATCCGTCGGTATCACCATGTTTCAGCATCAAAGGTCCAAAATAATCTCTCTGACGAACATATCTTTTCGCTTTATATTCGTTCATTCCTTTTCTCTGACGAAGTTTCCAAAGGGTTTCTCTGTACTTTTTGCGGTTTTCTTTCTGATCATCATCACTCGGATCTACAATCGGCAAATCAAGCTGAATCCCGAAACGCTCCATCTGTTCTTTAATATATTTCTTGTCTCCTAAAAGAATAGGATGCGCAATTCCTTCTTCATACAAAATCTGGGCTGCTTTCAGCACATTATATTCTTCTGCATTCCCTAAAGTGATTCTTTTCGGATTGGCTTTAGCGCGGTTTTGCATCATTCTTACCAGTTTTTCATCTCTTCCCATTCTGTCGAGAAGCTGGTTTTCATATTCATCAAAGTCAGCAATTGTCTTTCTTGCAATACCGCTTTCGATAGCTGCTTTTGCCACTGCACAGGAAACTTTGGTAATCAAACGGTTATCAAATGGTTTCGGAATAAAATATTCTCTTCCAAACTGAAGACTTTTTAAATTATAAGCTAAAATAACAGCTTCAGGAACAGGTTCTTTTGCCAAATCTGCAATCGCATGAACGGCTGCCAGTTTCATTTCTTCATTGATGCCCTTTGCCTGAACATCCAAAGCTCCGCGGAAAATATAAGGGAAACCCAAAACATTGTTGACCTGATTAGGAAAGTCGCTTCGTCCTGTTGCCATAATCACGTCTTTTCTGGTAGCAATAGCCAAATCATATGCAATTTCCGGATCTGGATTTGCCAATGCAAAAACGATAGGATTTTCATTCATGCTGCTCAGCATTTCTGCCGTCATTACATTTCCTTTAGAAAGTCCGACAAAAACATCAGAACCCTTTAACGCATCTTCCAGCGTATCAATATCGGTATTGGCAACGAAATCTATTTTCTCCGGAGTAAGGTTTTCTCTTTTGTGATTGATCACTCCTTTGCTGTCACACATCAGGATGTTTTCTCTCTTTAGACCTAAAGAAATGTAGAGATTGGTGCAAGCTATTGCCGCAGCTCCTGCTCCGTTAACGACCATTTTTACATCTTCAATTTTTTTGTTGGCAATCTGAAGAGAATTGATCAGGGCAGCTGCAGAAATAATTGCCGTTCCGTGCTGATCATCATGCATTAAAGGGATATCAAGCTCTTCTTTAAGTTTCTGTTCAATATAAAAAGCTTCCGGAGCTTTGATATCTTCCAGATTGATTCCGCCGAAAGTAGGAGCAATTCCTTTAACAATCTGAATAAATTTCTCAGGATCTTTCTCGTTAATCTCAATATCAAAAACATTGATGTCGGCAAAAATTTTAAACAAAAGTCCCTTTCCTTCCATTACCGGTTTTGAAGCTTCGGCTCCAATGTCTCCCAAACCAAGAACTGCTGTTCCGTTTGAAATTACGGCTACCAAATTTCCTTTTCCTGTATAATCATACACCGTTTCAGGCTTATCATGAATTTCCATACATGGTACTGCAACACCCGGAGAATACGCCAGTGATAAATCTCTTTGAGAAGAGTGTGGCTTTGAAGGGATAACTTCTATTTTTCCTTTGGGCTCCGCTTTATGATAATCTAACGCTGCCTGATTGAATTTTGCTTCGTCACGATTGGTTTTGCTTGACATAAATTTTTTCTTTTTTTTAAAGTATATATTTAATGTGGTAATTCACGAGACTTTCGATGGGTTTCTGAACGATATGTCCCACATTGAGATTGAGTTCTGCTGCTGCAGAACGTAAAATATTTTCATAATAATAAGCGATGGAGCCGATAAAGTTGATTTCGGCATTTTGTGATTCTTCGTAAGGAAGCACCTGATAATCAAAGAAATTTTTCATCTCTTCCGAAACCATCCGGCTGAAATACGGATGCTCTTTTCTTTCGACCACAAATTTATTAAAATCAGCCAAATATGCATTGGGTCTGGAGCTGTGATACATATTTTTGAGTGCTTCTTCTATTGTTAAATGATAAGTATTTTCAAACTCCGCATGAAGATCCTGCGGCAGCTTCTGCATGAAAAATCTTCTGACGAGCTGCTTTCCAATTGCACTTCCGCTGCCTTCATCGCCCATTAGAAAACCGAGCGAAGGAAGCTTTATCTTTACTTTTTCACCATCAAAAAAACAAGAATTGGAACCCGTTCCCAAAATACAGACAATTGCAGGCTTACCATTGTACGCTGCATACGCCGCCGCAGTAAGATCTTCTTTTACAACAATATCTTCTGCTTTGTGAAAGAATTTTTTGAGCTCTCTTTCTATAGTTGCGCAATTTTCTGCTACACCACAACCCGATCCGTAGAAAAAAACTTTGGTAATAGAATTTTTTACAGAACTCAGATTGATGTTTTTTTCAATCTCAGGTACAATAAGATCTGCTGCAATATTATTAGGATTGAAGCCTATGGTTTCTGTTTTAAGAAAAATTTTATTGAAATCATCTAAAATTACCCAATCGCATTTGGTAGAGCCTCCATCAACAATAGCAACCATATTTCTGTTTTTTTAAGAGGGCTAAATTATGAATTTATCTTTAATTAAACCCTACAAACAGACTCTGCAAATATATTTATGATTAACTTCAGCTTTTTACTTCATGATCATGATGACCAAATTGAATGAGCCAGTCTTCTATCTCTTCTTCCAGATAAGAAGTCTGCAAATGAATGGCTTCTAAAAAATCATCAGGAACAGAACTGCTGTCTGAGTTTTCTAAATTCCAGAGATCATCAGACATATTTTCGTATTCGGAATATACCCTTTTAAAACGTGAATTTTCCTTTCCAAGAGCTTCAATATTTTTTTGGTGAAGCTGAAATTTTCTGTATTTGTTTTGAGATTTCATACAAAGATTGATTATTGTGTTGTGTGAAAAATTATGAAAATATTTCTCAATCATTCATTACAAGATAGAAAGACCATCAACAGAAAAAGTTGAAAATGAATTTTTTATCAGGTTTAGTTTCCTCAGTTCTGAAAATTAAAATTAGAAATTATTTTCATCCTAAAAAAAAAATTAACAAGTTTTTTCACTGTTTAACATATAGTTATAAATTTGCGTATTATAAAAAACAATGAGAGCATTACTTCTGCGCCAAAAACAGGTGTTTTTATTTATTGTTGCCGGCGGACTGAGTGCGGTAGTAGAAATTGGAAGCTTCAAACTTTTCAGTATTTACCTTCCACAAATGCTTGCTCAGGAGCAGAATTTTCATGGCATACACTATCCTTTCAGCAATATCCTGTCTACAACATGCGGAATTTTATTCAATTATTTTCTGAGTATATGGTTTGTTTTTGAGAGAGGAAAACACTCTAAAAAAAAAGAGTTTTTATATTTTATGGTAGTATCTTTTATTTCCACAATTTTAAGCTTAAGCTTTTTTCAGGTATTTTACAGCTATATTTTCAAAGATAATATCAATTTAATTTTTTATACCTTGAGTCCGGAAATGATCAGTAAAATTGCCGCAATTTTGCTGGTTTCTATTCTTAATTATTCGGTGAAAAAAAAAATAATATTTAACGGCTGATTTGTGACTAAAATTTTAAATTACCTCTGGAGAGGATGGCTTTTCATTCTTGCATTTGTACTGACGATTATTCTGGGAATACCAGTTTATCTGCTGTCTTTTAATAAAAAGAATTACAAATATGCTTATCAGCTCATCAGATTATGGTGTTTCGGTATGTTTTTCGGAATGGGACTCCGATATGAGCTCATTAACCTTACCGATAAAAAAATTGATAAGAACAAACAGTACGTTGTGATCTCCAACCATACCTCTATTATGGACATTATGTTGCCATGCATTCTGTTTCCCAATCATCCGCTTTGCTACGTTGGCAAAAAAGAGCTGGTAAAAATTCCGATTTTCGGAACTATCTACAAAAGAATCTGTGTAATGGTAGACAGAAGCAGTGCAAGAAGCCGCGCCGACGTCTACAGAAGGTGCGCCGAAAAAATGGAAGAAGGAAACAGCATTGTTATTTTTCCTGAAGGCGGTGTTCCTGACGACACATCAATTGTTTTGGACGATTTTAAAGACGGAGCTTTTACATTATCATATAAACATCATTCTCCGATTGCCGTTTTTACTTTTATTGGCTTGAAAGAAATGTTTCCTTTTGATAATTCAAAAGGCTACCCTGGGAAGGTAAAAGTATACTTTAATGACATTCTTGAACCAGCAGATTCACCGAAAGACTTAAAATTGTCAGCTTTTGAGACAATAAAAAAAACATTGGCAGAACACAGTTAATCAAAGAAAAAAATTATATTTGTTATGAAATTTATAATAGTATATGTCTAAAACAACTCAACCAACTAATTACCCAGCTCTTTACACATTAATTTTGGTGTTTTTCTTCTGGGGTTTTATTGCTGCAGGAAACAGTATTTTTATTCCGTTTTGTAAAAATTATTTTTCTCTCGACCAATTTCAGTCGCAGCTCATTGATTTTGCTTTTTACACAGCATATTTTCTTGGTGCGTTATTACTTTTTATTTTTAGTACAATAAAAGGAATAGACATAATCGGAAAATGGGGATACAAGAAAAGTATCGTTTATGGTCTCTTACTTTCCGCCATAGGAGCCGCAATTATGATTATTGCTGTTAAAAGCAATGTATATTACGGAATGCTGATCGGTTTGTTTGTAGTAGCACTTGGCTTCTCTATCCAGCAGACTGCCGCAAACCCTTTTGCCGTTTTGTTGGGAGATCCAAAAACAGGAACCAGTCGTCAAAACCTTGCCGGAGGTGTGAACTCTTTCGGAACCTCTATAGGACCAATTATTGTTGGTTTGGCTCTTTTCGGAACTACAGCTACCGTAGATGATGATCAGATTAAACATTTAGCATTAGATAAAGTTATTTTGCTGTATACTGCTGTCGGAGCCTTATTTCTAATTGCTGCTGGAATTTTTCATTTTTCTAAAAAACTGCCTGCAGGAATTTCTACCGAACCAATGGAAAAAGCAGGAAAAGCAAGAGTAAACCTCATTGTGATGACTATTCTTGTTATTATTTGCTTCATCCCTGTTTTTGCAAGCTATAATTCTGATGCCGCTAAAAAAATTGTAACTTTTAATGATGAAATAACCGTTTTAGACAACAGCAAAAAAACTGAGACTAATGCCGTTGTAATAGAAAATATTCAGAAAGATATTGATGCTAAAAAGGCAGAGCTGCAGGAAATAAAACATCCTTTAGAAAAAACAAGAATGTATTATTTGGGAGCTGCTTTACTATCAGTAGTTCTTTGTCTGGTATACGCCAATACAAGCTCGAAGAAAAACCCTGAAGGATGGGGAGCAATGAAATATCCTCAACTAGTATTGGGTATGCTTGCCATTCTTGCTTACGTAGGTGTAGAAGTTGCTATTGGAAGTAATCTGGGAGAATTATTAAGTCTACCGGAATTTGGCGGACATCAGTCCTCAGATCTTGCTCCGTATATTTCGATGTATTGGGGGAGTTTAATGATCGGAAGATGGACGGGTGCTATTACCGTTTTCAACCTAAACAAGCAGCAGCAAATGCTTGCGACAATCATTGTACCTTTTATTGCATTTTTAGTAATTATCGGAATTAATGTAATTGCACAAAAGGATATGTCTAATCTTTATTTCTATGCTATCTGTATTGTCATTCAGGTAATTTTATTCCTTGTCAGCAAAAACAAACCTGCGCTTACACTGATTATTTTCGGTCTTTTTGGAGTAATTGCCATGATTGTAGGTTTAATGACAACAGGAAATTTTGCCATTTATGCTTTCTTATCCGGAGGATTAGCCTGTAGTATTATGTGGCCGTCAATTTTCACGCTTGCCATTACCGGTTTAGGAAAATATACTGCTCAAGGATCTGCATTTTTAGTTATGATGATTTTAGGTGGTGGAATCATTCCTCCGCTTCAGGGAAAACTTTCCGATATTATAGGAATTCACAGCTCATATATCATTCCTGTAATCTGTTTTGCTTATATTACTCTATTTGCTTATCTTGCCAAGCAAACCCTTAGCAGACAGGGAATTGATGTTGACGTTTTAGAATCTGAAGGTGCACACTAAGAATACAAAAACATATCATAAAAAAAGATTTTGGGCAGCTATATTGGTTGTCCAAATTCTTTTATTTTATGTTTTATCTAAAATACAGACAGCAATTTCTTTTTTCGAAAACTTTTTTGAGTTTCAAAAAAAAATTCATCTTCTATTATTTGCCTGGCTGCCGTTTTCTATAGGAGATGCAATGTATGTTTCAGCCGGAATATTCATCCTTTTTTTATTCATTAAAATTTTAAAAAAAAGAACCCGAAACAGCGCATTGCTGAGAATGCTGATTTTCGTTAACTCATTTTATTTCATATATCAGATTTTCTGGGGAATGTTGTATTTTCAGACACCTTTAATCACGGAATTTCCTGAAACAGAAATTACCATTGATAAAAGGAAAAGCCTTGCGCTGGAATATCTTGAAAAGGCAAAAGCAACCCGAGAGCTTGTTCGGGAAGACCAAAACGGAGTTTTTATTTTAAATGATATTGCTGCGGTTCAAAATGAAATTTTAAGTAATCAAAATAAGCTTCCAGCGTTTATTACAGACAAAAAAAGTTACAATGTCAATTCTATTAAGAGCAGTTTGTTCTCAGAATTCATGAGTTTTACGGGAATTTTGGGTTATTATAATCCATTCACGGCTGAAGCACAATATAACAACAATTTACCATCTTCTTATCTGCCCTTCACCATTTCACACGAAAGTTCACATCAAATGGGATTTGCGCGTGAACAGGAAGCTAATTTTGTGGGATATCTAATTGGTGTATCTTCTCAGAATACAGATTTACGGTACAGCACAGAGTATTTCACTTTAAAAAGCCTTCTGAACTCAATCATTCAGGAAGACGAAGAATTTGTAAAAATTGTCTTGGATAATTATTCTGAAGGAATGAAGAGAGACAGAATGTATGAAAAGCAATTCGTCATGCAGCATCAGGGTCTGATGAATGATTTTTTTGGCTTTACTAATAATCTCTTTTTAAAAAGCAATCAGCAGGAAGGCTCGGTTACCTATTCTTATTTTGTTGATCTTCTAGTTCGTTATAAGAATCTCAAATAAAAAAAGAATCGTATCAGGCGATACGATTCTAAAAACACAAATGATGAAAAAAAATTTATTACCTTGACTTGTTCCCTCATTCAAGGCGATGTAAAATTACAATTATTTTTCTAATTTCAAAACTCTTTGTGTAAAAATATAAACATTTTAAGAAAATTTTATGAGTTAAAATTTCATATTTTTCCCTCTTTTCTCTATACAATGATTTATAAAATTCATCATATCCAATATTGAAAGTAGTCTATAGAATTATCTTGACTAAACACATTAAAATATAATTTAAACTTAACAATTCCAGTAAATTTAAGTTTTAACTTTTTTTATATTACAGTATTTGAATCTCTGCAATGAGCGATAAAAATTGAGTATTCAGGAATAATAAAATCTCCTACTTAAAAATATATCAATGTGAAACTGTTTTAAAATAATTATTCAAGTAAAATATAAATTCCAAAATCAATTGCAAATTGTAAGATAGTTCTGATTTCTCAAGTGAATTTTAACCAAAGCCTTTGACTTTAGCTCATAGTACATACTCTGTTCGAATGTCTCAACCTCTTTAAGCTTATAGTCAATAAAATCTGCAATTTTTGTTACTGAATGATAAAATGTTGTGTACAAAGATATATCTACAGTGTTTCCTGATTTTGGCAAAAAAGCTTTTAGAAAAGGAAGCTTTTTTTGATGGTTGGCATAATCCATACAAAATCCGGTTTTTTCCGACATTTCCAGAATTGTATGATGATTAATGTAATTAAGGATGTTTTCATTTTCTTTCACAATTTTATTTTTGCAGAAATAAAGATTAATTCGGTCTAAAATAATCTGCGCATACTCCATCATTGATATTATCTTTATTTCGGAAACAGGTTTAAATTTCATATCATAATGGCTAAATGACAATCCAAAATTTTCATACTTCGGAAACGACAAACTACGTATTTCCATTGCAGCATCCGTAACAAGCTTATCATCCAGAAAACTATAACAAACATATTCTTTATACATATTCTTCAAGTAAAGAAGAAAGTCAGTTTCAGAGCTATTGATATTATTCTCAAACCATTTTTCAAGGTTATCGTAATAACTATTTTCAAAATCTTTAAAATTCAAATAAAAAGGCACTTTCATTGGTCAATATTTATTGTTAATGGTTATTTATTACCGTATTTTACTATTGCAACCAGAATTAATGATTCAATAGCTATATATTAATGAAGCAAATGTAAATGCGTAATGCGACAAAACTTGTCGTGTTTAAATTGAATATTGATTATTTTTTAAAGAATTTAAATTATTAGTTGGTAAGTATTTTGATTACTATAATGATGTCAATAGAGTTATGAGTTCTTTCTTTAAATATAAAACACAATATTATAATTATTAATTTCATTATCAAAACTCATAAAATTACCATATACATATTATTTTAATAAAATTTAACAGTTATAAAAAAATAATTATGTAAATTTGCATCACACTAAATATTAATATGAAACCTATTAAAATTCACAACTGCAATGAAAACAAAACTATTTACTTTAGGAATTTTATATTCTCTGATTGCCTGCACACATTCCGCAAAAGATGCAGATGCTAAAACAACTGTACAAACAGAAGTTAATACTAATGATGATGAAATTATAAGAGAAACCATTACTGATCGTCATGGTGAGCAAATGGAGATCATTAGAAATCAAACCAAAAACACCATAGTTATAAGACTGAGCGGAACATCGTACGAGCTGTATAAGAATCAGGAAAACCCCGGTTATTCTACATCTGACAGTAAATATCAATTTACAGAAAATAAAAAAGACGTTACATTTCTGAAAAAAGACGCAGATATGGTTTTGTTTCACGGAGAGAAAGCTCCCAACAATGAAAAAATAGCTTCACAATAAAAAAACGGTGCTTCCATAGCACCGTTTTCTGTTAAAATCTATTCAAAGAAATTTCTTCATGTAAAGAAATATCATTTTCAATAAAATCGAATAACGCTTTTGAAAAATAGCAGCCGTTTAAAATGCCTCTCGCTCCCAGTCCGTTAAAAACATACAGATCATCAAGTTCAGGATGCTTTCCTATAATAGGACGGCGGTCTTTTACAGTAGGTCTGAAACCAAAATATACCTCTTTAACATCAAATTTATTCTGATAAAATTCGGATAATCCATTCTTTAACTGCTCAACGGCAGAGTCATCTATACTTTCGTGGAGCTGATCGCGATCATAAGTTCCTCCGTAAAAATAAAGTTCACTATTTAATTGAAACAGAAAATGCTTTTTCTTAATGGTTATATTGTGTTTAAGCGAGTGTGAAAGTTTCACCCTAATATGATGCCCTTTATTAGGATTTACGGGAATATCAGAAAAATAAGGGTTTAATCTTACTCCCATTCCTTCACAAAATACAATATGCTTAAATTTAAATTCTTTATAAGTGTTTTCTGAAGTATCCACAATATTATAATCAAAACATTCGGTAATAAGATTATTATTGTGAGATAAGAAGTTTATCATTCCATGAAAAAAGCCTTCTACATTAAGTCTTGCAGATTGATTTACTTTCCCCGTGCTAAAATCATTTTTAACGGTATTTAAAGGAATGAATTTTTTATCAAGAAAGTTATTAAGATCGGTATGGTCAGACTTTTTCAGCCATAATTTTTGTTCGTTTTCATCATGGAAAATACGATGAATAGGTGCATCAATCAAATAGTTTTCTCCGGTATATTCAGCGATTTCACTTAGTGTTTTCTGTAGAAAATCAATTTGCTCCTGAGCTTTCCAAAAGGTAGTAAATTTTTTAAGCACAACAGGATTGATGATCCCTGCCGAAATTTGAGACGCACTTTTTTTACCTTCCGAATAAATAATAAATGATTTATCATTCAAAATAAGCTGATGCGCAAAAAAGAGTGCCGCATAACCGTCACCAACAATAATATAATCTACATTTTGCATAATAAAAAAACCTGAGTAAAAGTACTCAGGTTTTTTATAAATATCAAGCGAAATTTTAGTAATTCCACATATCATTTTCCATTTGAAGAATCTGTTCTTTGATTCTGTCGCTTTCTTCTAACTGCTCTTCTGCATTTCTCGGGATGTAATCTTTGATTGTCCCATCACCAAGACCCGTTGAAGATTTATAAATAATTGAAGAGAATCTTCTAGCGTTGATTACATCATCGAAAGACAAATCGGCAGAGGAATTAGCTCTATTGAACACATAATTGTTTGCTAAAATCTCTCTAGCTTTTGGATAATAAACCCAAAATAAGTCAATCAATTCATCTTTTCCAGCAATAGGTTTTCCCTCTGCATCGTATACACCCATTACAGCAGGATCTGGTCCCATAGCAGCAATACCTAAAGGACGATATTTCATTTGACCATCTCTTTTGTCAATGAACCACATTCCCATTATTTTTAAAACTTTAACCTTATCAGTTGTAGTCTGAAAAATATCCGTGTATTCTTTTCTTTGTTGCTCAGTTAATTGAGCTCCAGTAGCCATAATATCAATAGCCGCATCATTTAGAACAACTTTCTCTAATCTCGCTTTAATTGCTTCTGGAGTTAACTTAACAGAGAAATTTTCATCATCATATACTTCCTCAATCTTACCACTTAGAGCAGCATCTAATAATATTTGGTATAAAGATCTCGTTTGTTTTGATAAGAGACCATCTGGATTATCATAATAAAATGGCTGATTAATTTTATCATTAAGATCAATTACTTCCCAAACCATCATGCTTTTAAGGATATCTTTTTCATCCACAAAGCCATATTCCAATGGAGTAACTTTATTGCTAACCATTGTGTCACCCACCTTTCTCATATTTTCAGCTCTCATCTGTCTGAATTCTTCCGGAGAAGAAGCATTTAGAATAGTCTGAGAAAACGCAAACCCAGAAGCTAATACTAAAAGACTGCTAATATATTTTTTCATAATAATTGCTTTTACTTTATGGAACATTAATAACTATTGGAGTAATTCTCTTAATAGGTCCTTCTAATCCTTGAGCTGTTGCTTTTATTTCAATAATTGATACAACATCCCCAGATCGAACATTTTTCAATAAACCTTCAGCTGGTTCCAAGCTATTTCCTTTTACTAACATTGCCGCTTTACCAGGTATTCTTACCATAAACTCAGTAACTGTAAAGGTAACAGGAAAATCAAAATCAGGTATTGCTGCTTGTACTGTCTGATTCTTGATTGAAGCAGCAGGCATAGGTAAGAAATTTTGTCCTCTAATCTGACCTTGCGGTGGTGGTACATTTTTTATTCTATATTCAAATACCTGAGAAACTCTCTTTCCACTTGGATCTGTACCTGACAATGTCAAATTAATTGTATTACCGGTCGTAGGTTTGATATTCCATTTACCTTTTCCAGTACTAGAAACAATTCCACTAGAAGCTGTAAGAGAGAGTTTGGAGTTATCAGCCCCTAAAATTGATCCTGATACAGGATTTTGTAATCCTCTATACATTACATTCATTTTATCAGCTGAAAGCAATAAACCTTTCTCTAGTTTTACTTCCTGTGGACCAGCAATTACATTATAAGTGTGCGTAAAAGGAAACTGCTGAGCTTTTCCAGAAGCATCTAACAAAGTAATTACTCCACCAATTTTCTTTTCACCAAGACCACCAGTGTTCAAAGGCAAATACCCTTTACCATTTTCCTGTCTGCTTACGCCGCTCATACTGATTTTGTTGCTGTTGGAGTAATTACCCAACATTACAACAGCTTCTGCTTTTTTACCAACTATTACATCCGTAGGTGCAGAAACAATAGCTTCGTAGCTAGAAAATTTAATGCTTGCATCAACTTTTTCCTGAAGCATCATGGCTAAAGCATCAGACTGTACGTTTCTTGCATCATTCTGAATAATCTCCAAATTAGAGATTGCGGCTATTAATGGCTGATTGTAGAATTTATTTTGAAACCAAGTTTTTCCATTTGGAGATTTTCCGTTCGGATATTCTGCGATTAAAGATGTATTCGCTCTATCAACCAACTTTTTCAACTGTTGATTCCCACCGAATTTAGTATTAATGTAATTTCTTACTTCATCCAGTTTTTTCTTCAATTCCAAAGCATTTGAAGAAGGAGTATTCTCATCACCTTCCTTGAAAAAATACTCAGTTGTTGCCTCATTGTTGTTCAATGCTGCAAAGTTTTCCTGAACATCAATTTCTTTTCCTGTTACAGGATCTTTATCTACAAACTCAGATTGTTTTTTAAGTTTTGTCTTAACATCTTCTGTAGAACTTACCAAATCATCAATAATCTTCTTTAGACCTTTGTAATCTTCCCAAGGCTGTGCATAGGTATCAGGAACCTGCTGTGCTTTAGCTTCCAAAGTTTTTTCAAAGATATCTTCATTCTTTTGTTCTGTCAGAAATCTGGTTTCTTTTAGTGCTTTTGTAGAATCATAATATGACCTAATGATTTCAACGTCAATATTTAGGGCCATCATTGCGATGAACACCAAATACATTAGGTTGATCATCTTCTGACGTGGAGTCTGTTTTCCTTTTGCCATTCTCTTTTCTTTAGTTTTGTTTAATTAATGGTTCAGGATTATGACTTCATAGCAGTTAACATACCACCGTAAACTCTGTTTAAATTGTTTAAGTTAGCTGTTAAACCTTGTAATTCTTGATTAAACTTCTCAGACTGTTCTGCAGATTTTTGCATATCTGCTACATATTGTTTAGCAAATTCTGCTTGTCTCTGACCGTTTTCCAACTGCATTGCATAAAGAGCATTCATACTTTCCATGTGCTGAGCAGCTTTATTTAACTGATCATTATATTTATGAGTAGAAGCAGATACATCAACAGTCTGGTTGATCTGATCTACAGAGTTTGAAAACTTATCAATACCAGTTCTTAATCTGTCGAACAACTGCACATCAAGTTTTGCATCCTGAAGCATTTTATCCAACTTGTTTGAAAGAGAGTTTTCTAATTCTGCAAACTGAGCATTAGCACTTTTTGCGCTGATATTTGAGTGTAAAGGATTTGGATTTGCATGCTTATCCAACAATTCAGGATAAACATTTTCCCAAGCATAAGACTCTTCGTTTTTTGGAGGGTCAAAAGCAAAGATGATGAAAATAATTGCCTCAGTGATCAATCCTACTGTAAGAGCAATGTTTCCATTGATAGGTCCCAAGGTAATGTGAGTAATTTTAAGCCAAGCTCCAAGAATTACAATTGCAGCACCGAATGAATAAAAGAAGTTCATCCAAGCATCTTTAGTCTTAAACATATAAGTTAGTTTTTTTTAGTTTTAAAATAAATTGATATAAATAATTTAAGCAAAATATTATCTGTTAACTCTTTTTGCTTTAACAGATGCTTCAGGAATATCCTGAACTGTTCTGAATCCGATATAACTTCTTGCAGAATCTTTGTGCTCCCAGTCTCTTGCACCAGTCATCAACATATAACCTACATCTTTCCAAGAACCCCCTCTAACAGACTTTTTATTGTCTGATTTGTCTTTTACTGCAGGATTAAGAGTAGATGAAAAACCATAGTCTGAGTTATTATATGCAGAAACTGTCCATTCAGAAACGTTTCCTGCCATATCAAATAATCCGAAAGAATTTTTTCTGAATTTCTTTACAGGAGCTGTATAAGTATATGTTCCTTTTTTCTCATCTTCCATATAGCTTCCTCTTTTTGGTTTGAAGTTTGCCAAATAGCATCCTCTGTCGTCCATTAAATAAGGACCACCCCAAGGATAAGTCGCGTTTTGCTTCCCTCCTCTTGATGCATATTCCCACTCTATTTCAGTTGGAAGACGGAATCTTAAAGGTCTTTGCTTGCTTCTTTTCAGACTTTCATTATAATCAGACTTTAATTTAGATCTGAAATTACAGTAAGCTCTTGCCTGATCCCAGGTAACTCCTACTACAGGATAATCTTTATAAGCCTTGTGCCAGAAATACTGCTCAAATAAAGGCTCGTTATAAGTAAAATGGAAATCGTTTACCCAAACAGTTGTATCAGGATAAATTGCAATACTTTCACTTCTAAGGAAATTGATTCCTCTTTCGTTATCAGCGATTGCAGCATCCATATCACCCCACTTATATGTATATTTTAATTTGCTAACATCAATGATTCTTTCATTACCTACTCTTGATGAAGCCGGCAAATACATAGACTCAAGCACTTCTGCATATTCTACATCAGGATATTTTGAAGTATTCCAATGCAATGGGATTTTCCAGTCTAATCTTTTGCTATCATCAAATCCATCTCTTCCTCCTGCTCCTTCAAGATACTCCTGATAAGGTGTTAAATCATCTTCTTTTTTAGCAAGATATGCATAGTCACCAATACTGGTACCTCTGCCTCTTCCACTACCGTCACCACCTTCTCCTGCAGCTTCTGCAAGCATGGTTCTGGCAATAGAATCTCTTACATAATTAATAAAAACCCTGTATTCCGCATTTGTAGTTTCTGCCTCATCCATAAAGAAAGGAGCAACAGTTACAGTTTTCAAGGGTGCAGTTTCACCATTATTGGTAAATGATTCATCAGCCATACCCGCAATAAAAGAACCGCCAGGAATTGCCACCATACCATAAGGTCTTTCCGCAACAAATGATTTTGTTTTTTCTCTAGGTATCAATTCTCCTTTTGTTCCTGGTTTTCCTACCGAAGAAGTTCCACCACCTGAACAAGATACCGATGCTACCGACGCAGACAATAATAAAAGAAATATCCTTTTCATGTTAATTTTTATAATTAAGCCGTAAATATATAATTTTTTTAAGAAACTTTTAAGATTTTTTTTAGAATAACGAAAAAAATCTGAACTTATTTTATTTGCAAGTACTTTTTATTCTACTGTAACCGATTTTGCAAGATTTCTTGGCTGGTCAACATTTGCTCCTCTGTACACTGCTATATAATAAGCCAATAACTGTAACGGAACTGATGCAACGATTGGTGAGAAACACTCTGAGGTTTCCGGAATTTCAATTACATAGTCTGCCATTGCGCTTACCTGCTGATCTCCTTTATTTACTACAGCGATTACTTTTCCTTTTCTGGCTTTAATTTCCTGAACATTGCTTACAATTTTATCATAATGTCCTTTTTTAGGAGCAATAATTACAATTGGCATATTCTCGTCTATTAAAGCAATAGGACCATGTTTCATTTCCGCAGCCGGATACCCTTCTGCATGAATGTAAGAAATTTCTTTAAGCTTCAAAGCTCCTTCTAATGCTGCAGGATAATTATATCCTCTTCCCAAATAAAGAAAATTGGATGCATTAATAAAATCTTTAGCGATATTTTGTGTAAGCTCGTGTGTTGCATCCAGAACTTCTTCAATTTTTTTAGGAATAGCATCAAGTTCAGAGATAAGACTCATAAATTCTGCATTGCCTAAGTTTCCGTTGTGTTTTCCTAGCTTCAGTGCTATTAAAGACAAAATAGTAAGCTGAGCAGTAAACGCTTTAGTAGAAGCAACTCCGATTTCCGGACCTGCGTGAGTATAAGAACCTGCATCTGTAATTCTTGCAATAGAAGAATCAACAACATTACAGATACCGTAGATGAAAGCTCCTTTCTCTTTAGCTAATTTAAGAGCAGCCATTGTATCTGCCGTTTCTCCGGACTGAGAAATAGCTATTACCACATCTTTATCTGTGATAATTGGATTTCTGTACCTAAATTCTGAAGCATATTCTACTTCAACAGGAATTCTTGCAAATTCTTCAATCAGATACTCACCAATAAGACCTGCATGCCAAGAAGTACCACATGCAATGATGATAATTCTGTTTGCATTTTTAAATTTCTCCAAATGATCCCAGATTCCTGCCATTTTAATAATTCCTTCATTCACAAGAAGTCTTCCTCTCATGGTGTCATGGATTGATTTAGGCTGTTCGAAAATTTCTTTCAGCATAAAATGTTCGTAACCACCTTTTTCTATCTGCTCCAAATTAAGTTTAAGTTCCTGAATTTCCGGAGTAATTTTTGAATTCTCAACAATCGTGCGGATATCAACTCCTCCTTCAAGAGAAATTGTTGCCATGTGTCCTTCTTCAAGATAAATGGCTTCTTTTGTAAATTCAACAAAAGGAGATGCATCAGAAGCAATAAAGAATTCGTTTTCACCGATCCCTATTGCTAATGGAGAACCTAATCTTGCTACGACCAATAACCCAGGATAATCATCATGCATTACTGTAATAGCATACGCACCGTACACTTCATTTAATGCATACCGTACTGCCGTTGGAAAATCGGTTTCGGAATTGACATCCATAAAATACTGAATCAGGTTGACCAACACTTCGGTATCTGTTTCAGATTTAAAATTAAAACCTTTATCAATAAGCATTGTTTTAATAGTATCATAATTTTCAATAATACCATTATGTACAATCGCTAATTTTCCGTTATTTGAAATATGAGGATGTGAATTACGGTCACTCGGCACACCATGTGTCGCCCATCTTGTATGCCCCATTCCTACTTTAGCAGTTCCTTTCAGTTGATTTGAAATCGTAACCAAATCATCAACTTTACCTTTAGTTTTCTCGACACTAAACTTACTGTCTGTATTTTCTAAAACAATTCCTGCACTGTCATATCCTCTGTATTCTAATCTTCTAAGACCATTGATAACAATATCATAAGCATCCTGAAAACCTGTATAACCAACTATTCCACACATAATTTTATCAAGCGTATTTTTTATTATTTTGTACCGTAAGTAACTCTTAACTGAATTTTATTTGTATTTGAAGGATCAGAACCTACAAATACGGCTCTTGCCATAGAAAATGGTCTTGAAGTGTATTTATACCCTGCAAGACTTCCTGCACTGGTACTTAAAAACTGAGCTAAATCTATTTTAAAATATTTATCACTATAATCTTTTCCGGATTCTACAATATCTTTTAGAGACTGTGTTACAGTAAAATCGTAATAAGCAGGGTTTTTATCTAAATCGTAAACTCTTATAGGAAGGAAAGTGGATGCACTTCCTAAAACAGAGTAATCTGTAGTAAACGCAGTCGTTTCCTTTCCAGCGGAATCTTTATCTCTTTGAAGAATGGTAAATACAGTAGGTTTAGGATATTTATTAGACCAGACAGAAGCATCTGTATAAAGTCTTATTTTTGCAGTAATAATTGCCGCTTTGTTGGTTTTATATAATTCCTTAAGCTGATTAATTGTAGAAGCAGGAAATTTCACTCCGATAGAATTTCCTCCCATGCCTTGAGCATACAGTTTCAGATCTCCGTTCACTGAATTTCCGAGTGCATAAGTCTGAATTGCAGCTCCCGCTCTACTATATTCATAATAACCTGTATGAACATTAGCACTGCCTAAAGCAAAATTATATTTAGACTGAGGTCTGGTTGTTATACCATTTTCGACTTTTTCGTTCTTATAGTACATAATGAGTTCTATATCATTTGGTGTAAACTGAAACAAATACCCGTCGCTTTCTGCTACCGAAACTCTTAAACCTCTAAAATGTCTGATAAAATTAGCTGCATCTTTCAGCTCCATCTGACCTTTTTTATCAATAATCTTCTGCTTGAAAAAATCTGCACTAAGAGGTATTCTTATACCAACCGGCGTTCTTAGAATTTCAGTATTATCAGCATCTTTGGTAATTACTACAGAATTTACATCTCCGAAAATTTCTTTTGATCCCAAAATATTGGCTTCATCAACTGCAAATTTTTTGTTGGAATAAACAGCATCATTCACTCCATTCATAAACTCTGTTACTTCGTGAACCTTAAGCGTAAGTTTACCACCGTTTAATTTTGCTTTTCCGAATTTAGTAATAGGAAAATTATTCACCACCTTTTTTGCTGCAACATTTCCGTCGGGATAAACGTAGTCTTCATTGGTTGTTGTTTTGATAGAATCTATAGCATAGGTAGGTTTAATCACCATCACAACAGAATCTACTGTTGGGTTGGTTCCAAAATCAGGATCATAAGATGGGAGTCTTAACTGGGTAAAGTAGGTTGCCTTCTGCATCCCAAACTGATTTTCTGTAAAAGCTCCCAAAACCGCTGTAGAAGAGGTTGCCGCATTACTCCCAAAAAGATTGACAAATGTATTGGCATCCGCTCTTATGGTATCACTATTACTAATATTGTATGCTATAACATCAAACGAAGACTCAGTTCCGTTGGCTGCACCATCCAAAAAAAGCTGTTCGCCCAAAGAATCCGGATCGGGCTCACAATTATAAAGTATAACACTTCCTAAAACCATCATCGAAAGAATGGTGAAAGTTTTTTTTAAATTATAAATCATCAAAATGTATATTAATATAGTTTACTGATAGAATCTACGTCCAGATATTCTGACTTAGACGCAGAAGTTTCATTAAATGCTTTATCAAGTTCTCCATTTAAAAACTCATCCCCTTTTACTACTTCATCCACATAGTTCATGCTTTCAATGACAAAACTTTCAAAGCTTGGATTATCTAACGCTTTTAAACCTGAAATATTATCAAACTGAAGCTTTTCACCAACGTTAGAAGCCAAAGGAGCATCTTTCTCATTGTATAAAGAAAGAACTATTTTGGCATCTTTAAAGTAAGAATCAGATTGGTAATAAGTCTTAAGATAAATTGGAACAAAAGAAGACATCCATCCGTTCAGATGGATCACATCAGGAACCCAGTTGAGTTTTTTAATCGTTTCAATTACTCCTCTTGCAAAGAAGATAGCGCGTTCATCATTATCCTCAAAAGCTTTTCCTTCGTCATCAAAATAATATTGCTTTCTTTTAAAATATTCTTCATTATCAATAAAATAAACCTGAAGCCTTTCTCCAGGCAGAGAAGCTACTTTTATAATAAGAGGCTGATCGAGATCATTGATAATAATATTCATTCCGGAGAGGCGGATCACCTCATGAAGCTGAAATTTCCTTTCACTTATCTGTCCAAATCTTGGCATAAAAACTCTTACATCATTGCCTTCTTGGTGCATTTTAAGTGCCATTTTGTTTACCACCGCTGCTAAATTTGTATCTTCCTGATAAGGGTACATCTCTGTGGTAATGTACAGTATTTTCTGATTGGGCATATAATCTTTATATAATTTAAATAACGCTTTAATTCGCAAAATTACGAAAAAACATTCAACATTATGGTAATTAACATTTTTTTACGATAGTTGTGAACAATATTATAATAAAGTAAAAATGAATCTCCCAATATTTAGTATTTTTGAAATATATAATGATAAACATGGAAATTCTAAAAAATAAGAAGGTACTGCAGGATTTTATAGAAAGACAGAAAGAAATGGGCAAGAGAATTGGCTTCGCACCCACAATGGGAGCTTTGCACGAAGGGCATCTTTCACTATACAAAGCCGCTAGACAGGAAAACGATCTGGTAATCTCCTCTATATTTGTAAATCCCACACAATTCAACAATTCTGAAGATCTGGAAAAATACCCTCGTGACACCCAAAAAGATCTGGATATTCTCGAAAAATCCGGATTGGTAGATGCTGTTTATCTTCCACAGGTAGAGGATATCTATCCCAAAAAAACCGAAAGCAGAAAATATAACTATGACGGTCTTGAAGATGAAATGGAAGGCAAATCACGACCGGGACATTTTGACGGTGTAGGCACAGTAGTAGAAGAGCTGTTTAATCAGGTAAAACCAAATAACGCTTATTTTGGTGAAAAAGATTTTCAGCAGTTGGCTATTATTAAGAAAATGACAGAAAAAAAACAATTGCCGATAAGAATTATAGGAGTACCTATCTACAGAGCAGAAAACGGACTTGCTTTAAGCTCCAGAAACCAGCGACTGACAGAAGAAAGACGAAACGACTCCAAGATCATCTATGAAAGTCTCTTAAAAGCGAAAGACTGGTTTAAAACTTTAACCATTTCGGATATAAAAGAAAAAGTAGGCACAATTTTTGAGAATAAGCACAACATGGTGTTAGAATATTTCCTTATCGCAGACGAACAAACACTGAAAGAAGCCGACCAAAAAGAAAACGGAAGTTCTTACCGTGCGTTTATTGTAGTAAATGTTGACGGAGTAAGACTTATTGATAATATGCATTTGGAGTAAAAAAATCAAAGGCTTCCTATGGGAAGCCTTTGAACACCAAATCACAAAATATTAATATGAAAAAAATTTACTTTTCAGTAAACTTGTGACCCGGCTGGGATTCGAACCCAGGACCCATACATTAAAAGTGTATTGCTCTACCAGCTGAGCTACCGAGTCGGTCATCAAATTAATTGCGATAAATATAAAAATTTATTTCAGAATTACCAGCAATTTTTTCAATATTTTTTTTGCAGTGCCTGCGACTGGACTCGAACCAGCACATCCTTAGGAAACCACCCCCTCAAGATGGCGTGTCTACCAATTTCACCACGCAGGCTAAAAAACGCATTATCTATGCGAATTTTTCCTTAGTGACCCGGCTGGGATTCGAACCCAGGACCCATACATTAAAAGTGTATTGCTCTACCAGCTGAGCTACCGAGTCGGCCACTTATTATCAAGTTTTCACTATAAATAATGTCCCTTGTTTTTAGTGGTGCAAAGATAGGACTTTTTTCATTATCTCAAAACTTTTTCGCAAATTTGTTTAAAATAAATTCATGATAATTTCACTACTCGGATACATGGGGAGCGGCAAATCTCACATTTCCAAAATATTAAGCGACGAAATAAATTACAAATTAATTGATCTTGATAAAGAGATTTCCAGACGTCAAAAGCTTACCATTCCGGAAATTTTCGAAAAAAAAGGCGAAATCTACTTTAGGAAGCTGGAAAGAGAAGTTTTGGAAGAAATCCTTGCAACAAGGGAAAACACTGTTTTGAGTCTTGGTGGAGGAACTCCTGCTTATTACAATAATATGGAGATCATCAACCATAATTCTAAAAGCATCTTTCTTATGACATCTGTGCCTGTTCTATCTGAAAGACTTTCAAAACAAAAAGAAAAAAGACCGCTTATTGCTAAAATACCTGACGAAGACTTACCAGAATTTATTGCCAAACATCTATTCGAAAGAAATGCTTTTTATTCTAAAGCACAATTCAGCATTAAAACCAATCAAAAAACTCCTGAAAATATTATCCGGGAAATTATAGAAAAGCTCTATCTCTAGAGCTTTAATCTTCGTCTTTATCATTATTATCGGTTTCACCAAAGAAATCGTCCCAATCGGTAAAATCTGAAGACAAATCACCTTCAACGTAATCATCCATATCACGTCTGTCTTTTTTGGTAGGTCTTCCTTCTCCGCGGTTACGGTAGTAATCCTGACTTAGCTTGCGCATTTTAAGCAGTTCCAGCTGCTCTTTATCAGTCACGTCTTTTATGTGCAGGGAAACCAGCTTGGCTCCAATCCTGCTTTTGGGAATCTGAATTACTTTTATTTTATAATCAATTTGGTTTTTACGAATTTTAATAACATCCCCTTCCTTCACTTCTTTTGAAGATTTTACTGCAGAAGTTCCGATCGAAACTCTGTTCTTTTTAATTTCTTCTGCAGCAATTGATCTGGTCTTATAAAAACGAATGCTCCACAAAAATTTATCTATTCTCATAATTTTTTATACTTTTGCCGTTATATTATTTGTAAAGTAATTAAAGTTTTTTGAAATGAAAAAAATATTTTTATATATCCTTGCAGGATCTCTTTGCTTCACTGCTTGTAAAAAGGATGATGAAGTAGAGAGATTTGTAGAGCCTGAAGACATCAATGTGAGAAATTCCTATGATGAGCAAGCAATTATGAAGTTTATGGAGAATAATTATCTCGACAGTCAGGGAAATATAAAAGCATTCAGTGCAACAGATGCTGCAGATGATAATGAAAAAAAACTTTCTGAACTGAACCCTGTAAAACTTCCTTCCGGCGTAATCTACATTAAAAGACAAGGAGCACAGCCTGATCCGGGAGTTGCAATCAATACTGATTCCAGTTCAAATACGGCAAGTCTTATTAAAACCATGATGAGAGCCAACTATTACGTAGCTACTGATACAGATGGAAATGTTTCTTTAAGCTATTACGGTGCACTTGTAAATACTATTGACGGTAATGCCTCACCTGTAACCGATCCTAGATTTTACTATGTGAAAAAATCTGTTTTGGACGGTGCTTCGACAGATGCAGCAAAACAAAGAAGTTACTACGAAATAGAAGGATTACAGGAAGGTCTTTCGTATTTTAATGGTTTTCAGGGGATGGGTAATGAAGCTAATTACAATCTTCAGGGTGTTATTATTGTACCTTCTAAAGCAGCTTTTGCAAGAGACAATAATTTTTATGGTCTTCAGAATGCCACTTTTATATTTAATTTTCAGATTTACGATACAAAAGTAAGACCTGCGGATCAGCAATAAATAATTTTATTATAAAAAAACAAAGCGCATCATTACTTTTGATGCGCTTTTATTTTTATGTTTAAATAATCTATTTTACATTCCCTAAAATATCCGGAAAGTAATGATCTGAAAGATGTTCAAACTCATCCCCTCTCATAAACATTGAGGCATCTACCTCGTCATAGCTTTCTCTTCCTGCTGCTGCAATAAGTTCGTTACACGTATGAAGTGTATTTTTGTGAAAATGGTATACCCGTTCTGCTTTATCGGTAACATCCAGTCCTTTTATCAGCATTTTATCCTGTGTTGCTACACCTGTAGGACAGTTATTATTGTTACATCTCAGTGCCTGAATGCAGCCCAAAGCAAACATAAAACCTCTTGCATTGTTGCAAACATCAGCTCCCATCGCTACAGCCCTCAAAATATCCAGACTGGTAAGCACTTTTCCGCTTGCAATAATTTTCAGTTTATCTCTTAGATTGTAATTTTTCAACGTCCGGTTTACAAAAATCAAGGCCGGTTCCAAAGGCATTCCTACTCCATCAGAAAATTCTGGAGGAGCAGCTCCGGTTCCACCCTCAGCTCCATCAACTGTTATAAAATCCGGATAAATTTTTAAAGCATTCATCTGAACACAGATATCTTCAAACTCTTTGGTATCACCTATACACAGTTTAAAGCCGACCGGCTTTCCATCTGAAAGTTCTCTAAGCTGCTTTACAAAATGAAGCAAACCGGCTGCATCAGAAAAAGCGGAATGAGAAGGAGGTGAAATAATGGTCATTCCCGGCATGACATGGCGGATCTTTGCAATTTCCGGTGTATTTTTCACTGCGGGCAAAACACCTCCATGACCGGGTTTTGCACCTTGAGATAATTTTATTTCTATCATTTTAACATTCGGAAGTGAGGCGTATTTAGCAAATAACTCAGGATTGAATTTTCCTTCCTCATCTCTGCATCCAAAATATCCCGTACCTATTTGCCAGCAAAGATCGCCACCTTCCAAATGGTAAGGAGAGATACCGCCCTCTCCTGTATTATGATAGAATTTCCCTTTCTTGGCTCCTCGGTTTAAAGAAATATGTGCTCTGTCGCTTAATGCTCCGAAACTCATTGCCGATATATTAAACAAAGAGGCATGATAACGCTGGGTACAATCTTCACCGCCAATCCATACTCTTGGCAAGTCTTCTTTGGGACTTTTTGCATAAATAGAGTGTTTTATTCCTTCATATTTTCTGTGATTAATTTCAAGCTGAGTTCCAAACGGAACGGTATCACTCAGATTTTTAGAACGTCTGTAAGCAGCGGCTCTCTGATTTCGCGGAAAAGGTTTCCCGTCTGTTTCTCTTTCTATAAAATATTGCTGCATTTCCGGCGAAATACTTTCAAAAAAATATCTAAAGTAGCCCAATACCGGAAAATTTCTTAAAATAGCATGTTTGCTTTGATTGGCGTTGTAAATACCTAATACATAAATTGCGGTAAGAAGAATCGGAATCCAGTAATGCGCCCTGATCAGCAACGCAACAATCCACGTAAATATAACAAGAATACTTCCCCACAGTAAAAATTTATCTCTCATTCTATCATTATTTACATCAAAGATAAAGATTGAAAAACAATTAAGCTGTCTTATTTTGCTAAAAATTCCACAGACTTTGATTTGAATTAAGAAAAAAATATCTCTTTTGCAAACACAATAATTCTGCATCAACTGAAAGCTTTTGTATATTTGAGCTTTAACATTATAACAAAATATGAGCGTAAGCAAGAAGATTTTAGAAGGCAAATCAAATCAAGAGCTAGAGAAATATATTGCACCTGACAGCAAATTTGTTCCTGAAGCAAATTTGCTTGCTTATGAGATTTTAAAAGCTCGGGGCAGAGAATTTACCACAGAAGAAAAAGAGCGGATCATTTCATTAAATAATAAAAAAGCTCAAAAGAATACAGAGATTATTATTCATCCAAATTATAAAAAATCTGCTGATTTAATTTACATTTCTGCAACGCTGGGAATTGGAAATTTAATCTGGACTTATGACATTTTAAATAGTGGAATAAAAATCTTCATTGCAGTTATTTCTCTAGCCATTATTTTTGGAATCGGTTATTTGGTAAGTAAAGGAACTGAATGGATAAAGTATGTGCTTTTGATACTTTTGATTCTGGGATTGATTGGACTTCCTCTTATTATTATCAATCTTAAAAACGAACCTATTGTCGGAGTAATCAATATTGTACAGACAGCTTTACAAATATGGGCATTAGTTTTACTATTTGTAATTCCGAAAGATGGAAAAATTGAGGTATAAATTAAACCTTTTAGACAACATTCATAATAATCTTATCAATAACCCGTAGTTGGCGGTTCACAAAATGAAAAAACAAATAGCTTTCGTAATATTTTTCCTGTCATTTACAGCTTTTTCGCAGGTTGACAAAAATGATGATTTGTACAAAACCATTCTTTCAAATGACAGCTTACTTTTTGATGTGGGCTTTAATCATTGTAACATCAAACAATTTGAAATTCTGTTGAGTGAAAATTTAAAATTCTACCATGATAAAGACGGGATTTCCGACAAGGCAAAATTTCTCTATGATTTAAAGAATGGTCTTTGCAAAAATCCGGAAACAAGACAGGTGAAGAGGTTTTTGGTAAAAGAAAGTACCGAAATTTTCCCGCTTTACAAAAATGCAGTTCTTTATGGTGCGGTGCATAATGGAGAACATCTATTTTCTGAAAAACGTGAAACGCAAAGCGGAATTGCTAAATTTACCAATGTCTGGCAATTAGAGAACGGAGATTGGAAATTAGTAACTTCATTTAGTTTTGACCATCATCCTTTTGAAGATAATAAATCAGCCAACCCAATTTTTGACAATGATTCTGAAATCGAAAAGTGGTTAAACGAAAAGAAAATTCCGACATTGGGTATTGGCGTCATCAAAAATGGAAGACTAAACCAAATAAAAGTTTTTGGAGAAATTACAGAAGGAATTGCTGCACCTTACAATACTATTTTTAATGTAGCATCGTTAACCAAACCTGTAACTGCAATAGTTGCGTTAAAATTAGTAAGTGCCGGAAAATGGAATTTAGACGAACCTCTTTACAAATTCTGGAATGATCCGGATATAGCCGATGATCCCCGAAGCAAAAAGATCACTACAAGATTAATTCTAAGCCATCAAACAGGTTTTCCCAATTGGCGATGGATGAATCAAGATAAAAAACTCAGCTTTCAATTTGATCCAGGAACGCAGTATCATTATTCCGGGGAAGGAATGGAATTTTTACGGAAAGCACTGGAAAAAAAATTTAAAAAATCTTTACAGCAGCTAGCAGACGAGTTGATTTTTCAGCCTTTAAAAATGACCGATACAAGATATATCTGGGACAAAAACATAGATATGTCACGATTGGCAACAGGCTATGACAAAAACGGGAAAGCGTATGAAACCGTTAAAAATAAAATACCAAATGCTGCTGATGATTTATTGACCACAATAGAAGATTACGGAAACTTTCTGACAAGCATTATCAATGGTGATGGGCTCACAAAAGAAGTCTTTAAAGAAATAACATTTAATCAGGTTGCAACTACTAAAGGAAAGCACTTCGGATTAGGTTTTGAAATATATGATCTTGGAAACGGAGAATTGGCATTATCACACAGTGGTTCAGACAACGGTGTCCAGACAATCTTTTTTATTTTTCCTAAAAATAAAAATGGAATTGTAATCTTTACTAATTCTGACACCGGCGGAAGTGTTTTCGGAGATTTCCTGAAGTATTATCTAGGTAAAAACGGACAGAAAATATATGATATTGAGACAAACTAACAACTACCAACAATTTGGAAATATAATTTTCAATAAAATACTGATTGCAATTTCCAGTTAATTAATACTTACCAGAGATTTATTCAATACTTCAATTACACCTTTTCCAGAAAAGTTTCAAAAGAATTTAAAACAGAAACAGTGCCGTCGGCTTCTATTGTATCAAGCTTTAAAAATTCGATTGTGTTAACAGATTTCTCATCAAAATCTTTTTGCACTCTCACATAATTTTCTGTGAAACCAAACATTTTACCATCTTTATTTTCGTGTTCCCAAAGCACCGGAAGAGTCTTCCCTAGCTGGGTTTGATAGAATGCCATCTTTTTCTTTTCAGATAAAATTCTGAGCATTTTATTACGTTTTTTCCGTTCAGAAATTGGAACAACACCTTCCATTTCTGCTGCTTCTGTATTTTCTCTTTCAGAATATGTAAAAACATGGAGGTAGGTAATCGGAAGTTCGTTCAGAAACTGATATGTTTCCATAAATTTTTCTTCCGTCTCTCCCGGAAATCCTACAATCACATCTACTCCTATCGCCGCATGAGGCATCACTTCACGGATTTTTGAAACTCTGTCGCTGTATAATTTGGTCAGGTAACGACGTTTCATTTTTTTCAGCAGATCATCACTTCCAGACTGCAACGGAATATGAAAATGCGGAACAAAACTCTTACTTTTAGAAACCAGGTCTATACTTTCATCTTTCAGAAGATTAGGCTCAATAGAAGAAATACGGATTCTCTCGATACCTTCAACCTGATCCAGTTCAGAAATGAGATCCAGAAAAGTATGCTCATGTTTTTTATTTCCGAATTCTCCTTTTCCGTAATCTCCGATGTTTACGCCGGTTAAAACAATTTCTTTAATTCCCTTTTCAGCAATTTCTCTGGCATTTTTCAGAACATTTCCGATAGTATCAGAACGGGAAATCCCTCTGGCTAAAGGAATTGTGCAATAAGTACATTTATAATCACATCCATCCTGAACTTTCAGAAAAGCTCTCGTTCTGTCACCAATAGAATAACTTCCAATGAAAAAATCTGTCTCTTCAATTTCACATGAATGCACGATGCCTTCGTTCTGAGATTTTTGCAGATCATCAAGATAACTCAGAATATTGAATTTCTCCTTTGCTCCTAAAACCAAATCCACTCCCTCAATCTGTGAAATTTCTTCCGGTTTCAGTTGTGCATAACATCCAACAATCACCACCAAACCCTCGGCATTGGCTTTCATTGCCCTTTTTACGTGAAGTTTGCATTCTCGGTCTGCATTTTCAGTCACAGAACAGGTATTGATGACATAAATATCAGCTTTTTCGTCAAAACTCACCTTTTCATACCCGGCATCCGTCAATTGACGGGCGATCGTAGAAGTTTCTGCAAAATTGAGTTTGCAGCCAAGAGTATGAAATGCGGCAGTTTTCTGAATTGTTGACATTTTTTTGACACTGAATTTTCTGGGTGCAAAGATAATCAATTTAATATGAATATAATCAGAGTGAATATCTACTACCTTTACAATTGTATTTATAGTAAAAAAACAATTAAGCTGCTTCAATTCTATGAGGCAGCTTAATTATTAATGTTTTTTTTAAAGATCCGACTTAAAGATTTTCTAAAATAAAATCTGTCATTTTCTGGTAAAGCTGAGGTCTGGTCTGTCCGCCATAAATGCCGTGATTTTTGTCAGGATATGCCATAAAATCAAACTGTTTTTTATTTTGAATCAAAGCTTCAGAAAACTCCATTGAATTTTGAAAATGTACGTTATCATCTGCAGTTCCGTGGATCAATAAAAATTTTCCTTTCAACAATTTTGCGTGCGTTGTCGGAGAATTATCATCATATCCTTCCGGATTTTCCTGAGGAGTCAGCAAAAATCTTTCAGTATATACCGAATCATAATATCTCCAGTTGGTTACAGGAGCTACTGCAATTCCCATCTTGAAAACATCTGCCCCTTTCGTCATCGCAAGACTTGCCATATATCCGCCAAAACTCCATCCGAAAATTCCGATTCTCGTTTTGTCGATGTAACTTTGATTTCCGAACCATTTTGCTGCGGTAATCTGATCTTCTATTTCGTATTTTCCAAGATTTTTATAGGTTACTTTTTTAAATCTTGCTCCTTTATAACCTGTTCCTCTTCCGTCTACACAGGCAACAATATAGCCTTTCTGCGCAAGCATTTCAAACCAAAGCGCATTCCCGTTATCCCAGGAATTGGCAACCTGCTGCGATCCCGGTCCCGAATACTGAAACATGAAAAGCGGATATTTTTTCTTAGGATCAAAATTTTTCGGCTTAATGATCCACGCATTCATCTGATCTCCCGCTGAGTTGGGAATTGTGATAAACTCTTTTACCGAAAAATTATCAGACTGTAGTTTTTTAAGCTGTTCGTCATTATTCTGAAGCTCTTTTACTACTTTTCCGTTTCCGTCTTTCAAAACAAAAGTATAAGGCTTTGATGCTGTAGAAGAAGTCTCAATGAAATAATTGTAATTTTTGCTGAAATTGGCAGAATTATTTCCTTCAGCATTGGAAATCAGCTGAGCTTTCCCGTTTTCAATACTGATTTTTGAAACTACTTTATTAATACTTCCTTTTTCTGTAGACTGAACGTAGATTTCTTTAGATTTAGGATTAAAACCATAATAATCTGTCACTTCCCAATTTCCTTTGGTAACCTGTTTTTTAAGTTTACCGTCTTTGTCATACCAGTATAAATGTCGGAAACCATCTCTTTCAGATCCCCACAAGAACGAATTGTCATCCAAAAATTCTAAGGTAATATTATCTGTATCAATCCACTTATCATCTGTTTCCGTAAAAAGTTTTTTCACTTCTCCGGTTTTGGTATTTACTTTCAAAACATCTGATGCATTCTGCGTTCTTTGAGAAGTCACAAGAACTATCTCGTCGGCAGCAGAAGTCTGTATTACATTAGGGATATAATAATTTTTGAAACTGTTAAGGTTTATTTTGCTCAGTTTTCCGCTGCTAAGACTAAAAATATGGGCAGAAACTACTGAATTTTTTTCTCCGGCTTTAGGATATTTATACCTTATCTCTGCAGGATAAAGCATTTTTCCATAGATCGGAATGTAAATTTCCGGAACCTCTTTTTCGTCAGACTTTACAAAAACGACAGCATCAGAATTTTTGGTCCATTCATATAATCTTGCATGACCAAATTCCTCTTCGTAAACCCAGTCTGCTAATCCGTTGAGAATTTCATTTTTCTTGCCATCCTGAGTAATCTGTGTAATTTTGCCTGAAGAAAGATCCTGATAATACAAATTATTTTCAGCTACAAACGCTACTTTAGAAGCATCAGGAGAAAATCTGGGTTCCTGAACAGGTTTTCCCTCATTCAGAGTGATTGTTTTTCCTGTTTTCAAATCTTTTACATCATACATTCCTAAAAATGAATGCCTGTAAATCGGCTGGCTTTCTTTCAACAAAAGAATTTTAGATTCATCATCAGAAAATTCATAGCTTTCAAAATTACCATCAACAAGATTTCCTTCTTTTTGAGAATTTTTGTAGGAATATTTAGCAATTCCTCCCTTTTCAATGACGAGATAATTTTCGCCATTTTTCATGGAGGTAATTCCGGCAATTCCTTTTCCGCGGTAATATCCAGAATATATTTTATCTAATGTAATTTCCTGAGCTGCAAAATTGTGAAATACAACTGCAAGACTAAGTGTGAGGATGAGTTTTTTCATTGTAAAATTGTACTGAATTCCAAAGATAAACATTTTATTAAATCCATGATAAATCTCAAGCATCAGGTTTTGGCAAAAAAATTGAATAACTGTAAGTATTAAAGTCAATAATTATGGAAACTAAAGACAACGAAAGAAAACTAAATCGTTATGATCTGGAAGATCAGATTTTATACACCGGTTTTTCAAATTTCGATGATGCCGAAAACTATGCTCAGACCGAAAACGGTGAATTGGTTGAGGTAGCCTTCAAAGACGGAAATGACAATCCGGAGGTCAGCAATGAAGCTGACTTATTGGAAAAGAAACTTCATTACTCTGTAAAAGCAGGTCCCGAATATAAATTTATTCATTCATCAGATGAAGCTTTCAGACAATATGCTGATGAACTGCAAAAAATAAAAGCTAAACTGGAAGAATCACCGCCCGATGAAAGATATTTGGCCAACTTTGAGCTGGAAAATGCAGAAGATCCGATTATTGTTTTAAAAAATGATCAATTTGAGTCGGTGACATCACGGGAACGATCAAAATATCTGAAACATGCGAGCGTATATGAAATAGGTGTTTCTACTAAAAAATCTTAATGAACTTGTCTAAAATAGATAGCGTTCCTACGGAACGCAGAATGGTTTTGAACATTATTTCTACACAGATAAAACTCTAAAGGAGTTTGCAACAAAGTGAATTTTAATTTACTTTAAACAACTTCAATAAAAAATCGGTTTGAAAGTATTCAGACCGATTTTTTTTAGTTTAAATATTAGATCACTACGATTTATGGTTGTATAAACTACTGTAGTATTCGTCTGCCATTCTATCGCTGTTGAAATAATTCTTTACATCTTTCATTGAATTATGCTGAATTTTTCTCCATTGATCTGGCTTATCATAATATATCGGCAGTACTTCGTTCTCCAGAATGTCATATAATCTGTTGAGATCATAATTATCCTGTTCATAAATGCTCATATTCATGTAATCTGCCTTTGGAACAACAAAAGAATTTACGCCATGTTTAGCAAACTCTGGAATCCAGCCGTCATCGGTAGAAAGATTCACAGAACCGTTCATTGCGGCCGTCATTCCTGAAGTTCCCGAAGCTTCCCTCGGAACTCTGGGATTGTTGAGCCACAGATCCGAACCTTGTTTCAAAGATTTGCTTAAAGCCAGCTCATAACCCGTAAGTACAGCCATATTCTTATGATTACTGCTTTCTTCCACCAACGTATTAAAGGTGGAAATAGAGGTATAATCCATCGGATATGGTTTACCTGCCCAAATGATCTGTACAGGATATTTCGAGTTATTCAGCAGCTTTCTGAATCTTTCTTTATCATGAAGAAGCAAATCTGCTCTTTTGTAACCTGCAAATCTTCTTGCCCATACAATGGTAAAAATATTCGGATCAAATAAATCTCCCGTCTGATCTGCTACAATTTTAAATAACCTTTTTTTCAGCAATTTTTTGCGGTAATCAAAGATTGTGTGATTGTTTTCGTCTTTAGCAATATACAATTCCTTATCGCCCCAGTATTTGAATTCCTGTGCATTGGTAATTGAGGTAATTTCGCAGATTCCTCTGTATTTGCTCCACATTGCTCTGGAAACTTCACCATGAAGTTTAGAAACACCGTTGGCAATTCTTGCCATTTTCAAAGCACAAAGTGAATGATTGAACATTTCCCCTTCACTACCTTCAAGCTCCTTCACTTCATCAATGCTTAATCCTGAAAAATAAGACATATCATAGCATAATTTCAGGTTATGCTTTTCGTTTCCGGCTTCTTCGGGAGTATGAGTGGTAAAAACTAATTTCTGTTTTACCTTTTTTAAATTTCCATTATATTTTTTGAGGAGATGAAAAGCAGCCGGTAATCCGTGTGCCTCGTTGAGATGATAAACATCCCTTTCAATATTCATTTCATCCAGAAGCTTAGCACCACCTTTACCCAACAAGATGTACTGAGCCAGTTTTGTAGATTCGTTGGCGTCATATAATCTGTGACAAATAGTTTTTGAGATATGATCATTTTCCGGAACATCTGTAGAAAGGAAAAACATCGGTGCAGTATTGAAAATTTCAGGATCCAGATACCAGACTTTTACCCAAACCGGAGCACTGTGAATCTCAATCTGAAATTTTATCCCGGTATCTTCCAGAAAACTATACATTTTTTTTGTCCAGACCGGCTGTAAAGTCTGATCGTGATTTCTTGCCTGATCATAATAGCCGAACTTCCACAAAATTCCTATTCCCACAAGATCCTGATTAAGATTATAAGCGCTTCTCATGTGAGAACCTGCCAAAAATCCCAATCCGCCGGAGTAGATTTTCAAGACCTGTTCGATGCCAAATTCCATGGAGAAATAAGCAACTTTCGTAGAATATTTAGGGTTGATGCTGTAAGGTACTGTATAATTTTTAAAATCCATAAATCATTTGTTTGTGTTAAAAAGAAACAAAGGTATTGAATAAGAAAATAAACTCTGTATTAATTATTTAATAAATTATTTTAAAAAGCTGTACAGAATAATAATTTTCTTTACCTTTAAATGTAATTTTTTGATAATCAAAACCTTCAAAACTAATTTCCAGATTTTGTGTAAGTATTCATTTTAAATACAGCACCATGAAAAGAGCGTTTTCTGAAGAAGATTTGGTAAAAAATCTCAGTTTGTATTATCTCAATAAGCATTTGAAAAAAAAGCCTATTGAAAAATATCATCGTACCATAGATGAGTCGCAGCTTCACGAGCGTGAAAAATATAAGAAAAAGACAGAAATTCTTTTGCTGAATTCATTTATGCATCATTTTCCCGAAATCACTTTTGAAAACCTGACTTGCGAAAGCCCTGATTTCATTGCTAAATTGAATGATAAAAAAATCGGAATTGAACTTACAGAAGTGATCAATCATCTCGAAATGAAAAAAATTGAAAGCAATCTGAATAAAATTTTCCGTCAGGCTGAAATATTACTGGAACAGGAAAACGCTGCGAAATATCGTGGCGTTTATTTTTTGGAATTTCATCCGCATCTCCGGCTTGAGAGTCTCGAAAAACAACAGGAAATGATTGTAAACATTTATAAAAGCATCAAAAAAGAAAAACCTTTCGGGAACGTAAAAAGTCTGCGCAAATCATCCCACCGAAGAAACGTGTTTATTACCCATGAATACAATATGAATTTGTTTGATGAGCTGTGTTCTGAAAAAATTGTAGAACTGATTGAAAAGAAAAATGAGAAATTCCCCTACTACGACAATACTGTTGATGAATGCTGGCTTGTGATTGTATCGGATATGAATTCTATTGCCTCAAGATATACTTTTATTCAGGATCGGGAACATTTAGACTCAGTAAAAAGTCCGTTTCACAAGATACTGCATCTTGAAAACTTATATGGAAATATTACAAGCATCAAATAATACCACATATTACTAAAAGATTAATAACAGAAAGTATTTTTTCTTATTTAAATGATATTATTTATCCTAAAAAAGTGATTTTTAATTAAAATTCATTATATTTGAAATACCTTTTAACCTTAAAATCAATTAAATATGAAAAAAATTCTACTATTTATTCTTTTTTGTGTTTCATCATCTTTTTCCGCTCAGGCAGATTGCTCTACTGCATTATCAGTCTGCGGAAATTCTACCATAACCTACAGTCCTTCCGGAATTGGAAACGTTAATGAATCGTTGGGAGGCTGTCTCACCAGTGGTGAACACAATTCGATCTGGTATAAACTTACCATTGCTACAAGCGGAACACTGACGTTTGATCTCGTACCAACAGATCCAAATGCGGATTACGACTGGGCTATTTACGGACCCAATGCTTCCTGCGGAGCACTCGGATCTCCCATTCGCTGTAACGCAGCAACAGTTATTGGAGTAGGCGCATCGACAGGACTGAATATGAACAGTACAATAACCAATGCAGCCGGAGGTTCGCTCACACCTTACTGCCAATATCTTGATGTGACTGCTGGACAAACCTATTACCTGTATATTGATAACTGGGTAGGTGCGGGAAGCTCAACTACAGCACCTTTTTCATTAACCTGGGGCGGAACCGCAACCTTAGCTTCACCGTTTACCAATCCTGCGCTTCAGCCCAATCCTTTTGCACCTCCCGGAGTTGCTGCAACAAATCCTAATGATCCGAGAGAAATTCTTATCTGTGTAAGCCCTGCAGTTTTTAATTTCAGTACACTTTCTACAGGAATTTTAAATTCAAATCCAAATTTTACGATTTCGTATCATACTTCTCAAAATGATGCGCTGACAGGGGCAAACCCAATTACCACTCCGCAAACGGTAAATACAACTACAGTTTATTATTACAGTATTCATTATCAGGATCCTGCTAATCCAAATAACCCTCTTAATTCTTGCAGACAAATTGGTACATTTAAATTTAAACAAGGTAATATTGTTGCTAATGATGTAACTATTTATGCCTGCAACAATAATCAAAGCGGACAGGCTACTTTTAATCTTACTACTGCCAATGTATTTTCCGGTACAAATGTGACGATTAAATATTATCTGTCTATGTCAGATCTTAATGCGGGAACATCTCAGATCTCAAATCCGGCACAATATCTTTCTGCTCAAGGAACAATTTATGCCTTGGTGACTACCACAGAGGGATGTTCTGACTCCGCAGCGATTACCTTAAGTTTTTACCCCTCATTTGCAGTAAACGATACTACTTTAAGAGTTTGTACTTTAGATCCCGAATCAAAAACTGCATCTTTTAATCTTACCATCGCCAATGTAACATCACAATCGGGAACAACCAAAAAGTTTTATCCTTCTGTGACTGATGCTGTTAATCAAACCAATGAAATTTTAAATCCTCTAAATTTTATTGCGCCCAACTCATTTGTATACGCAAGAGTAACAGATAATAACGGATGTTATAATATTGCAAAAATTACTCTGGAAGTTATTCCACCGGTTTATTCTACCGTATTGAAAGATAAAACAATATGCATGGAAGACAGAACCACACTGGATGCAGGAGCAGGATTCAGCGGATACGAATGGAGCACGGGAGCTACTACACAAACTATTTCGAATGTAGGAGTGGGAACTTATTGGGTAAAACTAAAAACAGGAGACTGTATTTCTATGCAGACGGTGAGAATTTATCCGGCTGAAAATCCTGTAATTACCAGTGTAAGTATTTCAAATACCACTGTTACCATCAATGTAAACGGAGGGACATCACCTTACCAATATTCAATAGACAACATTAATTGGCAGGATTCTAATGTCTTTAGTAATCTGAAAAGAGGTGATCATAAAATTTATGTAAAAGACCTGTATGATTGTACTCCGATTGAAATTTCTATAGTGGTTCCTAATATCATCAATGTTATTACTCCAAACGGTGACGGATATAACGACTCAATAGATTATTCTGCATTAGCCAATAAGAAAAATCTGGTTTTTGATGTATATGACAGATACGGAAATATGATTTTTCATGCTGATCAATCTAAAAATTATAAATGGGACGGAACTTCCGGAAACAAAAAAGTGCCTACCGGAAACTATTGGTTTTCTGTAACATGGAATGAAAATGATAAAAACAGCACCCTAATGAAATACTCCGGTTGGGTATTAGTAAAAAACAGAGAATAATCTAAACTCTGATAACCATGAAAAAACCGCCAACCGGCGGTTTTTTTTTATTGCATAAAAGGCAATCCCTTTAATTTCTAAAAATTCTATTCTTTCCGGTTTTATACCTTGAAATATCTTTCAGAATAACCTCATCAGACGGATTAAAATATTTCAGCTCATTAACAATAGAAGAATTTTCATCTGCATTTTCAGCAATAATTTCGTAAGCAATATCCCTCGTTACAGACTGAAGCTTATGATCTTTTTTAAACTTATGTTTCATCGCTTCCAGATAAATCAGTTTCTTTTCTGCGGGAGTAACTTTATATAATTCCTGAATTTTATCATTCAACATATCCACATCATTAATATTCATAAAATAATTATTCAGGCAATTGAAGGCATCTTTATTTTCATTCCAGCCTTTCAAAAGAATTTCCTGTGCCTTTTCAGGCATTTCCATTTTCTTTCGATAAATAAGAGAGCCTTTCAACATTTGGTTATTATTTACATAATCATCCACCATCATCTGATAATAAGTATTGGCATTTTTCATATCATTCAGCTGCTTATACAAATCTCCTACTTTTTCTTTCTGCCCTAAATCTTTGTATAAATCTATAGATTTATGAAACTGTTTTGCTTTTTCGTAGCAATAGGCAGCTTCAGATTTATTTTTTAGCTTTTTAAGATAAATAACTGCTGCCTCATTATACAAGTCGCCTTCTTCCAGCGTTTTAGCGCTCCGATAATTATCCTGAAGCAAATTCATATATACTTTTGCCGCACGGGTATATTCTTTTTCATCAATATATTTCTGCGCCAGTTCTTCATACTTATTTCTCAGTTTATCAAATAATGCTGATTCCAGATAAAAACTGCCATTGCCTGATCTTTTTCTTCCTGAAGAGTTTTTTTCTTTATCTTTTAAAGATGTTAAAACTAAAAAAACAATGAATGCAATTACGAGAAACAGCACCAAAGTTCCCACTACACTCCAGAAACTTTTGTGAAAAAGCTGCGCAAATATTCCGATCAGTTTGAAGATTGCCAGAATAAAAAATGCAGCCATAAATTTGTCTATATACTTCTGCTTATTCATCTTTATCGGTATTTAAAATAGTTTTGTCTTCACTGAAAAGACGATAGAGCACCAGTATAACTGCAATCACGAGTATCCAGAACAGCCAGTTGTAGCCGAACATTTCTACCAAAGGATAAAAAATATAAACCAGCATCCCCACAAGCAGAACCATAAGAAATATTTTCATTCCCTGAGAAAGATTATCACCTCCCAAATGAATCTGTTTCTTTTTGAAGAGCCTGAAATACAGCGCAATTCCTCCTGCTATCAAAACAATCAGTCCTAAAATTTCAGAAAGCGAAACGCTTTCAGGTTGATCATCTGACGACACATTATTTCCTTCCAGATAAGACTGAGGATTTTCCGGAATCTCAAATACAGGCTCAATGGTTCCGTAAAATCTCCCCAGAGAATCTTCCATCATTTTTTGTTTTTTCGTAAGAACAGATTTCAATATGCCTTCATCTGCCTGATTTCCGGTGCCGGACTTTTTAAGTGAATCTAAAACTTCATCCTGAACTTTCTGCATTTTTCTGACAACAACTTCCTCTATTTTCAGGCTGTAAATTCCTTTCAGCGAATCTTTTGATTTTTTTTCGTCTTCCCTGTATTTTTGAATGTCTTTTTCTACTTCTTTCATTGATTTCCCACGGAAAGATTCAGATTGAGCCATTGTAAAATCATTCATCAGCTTTCCTCTCCTTTTTCTGTATAGAGAATCTATTTTCTGGTTGATTTCTGTAACTCCCGATTTGAATGCTAAAATATTTTCGGCTTCTTTCTGACTTTCAACATTGCCTACAAATTTCTTCTCTCCGGCTTGATTTTCATCTTTATTAAAATAAAACCCGATTCTTGCTAAAGCCAGTACAATCAAAAACATCCAAAAAACCCAGCGGTATTTTTCTGAACCTGAACTTTTTGAAGAATTGCTTTCTCCAAAAATTTTATTCCACCACGAATTTCCAAATCTGAATTTGCTGAAACCATCTCCTCTTGAAGTTCCCATAATATCAAGCGGAACGCCAAGTTCAACTGCTCTGTCGGGATATTTTTCAATATATTTTAAATATTTTTCGATTTCTTTTTTGTTACCTGCCATCACCTTTTTCATATCAAAAGGCAGGTTTTTCATCCATTCTTCTTCAGCTTGCGGCTTTTCCAGCGACTCCAGAACTTTTTCGTCATCCATTTCAACTATAAAACTCCTGATTTCAGAAGGAATTTCCACACCGTTCAAAGGTTTACGAATTGTCTCGGCTGATAATTCCGGATCCTGAATGAGAGAAAGCCAGTTGATTTCTTCATTTAACTTCACCAAACCAAATTCGGGATGCATGATGAGGTATTGTGCTTCAATATTCTGCCATTCTTCAGGATTTACTTTAGGATAAAAAATGGTGTTTTCCGGAATGAAAAATTTGTTTTCAACGCATTGAAAGTAAGAATTTTTTCCGATTTCATTCGGAACCAGATTTTTGAAAATCAGGAAACATCCGTACAAAACATTCGGCTCATCTGAAGGAACCGGGAATGAACTGACTTCATCCAGATCAATATTTAAAAGATCCATTTCCCGAAGCCATAAATACGGTGCAGAACCTTTGATTAAAAGTCCTCTTTTCGGATAAGAATTTTTCGGAAAAGGTTTAATTCTAAATTCCATAATCCAAAATTTGATCTATAAAAGGTGCTAGATATTCCTCATACATTTGCTCTGTTGTTTTCATTTTCAGCAGATTTTCCTGCGGAAGAAAATATTCTGAGCCTGAAAATTCAGTTTTGGTTCCGATTGCCAAATATCGTTGAATGGAAGTCGGGATGTAAAAAGCAGGAATATTTTTGTTACTGCTATTGAAAGTCATCATTCCACGAGAGTCTGTGATAATTTCACTGCCTTCAGAAAAAGTAAATTTGTTCTTATTTTTTGTTGCAAATATTTCAACCTTTGATTTGTTTTTTGTTAAAATTAATGCTTCGTTGTAATCAGGTTCCAATGCATATTTAGATATAACCAAATCTTTTGCACCATTGATTCCTATGAAATTAAAATTACTCAGCACTTTATTAGAACCATATTGCAATCTTTCCAATTCCGTTTTTACTTTTGTGTTGCTTTTGGTTATTTCAGGATCATTCTTTACCGATTCTAAAGATATCTGTCCGTCAATATTTATTTCAAAAATCCATGGTGAATCATCATTTCTCAGATAAAATTTTCTGTTGAAATAATTTACTTCAAAATTTAACGGAATTTTATGTTCAGATAAGTTTAGTTCAGAATATTCTTTTGTATTCAGATTGAGTTTAGAAATCAGTTTTTTGTCCGGTTGATATTGGCACAAAATGAAATGCTGCTGTTTATTTTTTGCCAATGCAAACTGACCTCTCGGCTTTACCGAAATATTTTCGATCAAAACCTCACATCCACGATGAATTCTATATTGGTCATAATATTCCCGATTGTAATAATTATCTGAAAGATAAGTTTTCAAAAGCTGTTTTTTAGCACTTAAAATGAAAAATTCACCTTCATATAAAAATGCAGCAATCTTGTTTATTGGTATCGGAAACAAAATCGGGTAATTTATCGGAACATCAGTTGCTTTTAAGCTTCTTCTATGCAGATCCTCATTTTTATGGGTCTTCTTCGGCGGATTTGCCCACAATTCCTGCAATGGCAGCATGATTTTCTGAATGTGTTTTCTCGTCCCTTTATGGTGCTTGTAAAAGTTCAATTCACCATTTGCGGAAGTCGTCACCAAAAATTTCAGACGGTCTCTGTTTTCATGAATAACTTTCTGAATTTTTTGATGATTTAAGTTCTCCTGATTAGTGATGAAAAATACTTCCAGATCGTTCTCTGTATGCTCTTCGCTAAAAAACTTTTCGAGTGTTTCTGAAACTTCCAGAACCGGACTTACATGATTTTGGTTTTCTATTACCTCTTCTACCCTGTTAAGAGAAATCGGGAAAATATCATTTCCTAATGCAAAAACTTTACATTCTGAATGCGCTTTTGGATGCTTGATAACTGCAATTGCCGATGCAAACGCTAAAATTTTCGGGGTTCCCCAGTTTTTCAAAGAAGTATCAATTAAAATAATTCTTTCAAAAATATTTTCATCAGGTGGAATTTCCCTTTGAATAAACAACGCTTCATTGTTCGCAATACGGTTCATGAAAACCTCATCCTCATTGGCAAATTCGGACAAAAGCATTTTGTTGAAATCACCCTTGTTGGTTATATCCGAGATTCCTCCAATCGGCTGTTCTCCCGGCGAAAGATGGCGCATCGGGACTTTCAGACCGCTCCAGATTCTTTTAATTAAGCTTCCGATCTGAAATGTTTTCGGCTCTTCAATGAGTTCCTGAATAAAATCTTTATCAGTTTCAACGGTGGTTTCTTCTTCCACCACTTCATCTTCCAGTTCCTGAATATCAATAATGCCTTTCATTGCATTAATAATAGATTCTGTTGTTGGAAATTTACTATTTAAACTGTTCAAAACCCTTAAGTCTCTGGAAAATTTAGCAATCGTTATTTCGATTTTATTTGCCGAAGCACCTATTAAAAAAGGAGATTTTTTAAGTTCTGACAGAATTTCTTTAGAGGTACGAACGCTAATTGAATTGAAATCATCAGTAAACAAAGTCTGAATTAATAAAATCCGGTTTTGTCCTTTTTTATAATTTGAAGGCAGATGATTGAGATTATTTAAAAATCTTACCGAAGGATCAATAAAATCTCCAATATACTTTACTGAGCTCATGGGATTTTTCCTAAGCAGATTCTCAAGACTTATTAAATCAATATATCCCTCGTTTGTAGCATAAAGAACCAACAAAAAAGGACTAAACAAAGGCAGCCCGTTCTCCAAAGTATTGAGAACTTCTATAATATAAGAACGATAGGCAATAACGCCAATATTAGGAATAGAGATGAGATTATTTTCGTTATATCCGCTATCATCCTGAATATCATCATCGGTTGTCCATTCCCAAATAAAATCCTCGTACGACTGAAAATACTCTTTTACATCCATTCCAAAGATTTTTCTGTTAAACGAAATGAACTTACAGATAACTTCCGGAAATCATCTTTATTAAGATGCAAAACATTTCCGCTTTCGTTCCATAAAAGCCATTTTTCATCACATTCATTGTACTTTTTCTGCAATAAAACACTCAGATTTTTAAATTCAAAATCAAAACCGGTTGGCAAAAAATGCCCGTCCTTCTCCCAAAATGTTTTTCCAGGGAAACTAAGTAATGGTATTCCGGTAAACAGTGCCTTATTTCCAACCACAATCCAGTTGATTTTTTCTAATTTAAATTTAGGCAAGGTTATCATTACATCCTTAATTTCAGCAATCGAACATAATAAAACCGTTGCAGGATGCTCTTCTTCGCTGGGTTTCAGTTTGACTTCAATTTTTCCATCAATTCCAAAAAAATTATTGTTGGAAATAGGAAATTTTAGCCTTAAAGCTTTATCAATAGGAGTCCAGAGCAAAGCCGTTCTCATTTTTTTGCTTGGAACCAGAGCCTCTTTCCTGAATAAAAGTCCGTCTCTTAATTCATAAAGCAGAAAATTAGGCAACTGCTGAATTTCAGATGAAACAGCCTGTTCGTCGGTAAAACCTTTCAGCCAAACTACGTCTTCCTCCAAGGCAATCTGAACATTTTTCCAGTCACGGATGGAACCCAGAAAATCTTCATCTGCACGCGGAATTTCTGCCCAGAACTCTTTTAGACTGTTTGAAGGATCTTTTGCCATAGACTTTCAATTTCCTGTTGAATGTACTGTTTCTGTTCAGGATTTCTGATCCACTCGCATCGCGTCTGAAGATATCTTAGTTTATCTTTGATCACGTTCTGCTCTTCAAAACTTAAAGAACCCTGATTCCATCTTTCAATCAGGATTTTTACATCTTTCATCACTTCTTCCGGATTCGGCGTTTTGTTTTGCATTGCCTGAGGATGAGATTTGGGGTTGTCATCTATTTCAATCGTTCTGTTGATGATGCCTTCTAAAATCTCAATCTGTTCTTCGGTATCCCAAATATGTTTCAGCACCCACAAATCTGACAAAATGGCTTCGTTTCTGCCACAAATTAAAGCACTTGCTGCGATGAGGTTCTGTAATTTTACGGCTCTACGATCAGAAATAGCAATTCCTGTATTTCGGAGATTGATGATTGTATTTAAATATACTTCGTAAATCGGTCTCAGATCGACTGTTTTACACAAATTCTGAAGTTCTTTTATTTCGTGGGAGAGAATTTCCGGAGTTTCTGTTTCGGTATTGTTTTCCAGTTTTCTTCCGGCTAAAAGTACCTGCTGAAGAAGATCAGGATGAACATAATCTACATTAATTCTGATCAGAAAACGATCGAACAACGCATTCAATGCTTCGTCTTCAGGAAGAACGTTGCTCGCTCCCACGAACATGAGCGCAGGAAGATGTTTGGTTTCTTTTCCTCTTTTAAAAATCTTTTCATTTAAAGCCATCAACAGGGAATTCAGAATGGCTGAATTAGCATTGAAGATTTCGTCCAGAAAAACCATGGATGCTTCGGGCATCATTCCTTCTGTGTTGGTTAATAATTCTCCTTCTTTTAATTTTCTGATATCAAAAGGACCGAAAATTTCGTTCGGCTCGGTAAAACGGGTTAATAAATATTCGAAATTTTTTCCGTCTTTTACTGTTTTTGCCAACGTTCTTACAATGGCAGATTTTGCGGTTCCGGGAGGTCCGTACAAAAATGCGTTTTCTCTTGCCAAAAGGCAGATTCCCAATAAATCGACGACGTCATTTTTTCCGACAAATGTATCTTTTACGAAGGTTAAAACCTTGTTTAATTTTTCTATATTTTGAGTCATGTGTTTTTATATAATAATTTTTGACTTCATTTTTAATTGCAACTGTTTTTTTTGACGCAAAGTCAGCAAAGTTTTTTTTTTGACTACTAATGGTTTTTAAGTTCGCCAAGGCGTTTGACTACGTCGAATCTTCGATTTCACTTAAGAAAGCGAGCAAAGTTCTACATTTATAGTTATTTTTCTTTTTTGATAAAAATTATTTCTTTTCTGAACTGTTTTTTAGACGCAAAGTCCGCAAAGTTTCTTTTGACTACTAACTGTTTTTAATTTCGCAAAGGCGTTCACTTAGCAAAAAATAAAGCTTAATTTTCTGTTGTTTTCAGTTCTTTCCAATAAATATCTTTATAAATGCCAAATTCCGCAATCAGTAATTGATTGATGTATGGAATTTCAGCAAGTTTATAATCTTTTTTCTCAACGATTCTTTCGAGATATAGTTTTCGGTAAATTTTGTCTTTTAACTCTTCTTCCCAGTTGATTTCTTCAAGATCCAGATCACATCCAACCGCTGAATAGTGAAACTGTTTTAAAATATTTTCCAGCATTTTAATCAATGGATCTTCGGAATCTGCAACCTGTAATGCATCATAAATTTGCGATAAAAATCTTAAAGTTAAATCTGCCGAAATAATTGCCGAAATATCTTTTTCACTCTGAAAATCTACAATTAATTTCTGCAAATCTTTTGTCGTATCTTTTCTTATAAGGTACAACTGTGCACTATGATAAACAACTTTTGCCGCCCAAATTGCTGCATTTTTGCTAAATGATATTGTATCTGCAAGAAAATTGAGTCTTTCTCTTTCAAATTCTGATTGAAGATAATCTGCTGCATCCTGTTCTTCTTTTGCAGAAGTTTGGTGAAGATCTGAATAGACGATCAGTGAGCCGTCTTTTCTGAGTTGTAAAATTGTATCTAAAAATGGAGATTTATTTTGCATTGCTGAACAAATTTAAAATTTTTTCCGAATTATCTGAATTTTAACATGTTGATTTTATCATCTTTTAAAGATGTCTTTTGATGAAAAATCCTGAATTCTAGCCCCGATTGCAGCGGCATCCTTTTTTGTGGCGGCGAAGTGAAACGGAGCTGCCGCAAAAAAGATACAGCGGAAAGCGGGAAAAAGCTTCTAAAAAAATATTCGATCTTATCAAAAAACTTCTTATAAAAGTCTTACTATGAAAATACATTAAAAATACATAAGTCTGATAATTCAGTTAATTATTATCTTTGTGAAAATTTTTAAATTAAAAAAATGAGCATTCACATCAGTGCCAAAAAAGGAGAAATCGCAAAAGTAGTTTTACAGCCGGGAGATCCTTTAAGAGCAAAATATATCGCAGAAAATTTCCTTGAAAATGCAAAATTGGTTAGTCAGACGAGAGGCATTTTTTATTACACAGGAACTTATAAAGGTAAAGAAATCTCTATCGGAGCAAGCGGAATGGGTTTTCCAAGCATCGGAATTTATTCTTTTGAGCTTTTTACGGAATACGAGGTAGATACAATCATCAGAATCGGAACTTGCGGCGGATATTCTAATGATGTGAAATTATTTGATCTCCTGAACGTGGAAAATGCAGCAAGCGAGAGTACGTATGCAAAATTTGCATGGGGATTTGAGGAAGATATCCTTTCGCACCAGGGAAATATTTTTGATATTATCAATGAGACTTCAAAAGAACTGGGATTAGCATCAAGACCTATCAATATTCACAGCAGTGATATTTTTTACAGAAAAGACCCTGCCGTTCCTGAAATTGCTACAAAATACAACTGTCCTGCTGTAGAAATGGAAGCTTTTGGTTTGTTTGCCAATGCTAAACAATTAGGGAAAAATGCAGCGACTATTCTCACCGTTTCGGATATTATCCCTACTCATGAACAAATTTCTGCTGACGAAAGAGAAAGAGCTTTAAAACCCATGATAGAATTGGCTCTGGAATCTGCATTAAAGGTAATTTAATCTGAAAAACATATAAAATATAAAGCTCACCTCGTTTTTGAAGTGAGCTTTTTGTATTTTAATCATTTTTTTTGAGATGAAAAAATTTCGGATCAGGATACTTAAAGCTATATCCAAGCTCTGAAATGATTTTTTCTGAAGAAATAATTCTGTTTTCAGGATTGAATTCATCGGGCAAAGGAAGATTTTTCTGGCTGGAAATTACTTCAGCTTTAGTCGGATGGATGGGAGCTACCACATTGTATAATTTTGAATGCAGCCTCTGATTGATCATCAATTCTATCACCAAAGCAATATCTTCGTAATGGATGTGATTGACTCGTGCATTTGTATCTGATACATTATAATTGCTCAACAATCTGTTGTCTCCCATTAAACCAGCCAATCTCAAAATATTGATCTGCGGATATTTTGCTTTAATTATTCTTTCTTCCGTAACTTGTCGGGAAGGCAAATCTTCTTCTGAAAATTCTTTTAGCTGATCTGGATAGACTCCCGTAGAATTCATGAAAAACATTTGTCCGTCATAATCTCCAATGAATGAAAATAAATTCTGAAACCGATTTTGTAAAGTTTCTTCTGAATATCTTTTATGAGAAAACGGAACAGTAATAATTACAGCATCCAGATCTGAAATATTTTTCCATTGATTGATATTGTCAATGATTTTATCATCCGGAAAACTTACGGTTGTGGGATTGAGATTTTTCACCTTTAAGACTTCTGCTTTTTCGCTATTTGTCGTCGTAGTAAATATTTCAAAAACCGAATTCCATTTTTCGGCTAATCTTAAACCCAGCCAGCCGCAACCGATTATTCCTATTTTTTTCATTTTAGAATTATAATTTACCTTAAATATGTTTCGTACAAATCTTTCCTACGATCATTCAAAATCTGAACTGAACCATTATAGTGAAGATCTTTCAGCAAATTCAAATCAACATCAACAATTAAGGTCATTTCTGTATTGGGTGTTGCTTCTCCCTTTATGGCATTTGACGGAAAGGCAAAATCTGAAGGCGTGAAAACCGCCGCCTGACCAAACTGAATATCCATATTATTTACTCCCGGTAAATTTCCTACACATCCTGCAATAGCAACATAACATTCGTTTTCTATGGCTCTTGCCGCAGCACAATGACGAACTCTGGTATATGCATTCTGCGTATCAGTTAGATAAGGAACAAAAAGAATTTTCATTCCCTGATCGGCGAGAATTCTCGGCAGTTCCGGAAACTCCACATCGTAACAGATTACCAAACCTATTTTCCCGCAGTCGGTATCGAAAACTCTGATTTCGCTTCCGCCTTTCATCCCATAATATTTCCTTTCGTTGGGTGTGATGTGCACTTTTCTGTATTCATCTATTCTTCCGTCACGATGCAGCAGGTAACTGATGTTATACAATTCGTTATTTTCATAAATCGGCATGCTTCCTGAAATAATATTGACATTATAACTGATCGCTAATTCTGAGATTTTATTTTTAATCTGTTCTGTCAGCTTTGCCAGCTCAATCATACTGTCTCTCTCCGAAAGCTTATTGAAAGGTGCAAGCAAAGGTGTATTGAATAGCTCCGGAAAAAGTACAAAATCTGATTTATAATCTCCCATTACATTAACAAAAAACTCTACCTGCTCATAAAATTCATTAATATCTTTGAAATGCCTCATTTGCCATTGCACCAACCCAAGTCTCACAACACTATCCTGCATCGTGTTGGGTTTTTTGCTGTAATAGATATTATTCCACTGCATTAAAACCGCATTTTCACGGGAAGCTTCATCTTCTGGAAGATATTTTTTAAGAACTTTTATCGGCAAAAAATTATTGGAAAGCTGGAATGAAAGCACAGGGTCATACATTTCTTTATCTCTCACTTTTCTAATGTATTCTCTGGGTGAAAGCTCATGACTGTATTTATGATAATGAGGAATTCTACCGCCCAGAATAATGGATTTGAGGTTGAGCTGCTCACAAAGCTCTTTTCTGGCATCATATAACCTTCTTCCCAATCTCAGTTCCCGATACTGAGGATCTACAAATATTTCGATTCCATATAAAACATTTCCTGTTGAAATATGTGTATTGAATGTGTAATTACCGGTAATATCACTATAGGTATGATCATCACCAAATTCATCATAATTCACAATGATAGATAGAGCAACCGCAGCAATTTTATCATCTACAGTAATACAGATCTGTCCTGCTTCGAAGATTTTATTGAGTTTTGCAATACTTTTTTTTGACCAGACGTACTCTGACATTTGAGGGTAGGCTCTTCTCATGGTGTCTACCAGCTCATCATAGTCTTCCACTTTCAGCGTTCGTGTTTCTATCTGCATATTTTTATTTTTTCTAAAGTTACTTAAAAACTTAGAAAATATCAAGTTCAACAAACTTTTGCTTTCTTGAAGAAAATAAATTGAGCTTATATAAATATTAGAGAGATCCAAAAAAATAAAAGAACCTTTATTTGAAAGGCTCTCTTTTAATTATAATATATTTCCAAGCTTTATTGTCTCTGAATTTTGTACAGTCTCCCTCCGTCGGTAATTGCATATAAAGCATTGTCTGTCCCCTGAACAATATCTCTAAAACGCTGTCCTTCGTTTTCAAGCAGACGCTCTTCTCCCATTACTTTATTATCTTTAATTACCAATCTTACAATATGTTGACCGCTCAAAGCTCCTACGAAAAGATTATTCTGCCATTCAGGAATGTTGTTTCCACGATAAAAAGTCATTCCGCTTGGCGAAATAACCGGATCCCAGTAATACACTGGCTGCTCCATTCCGCTCTGCTGCTGAATTCCGCTTCCAATAACCGCTCCGCTATATTCAATACCGTACGTAATCGTAGGCCACCCGTAATTTTTTCCCGGTAAGACCCTGTTGATCTCATCGCCGCCTCTCGGCCCATGCTCTCCCTGCCACAACTCTCCAGTTACAGGATGCAATGCAATACCTTGCGGATTCCTGTGTCCTATACTGTATAATTCTGGTAATGCTCCAGATTGAGAAAATGCAGGATTTCCCGGCGCAGGATTTCCGTCTTTAGTAATTCTTATAATCTTTCCAATTGCTGCTGTAACAGATTGCGCCAAAGGTCTTGTAGATAAATCTGATCTTTCACCAACACTTATCATAAGGTTTCCGGTAGGATCAAATAAAATTCTTCCGCCATAATGCAGATTCCCAGCTGAGGAAGAAGGGTTTGCTCTGTAAATAACAGTAGGATTCTGTATGGCTGCTTCAGAACTTGAAAGCGTTCCTTTAGCAACGGAAGTTACAGTTCCTCCTGCAACATTTTCAGAAAAAAGCCAATAGATCATTCTGTTAGAAGAAAATTGGGGATCAATACAGACTCCAAGCAAGCCACCCTGTCCGTTTGAATTTACAGAAGGAATTCCTGTGATAGGATTTCCTACAGATCCTGTATTGGTAACAATTCTCATGGTTCCGCCTTTTTGAGTAACTAAAAGCCGCCCATCCGGCAGAGCTGTGATTCCCCAAGGCGAGTTTAATGAGGATGTAATGATTGCACTCGTAAAAGGAGTTGTAGTTTTGACGCCGTTTGCTCTTGTTTGTCCGGCAAAAGCGGGAGGATAATTCGTATTTGCCGGATTGCTCTCCACCGGCGGATAAATTGCTTCATTAATAGGTTCCTCAATAACCTGCTCAAGACTGTCTGAACAGCTTACAAAAAAAAATGCCGAAGCAAGCAGAAGATAATTAGCTTTAAATTTCATAACTAAATGATTTGGTGATTTCAATCAGTACAAAATCAAATTTCGCACCAACATATTGCTTGTCAATGAAATAGTTAAATCCTAATAATCCAGAAACCAAACTTTTTTTCAGTCATTTAAGGTTGATAAATTTCACCTTTAAGATAATGAATAATTATTCTTGAAAATTACAATCTTATCAGCCTTTTTACTAATTTTGAATTATGGAAACAACACATAAACTGGGATTAATCGGCAGGAATATCTCCTATTCTTTTTCAAAAAAATATTTTGAGGATAAATTCAAAAAGAAAAAACTGACAGATTTTTCTTATGACATTTTTGATGTTCAGAACATTGATGAGATAGAAAAAATTTTCTCAGATCCAACTATTTCCGGGCTGAATGTTACCATTCCATATAAAGAGGCAATTATATCATATTTGGATGATATAAGCGACGAAGCCGAAAAAATTGGGGCAGTAAACTGTATTTTGTTTGAAAACGGTAAAACAACAGGATATAACACAGATGCATATGGTTTTGAGAAGACATTAATTGCCCATAAGAAACATCATCATCAGTCTGCGCTTGTTTTGGGAAATGGCGGTGCAGCAAAAGCGGTACAATACGTATTAAACAAACATCAGATTCCATTTCAAACAGTATCCAGAAAATCTGAAATCAATTTTGAAAATTTAGATACTGATATTGTTTCTCAGAATAAAATGATCATTCAGTGTACACCTGTAGGAACTTTTCCCAACACACAAGACTGCCTGAAATTTCCTTTTGAAGCACTTACAGAGCAACATTTAGTAATTGATCTTATCTACAATCCTGAATGTTCAAAATTTATTCTCAATGCAGCCGAAAAAGGCGCAAAAACAGTCAACGGATTTTATATGCTGGAACAACAGGCAGAAAAAGCATGGGAAATTTGGTCATTTCAAAAAAAATAACATAAATTAGTAACTTAATTGGCTGTATCAACTCATTTTTAAGAAATTTAATGCCATTATCATAAAAGATTTGCTATGACAACAGAAAATAATCTTTCTGAAAACGAAGAAAACAAACCTTCTGTAGAAGTTCAGGAAAACGAACAAAACATCGACAACCAGGAAAATCATCATGATGATCATGGCGATAATGAACATGATCCTGTTGCCGAACTGTCTCTTTCCGACACATTAAAGGAAATGGAAAAAATCATCAATTCCAGCAATGCCGGGGAAAGATTCCGCGAGTTTAATGCACTAAAAGAAAAAGCAAATCACTCTATCCATGATGAGATAGAAGACAAAAAACACGAATATACTGATGCTGGAAATGCGCTAGAAGATTTCAGCTACGAACATCCGCTACAGTCAAAACTTTCTGCGCTGATTAATATTTTCAGAGAGAAACACGACAACTTTCAGAAAAGTCAGGAGGAAGAGCATAAAAAGAATCTTGAACACCGTCAGGGAATTATTGAGAGACTTAAAAATCTTTACACTAATTCTGAGCCCGGTATCAATTTATTCAAATCAATCCGAGAGATTAAAGAAGAGTGGACCAACGCAGGTCAGGTTGCCAAATCTGAATTCAAAATCCTGAACAACAATTATTTCCATCATCTGAATCAGTTTTATCAGATGCTGGATATGAATAAAGAGTTTCTGGAGCAGGAATACAGCCACAATTTAGAAAAAAGACAGCATATTATTGCCCGTGCTAAAGAACTGGAAAACGAACCGGTGGTACAAAAAGCATTAAATGAGCTTCAATATCTTCACAAGCTCTGGAAAGAAGAAGCAGAACCTGTGGCAGAAGAGTTCCGTGAAAAAACATGGGAAGAATTTAAGGAAATTTCAAACAAAATTCACGAAAGAAAAACTGAACTTTCAGCCGCAATTGAGACTGAGCAAAATGCTAATCTTGAGAAGAAAAACGAAATTATAGCCGAAATAAAAAAACTTTCTGAACCGCAGGAAAATCCTAATCATAACTATTGGCAGAATGCTATTAAAAAGGTTGAAGAACTCCGCACAGAATTTCTGAAGACCGGCAGCGTTCCGAGAAAGCTTTCTAATACTAACTGGACCGATTTTAAAACTACTTTAAGAAGTTTTAATACTACAAAAAACAATTATTATAAATCCCTGAAAGGTTCACAGCAGCAAAATCTGGAAGAAAAAATGAAGCTCATTCAGACTGCTAAGGATAATATGCATTCTGAGGACTGGGATATTGCCGTTGCTTTGTTTAAAAAACTTCAGGAAGACTGGAAGAAAATAGGACACGTCCCAAAAAGCATGACCAACAAAATCTGGGATGAATTTCGTGATGCGTGTAATATATTCTTTAATAATTATCGCGAAAAAAGCAGTGCTTCTACCGATAATTGGAAAGAAAACTACAAGCTCAAAAAAGATCTTCTTGAAGAGTTGAAAGCAATCTCCAATGATGAAGGCAGTATCGAAAAAATTGAGGCAATCAAAACTTCCTGGAACAATATCGGTAAAGTACCAAGAGACAAGATGGCTATCAATTCAGAATTCAACCGTACATTAAGAGAAAAGCTTAAGCTTAATAAAACGAATGAACTGGAGCTTAAAGAAGAAGGATTATCTGAAAATCAGTTAACTGATAAAGCCAGAAAAATTAAAAGCCAGATTGCCGATCTGGAATCAGAAATTGCAAAGCTTGAAAATAACTTAGCCTTCTTCAACAAACCAACAAGAGAAAACCCGCTCCTTAGAGATACTTATAATACTATAGATGACAAGAAAGCTCACCTCGAGACCTTAAAACAGAATCTTCACAGTATTATTTCCGGTGAATAATTAAAATAAAATATTGATCTTATAAGGCGAAGCAAAATTTTTGTATTCGCTTTTTTTGTCTTATGCAGCACGAAATTTTTATCAGAAGATGTATTGAGCTGGCTCAGAAAGCCACAGGAAATACTTACCCAAATCCTTTAGTAGGAAGTGTGATTGTCCACAACGGAAAAATTATTGGTGAAGGTTATCATCAGAAAGCCGGAGATAACCATGCAGAAATCAATGCCATTCATTCTGTTGAAGATAAAAGCCTTATTCCTGAATCTACCATTTATGTTTCACTTGAGCCTTGTGCACACTACGGGAAAACACCACCCTGCGCTTTAAAAATTGTAGAAATGGGATTTAAAAAGGTAGTGATAGGTGCAATGGATTCTCATGACAAGGTAAACGGAAAAGGAAAAAAAATAATTCAGGATGCAGGTATTGAAGTAATCTCCGGAATACTTGAAGATGAATGCATTGCGCTGAATAAGAGATTTTTTACTTACCATAATAAAAAGCGTCCGTACATTATACTGAAATGGGCAGAATCTAAAGATCATTTTATGGATAAAGATTTTAGGCCTACACAAATCAGTAATTCTCTTACCAAACAGTTTGTACACCAGCTGAGAAATAACGAGCATTCGATTTTAATAGGAACAATGACGGCTTTGCGAGACAACCCAAGCCTTACGACAAGAGAAATTATCGGAAGAAACCCCGTAAGAATTCTGATAGATATTGATCTGAAAGTTCCCACTGATTATCACATATTCAATCATGAAGCTGAAACTCTTATATTTAATTCTATTAAAGACTCAGAGGAAGGAAATGTTAAATTCATCAAAACATCAAGAGAAAACTTTATCCTTAATCTTTTAAAAAAACTTCACGAAATGCAGATACAATCTGTTATTATTGAAGGAGGCGGACATGTTTTACAACAATTTATAGATGCCGGTTTGTGGGATGAAACTTTGATTATAAGAAATAATAATCTTATTCTGGAGAACGGAACAAAAGCTCCGAAATTCCATGAAATTCCTGTTGAAACAGGGGATTTCAGAGACAACTGTATTGAATTTTATAAAAATTCAAACTAATACAAATGCTGTACGAATACAAAACAATCAACACGCCTGTTGAAAACATTCTGTTAAAAGAAAAAGGCAGCAAGTTTATCGGATTCGCGTTTCCCGTAATTAATGATACAGAACTCAAAACAGCTTTAGACAAAATAAAATCTGAGCATCCGAAAGCAACTCATCACTGTTACGCTTTCAGAATAGGTTTAAACGGAGAAAACTACCGCGCTAATGATGACGGCGAACCATCCGGAAGTGCGGGATTACCAATTTATAATCAGCTTTTAGGGAATGAACTTACCAATATCCTTGTGATCGTTGTACGATATTACGGCGGAACAAAATTAGGTGTTTCAGGTCTTGTCAAAGCATACAAAGAAACTGCGAAAATTACTCTGGAAGAAGCTGATGTTATTACAAAAGAACTGGAAACAGAGATAGAAATTCAATTTAATTTTAGTCAGCAAAACATCATTTTTACTTTGCTTTCTAAATTTGATGCAAAAATTCTGAGCTTTGAAGCTGAAGAACACTGTACTCTTACCGCATCTGTCAAAACTTTATTACAAGAAAACATCTCAGACAAATTGTCTGAGATGCAGCATATTTCTTTTGAATTTAAAAACTAATCTCTTCTTCCTCCCATCAGCAATGATGCAAAATAAAGAAGCTGAACTAAAGACCCGATAGCCGCAACTACATAAGTTCTTGCTGCCCATTTTAAACTGTCTTTTACTCCAACAAACTCTTCCGAAGTAACCGTTCCGGTATCTCTCAGCCATTTCATCGCTCTGTTGCTTGCATCATATTCTACAGGTAATGTTATAAAAGCAAACAATGTAGTTACTGCAAACATAATAACTCCGATTGCTAATAATAATTTACTTCCGCTTGCAATCATTACCGCAATTCCTGCAAAAATTACAAACTGCATGAGATTGGAACTGATGCTTACAACCGGCACAAGCTTAGATCTTAATTGAAGCATAGAATAACCAACTGCATGCTGTACCGCATGACCACATTCGTGTGCGGCAACCGCAGCCGCCGCAGCGTTTCTCTGCATATAAACAGCTTCGGACAAGTTAACAGTTTTATCTGCGGGGTTATAATGATCTGTTAACTGACCGGGAACCGAAATCACTTGTACATCATGTATATTGTTGTCTCTAAGCATTTTTTCGGCAACTTCTTTTCCGGACATTCCGTTTCTTAGATGAACGTTGGAGTAATACTCAAATTTAGATTTTAATCTTGAGGAAACCAGCCAGCTTACCAGCATGATAATTCCTATAATAAGATAATAACCTCCCATTTTCTTATAAATTTTAAATAATAATAATCTTTTAATCCAAGTAAAAATTGTGCCAAAACATTAGGTATTATTAATTATATTTGTCATTCAAATTACCTGAATATCATGTCAGAAATTTCAATTTTTGAAGTAAAAACGCAAGATGAACTTAATCAGTTTGTGAAATTCCCTATGGATTTGTACAAAAATAACCCTTTTTTTGTACCATCCTTTATCAATGATGAAAAAAACATCTGGAATCCTGACGAAAACCCTGCACTTAAGTATTCTGAAGCCAAAAAATTTTTAGCTCAGAGAAACGGAAAAACAGTTGGAAGAATTGCAGTTATCATCAATCATAAAGAAGAAAAAGAACTGGGTATAAAAAAAGTGCGTTTTGGCTGGATTGATTTTATTGATGATATAGAGGTTTCAAAAGCGCTGATTGATACTGCCATTAATTTTGCAAAGGAAAAGCAAATCAGCATGATTGAAGGTCCTATGGGATTTACTAATCTCGACAAAGCCGGCATGCTTACGTTGGGTTTTGACAAACTTGCAACAATGATCGGTATTTATAATCATGAATACTATCCAAAACATCTAGAAAAGCTAGGTCTTACAAAAGAAAAGGAATGGGTGGAATTTGAATTGATGTTTCCTGAAATTCTGCCGGAAAAAATTCATAAATTCAATGAATTAATTTCTCAGAAATACAAACTGAAAGTCCTGAATTTTAAAAATAAAGAAGAAATATTACAGTATGTAGATCCTATGTTTGATCTATTAGACGAGACCTACAAACATCTTTCTACTTACACTCCTATTTCAGATGAGCAAAGAAAAACATATAAAGAAAAGTACTTCAAACTGATTGATAAAGATTTTATTGTATGTATTGCAGATGAAAACAACAATCTTATCTCTTTTGCCATTACAATGCCTTCTTACTCCAAAGCTTTACAAAAATCAAAAGGAAAGCTGCTACCTTTCGGATGGTGGTATTTTTTGCAGGCAGGAAGAAAAAATGACAGGGCAAATTTTTATTTAATAGGAATTCATCCAGATTATCAAAGACGTGGTGTAACCTCAATTATTTTTAAAGAAATCTGGAAAATTTTCAGAAAAAAAGGAGTAAAATACCTTGAGACCAATCCTGAATTAGAAGAAAATAAAAGCATCCAACTGCTTTGGCAGGATTACAATCCGGTAAATCATAAAAGAAGAAGAACATATTCCTTAAAATTTTAGTATGAAAATACATCTTTTCATTTTTGCTTTGCTTATTGCTGGTTTTGTAATTTACAATTTATTTTTTGCAGTAAATGATGACAGACTTAATACTATAATTAACATCATTTATGCAAGTATTCTCTTCGGCTATATTTCTTTTATGGCTTTTATGCTGCTGAAAAAAATGAAGAAATAAAGTTATTTTTATTGATTCTAAATTATCGCTTTTTCCTAATTTAATCAGACTTTTAAGTTGATTAATTTTATGCTTTATGGTTTATTCCCTAAATTTGCAACTTGAGATAATAATGTAAAAATGAATTTACCTGAAAGTTATATTCCGATACTCATACAAGCTGGTGTGGCAGTGGGCTTTGTAGCCATTTCTTTACTTGGCGCTCACTTTTTAGGGCCAAAGCAGAAAAAAGGAAATTCTGTAAAAAACCAGAGCTGGGAATGTGGTGTCGCAGTTGAAGGAAACGCAAGAACTCCTTTTTCCATCAAATATTTCCTTACAGCAGTATTATTTGTACTTTTTGATATCGAAATCGTATTTTTTTATCCATATGCAGTAAACTTCAGAGAATTTGGTCTTGAAGGTTTTTTTGCTGTCCTCACATTTGTTGCAATCTTTTTCCTGGCATTTTTTTATGTTTGGAAACGTGGTGCACTAGACTGGGATAAATAATATCAATTATAATTTTAAATAAGACATTTAGATCAACTCAATTGAATTTCAGGTTAACATTAACAGTGATTTCTGATCTAAATTAAAATCTTAAAACAATCAAAAATGTCAGATCAAAAACCAATAATAAGAACAGATGCACCAGCTCCGGAAGGTTATGAAGGAGAAGGATTTTTCGCAACTAAATTAAGCAGCGTAATAGGAATGGCGAGAAAATTTTCGCTTTGGCCCTTGCCTTTTGCTACCTCATGCTGCGGAATTGAGTTTATGGCAACATTAAACCCAACTTACGATGCATCAAGATTCGGAATGGAAAGAAACTCTTTCTCGCCGAGACAGGCAGATATGCTGATGGTCTGCGGAACCATTTCTAAAAAGCTGGGACCTGTATTGAAAGAAGTATATACACAGATGGCAGAACCGAAGTGGGTGGTTGCTGTTGGTGCTTGTGCTTCCAGTGGCGGTATCTTTGATACATACTCCGTTTTACAGGGAATAGATAAGATTATTCCGGTTGATGTATATGTTCCGGGATGTCCTCCAAGACCAGAGCAGATAATAGAAGGTGTAATGCAGGTACAGGCTTTGGCAGAAAGTGAAAGCATCAGAAGAAGAGACACCCCCGAATATCAGAAACTTTTAGATTCTTACAACATAAGCAACTAAGAAATGACTAACGAATTTGTATTAGAAGCCATCACAAGAGAATTTCCTGAATCTGTAATTTCCAGTTCGGAACCTTACGGAATGCTAACTCTTGAAATTAAAAAAGATGACATCAAAAAAGTAATTCATTATCTTAGAGATTCTTCTTTAGAAATCAATTTCCTTACAGATATCTGTGGAATTCATTATCCGGAGTTTCCGGAAAAAGAAATAGGTGTAGTTTATCATCTTCATAATATGATGACCAATTTCAGAATACGTCTGAAAATATTCATGTCCAGAGAAAACATTGAAGTTGACTCTATGACTGAACTATATGCAGGAGCCAACTGGATGGAAAGGGAAACTTATGATTTCTTTGGAATTAAATTTAAAGGTCATCCGGATCTGAGACCTATTCTGAATATGGAAGATCTTGGTTATCATCCAATGTTGAAAGAATACCGTTTGGAAGACGGAACAAGAACAGATAAGGACGATGCCATGTTCGGAAGATAAAAATAATGCAATAAGCAGTAAGCAATAAGCTTAAAGCCTAAAGCCTAAAGCATTTAAATATGAAAGACAACTCATTATCTAATATACTTAATCATTACGACAGTAAGGAGCAGATTGACGGGCAGTTATATACCCTGAATCTGGGACCTACCCACCCTGCAACACACGGAATTTTCCAGAACGTACTTACGATGGACGGAGAGAGAATTCTGCATTCTGAGCAAACTGTTGGGTATATTCACAGAGCATTTGAGAAAATTTCTGAAAGAAGAAACTATTCTCAGATCACTACCCTTACAGATCGTATGAATTATTGTTCTGCCCCAATCAATAATCTCGGATGGCACATGACGGTAGAGAAACTTATCGGAGTGGAGGTTCCTAAACGTGTAGATTACATGCGTGTCATCCTAATGGAATTGGCGAGAATCGGAGATCACCTGATTTGCAACGGTGTAACTGGAATGGATTCAGGAGCAATTACTGGTCTTACCTATATGTTTATCGAAAGAGAGCGTATCTATGATATGTACGAGCAGATATGTGGAGCAAGAATGACAACCAATATGGGAAGAATCGGAGGTTTTGAAAGAGATTTTACTCCAAAATTCCATGAGCTGATCAAAGATTTTCTTAAAACCTTCCCACCAAGATTTCAGGAATTCTGTAACCTTTTAGAAAGAAACAGAATTTTTATGGACAGAACCATTGGAACTGGAGCAATTTCAGCAGAAAGAGCTTTGAGCTATGGTTTTACGGGACCAAATTTACGTGCAGCGGGAGTTGATTACGATGTAAGAGTTGCGCAGCCATATTCATCTTATCAGGATTTTGACTTTATTATTCCTGTAGGAACAGCGGGTGACACGTATGATCGCTTTATGGTTCGCCAACAGGAAGTCTGGGAATCCATCAAAATTATTAAACAGGCTTACGAAAATCTTCCTGAAGGAGATTTCCACGCTGAAGTTCCTGATTTTTACCTTCCTGAAAAAGCGGATGTTTATCAAAAAATGGAAGCATTAATCTATCATTTCAAAATTGTAATGGGAGAAACAGATGTACCAAAAGGTGAAGTGTATCATGCTGTAGAAGGTGGAAACGGAGAATTAGGTTTTTATCTTGTTAGTGATGGAGGAAGAAGCCCTTACAGGTTACATTTCAGAAGACCTTGTTTTATATATTATCAGGCATATCCTGAAATGATTACGGGTTCTGTAATATCTGATGCTATCGTTACGATGTGCAGCATGAATATTATTGCCGGAGAATTAGATGCATAAAAAGAAGACGTCAGACATCAGATTTTAGATGTTAGACTCTTTACCTTATATATAAAATTTAAAATCTGATGTCTGAAATCTGGCATCTGAAATCTTAGATAAAAAATGAGCGAAACAATAGCTTTTAAACCGGAAAGTTTAGCACAGGTTCACAAAATTATTGCAAGATATCCGGAAGGGAAACAAAAATCTGCTCTTCTTCCTGTACTGCATTTAGCACAAAAGGAGTTCGGAGGCTGGCTGGATGTTCCTGTCATGGATTATGTTGCAGAATTATTAAGCATTAAGCCAATTGAAGTATACGAAGTGGCTACTTTTTATACTATGTTTAACATGAAACCAGTCGGCAAATATGTTTTGGAAGTCTGCAGAACAGGACCTTGTATGGTTTCAGGAAGTGAAAAAATTCTTAACCATATCAGAACCAAGCTCAACATCAAAGACGGACAGACTACTGAAGACGGAATGTTTACTCTGAAGCCAGCTGAATGTTTAGGTGCATGTGGATATGCTCCAATGCTGCAGTTAGGAAAATTCTATCATGAAAATTTAACGATAGAGAAAGTAGATGAAATCCTTGATCTATGCAGAGAAGGACAAATCGCTTTAGACTAAAAATAAATTTTAAATTAATTAAAAAGGCGTACAGCTATCACACTAAGTTCATCGAAGTGTAAAGCCATTCGCTAAAAGCATATAACAATGAGTAAAAAACTTTTACTTAAAGACGCACACATAGAAGGTATCCGCTACTTTGAAACTTACCGCAAACAGGGAGGTTACGGAGCGGCAGAAAAAGCTTTGAAGATGACTCCGGACGAAATTCTGGAAGAAGTAAAAGCTTCCGGACTTCGTGGACGTGGTGGTGCAGGTTTCCCAACCGGTATGAAATGGAGCTTTTTGGCTAAACCGGAAGGCGTTCCAAGACACTTGGTAGTAAATGCTGATGAATCTGAACCGGGAACTTTCAAAGACAGATACCTAATGGAATTTCTTCCTCATTTGTTGATCGAAGGAATGCTGATTTCATCTTACTGTTTAGGCTCAAATGTTTCTTATATCTATATCCGTGGAGAATACTCATGGATTCCTGATATTTTAGAAGAAGCCATTGAAGAGGCTAAAGCAGCAGGATTTTTAGGGAAAAATATTTTGGGAAGCGGTTTTGATTGTGAAATTTACGTTCAAAGAGGTGGTGGAGCATATATATGCGGTGAAGAAACTGCATTGCTTGAATCTCTTGAAGGTAAAAGAGGCAACCCAAGACTAAAACCACCATTCCCGGCTGTAAAAGGGCTTTGGGAAAGACCAACGGTTGTGAATAATGTAGAATCTATTGCAGCAGTTGTTCCTATCATAGATATTACAGGAGGTGAATATGCTAAAATAGGAGTTGGGAAATCTACAGGTACTAAATTAATTTCTGCCTGTGGAAACATCAATAAACCTGGAGTTTATGAAATTGATATGACGATTACCGTTGAAGAATTCATTTACTCTGACGAATATTGCGGTGGAATTAAGGACGGAAAAAAATTAAAAGCCTGTATTCCCGGAGGAAGCTCAGTTCCGATCGTTCCGGCTAACTTGTTATTAAAAACCGTAAACGGTGAACCAAGATACATGAACTATGAATCTCTTGCTGATGGTGGTTTTGCTACCGGAACTATGATGGGTTCGGGAGGTTTTATTGTTTTAGATGAGGATCAGTGTATCGTAGAACATACAATGACTTTGGCGAGATTTTATAATCACGAAAGTTGCGGACAATGTACTCCTTGCCGTGAAGGAACTGGATGGATGTACAAAATTTTAAAGAAAATAGAAAATGGCCAGGGTAAAATGGAAGATATTGATCTTCTTTGGGACATCCAGAGAAAAATTGAAGGAAACACCATTTGTCCGTTGGGTGATGCAGCAGCATGGCCTGTTGCAGCGGCGATCCGTCATTTCAGAGATGAATTTGAATGGCATATCAAAAATCCGGAATTGTGTTTAACACAAAACTACGGATTGGCAAATTATGCAGATCCAATTCCATCACCTGCCGTTTAGTTATAATTTTAGTTTAAGCACAAAATTGAAAAAGAGGTTTTCATTACTGCTGTTATTAGCAGTAGCTTCATTTGCAAGCGCACAAACAGAGCCCTTCAAAAAAGGATCTGTAATGATTTTCTGGGGTTGGAACAATGCAAAATATTCAAACTCTGATATTCATTTTAAGGGAAAAGGATATGATTTTCAGCTTGACAATGTGGTTGCTAATGACAGACAGACAAAGTTTGAATGGAATGTATATTTTAATCCGGCAAACCTTACCATTCCTCAGGTAAATTACAGGATTACCTTTTTCCCGAAAGATAATTTCGGAATTAGCCTAGGGATGGATCACATGAAATATGTGATGGATCAAAACCAGACCGTAAACTTTCAAGGACATATTGATGATCCTAAATATGCGGAAATGGTAAATAATGGTAAAGTAGACCTTAGTGATGCAGAATTTTTAACATTCGAGCATACAGACGGTCTTAATTATATCAATATTGGAGCACAGAAATATCACAATGTTTTAAACAAAAAAAATGTTGATATATTTTTGAGTTACGGAGCAGGATTAGGAGCTTTACTGCCTAAATCTAATGTGAGACTGATGGGGAATGAAAGAAGTGACAGATTTCATCTCGCAGGCTTCGGACTGGATGCAAGAGCTGCGGTAAGTGTGGTTGCCTTAAGACATATTGTTGTACAGGCAGAAGGTAAATTAGGATACATTAATATGCCTGATATAAAAACTACGCTGAACAATAAGCCAGATAAAGCCATGCAGGATTTTGTCTTTGCACAGTTTAATTTCGGAATAGGATATACATTTAATACGAAAAAGTATAATTAAATAGAGCTTAAAAGCTTTTAACAGCATAAGCGAAAAGCATAGAATATGAGCGAAGAGGTTAAAAAATTCAAAATAACTATAGACGGACAGACTACCGAGGTCTTACCTGGAACTTCTATTTTGGAAGCTGCAAGACAAATCGGCGGAAAATCTGTTCCTCCTGCAATGTGCTACTACAGCAAGCTGGAAACCAGTGGAGGCAGATGCAGAACTTGTCTTGTGGAAGTTTCTAAAGGATCTGAAGCAGACCCGCGTCCTATGCCCAAATTGGTAGCAAGCTGCAGAACCAATGTGATGGATGGCATGGAAGTGAAAAACCTTTCTTCTGAAAAAGCACAGGAAGGCAGAAAGGCAGTTACCGAATTTCTATTGGTAAACCATCCTTTAGATTGTCCTGTTTGTGATCAGGCAGGAGAATGTCATCTTCAGGATTTGGGTTACGAGCATGGAAATCTGGAAACCAGAACCGAATTTGAAAGAAACACTTATGATGCAGACGACTTAGGTCCGAACATCAAATTAAATATGAACCGTTGCATCTTGTGTGCGAGATGTGTATTAGCAGCAAACCAATTAACAGGAGAACGCGAACACGGAATCCTTTTCAGAGGAGATCATGCTGAAATTTCTACTTATCTGAATAAAGCTTTGGATAATGATTTCATCGGAAACGTAATCGACGTTTGTCCTGTGGGAGCATTAACAGACAGAACTGCACGTTTTGCAAGCAGAGTTTGGTTTACAAAGCCTATGAATGCTTCTTGTAAATGCGATAAATGTTCAGGAAAAACCACGGTTTGGATGAAAGGTGACGAGATCGTAAGAGTAACTGCAAGAAAAGATCAGTGGGGAGAAGTTGAAGAGTTTATCTGTGATACCTGCCGTTTTGAAAGAAAAAATCTGAGCGACTGGAATATTGAAGGGCCAAGACATATCGACAGACACTCGGTAATTTCTTTAAACCATTATGAAAAGCCAAAAGACGAATTACGAGTTTTAGACAATCCGATGGCTAAAGAAATCAGCGAAAAAGACGAAAAATAATTAATAAGATTTCAGATTTCAGACATTAGATAACAGACTTTTGTAATTCTAATTTCTAACTTCTAATTTCTAATATCTATAAAAATAAAATGGATTTAATTACATTTAAATTAATACTTGTATTTGCGCTTTTCCTGTTATCATTAACGATAGCCGCCTACTCTACCTGGGCAGAAAGAAAAGTGGCAGCAATCATGCAGGACAGAATAGGACCCAACAGATCAGGACCATTCGGTTTGCTGCAGCCTCTTGCAGATGGTGGTAAATTTTTCTTTAAAGAAGATTTTACACCTGCTAATGCTGAAAAGTTTCTTTTCGTATTGGGACCTGCATTGGTGATGTTCATTTCATTAATTACCGGAGCTGTTATTCCTTGGGGGAAAACACTTAATATTGGAGGCACTTCTTTCGATCTGCAAATTGCAGATATTGATATAGGTGTACTATTTATTATCGGAATGGCTTCTATAAGTGTTTATGGAATGATGATCGGAGGATGGGCTTCAAACAACAAATATTCTTTATTAGGAGCTATCCGCGCATCTTCGCAAATGATTTCCTATGAACTAGCAATGGGTTTATCTCTTTTAGCAATCATTATGATGAGTGGAAGCTTAGATTTAAAAGTTATAACCGAAAATCAAGCAGAAGGAAAACTTTGGGGAATTATACCTATTGGTTCCGGTCTTAACTGGAATATTTTCTACCAACCTTTAGCATTTCTGATTTTCTTCGTGGCTGCTTTGGCAGAAACCAACCGTCACCCTTTCGATTTACCTGAATGTGAATCTGAATTGGTAACAGGTTACTCAACAGAATATTCATCTATGAAATTAGGTTTATATATGTTTGGTGAATATGTGAATATGTTTATTGCCAACGCATTTTTAGTTGTACTTTTCTTCGGGGGCTACAATTATCCTGGAATTGAATGGGTAACTCAAAACTGGGGAGAAAATACAGCAGGAATATTAAGCATTGTAGCATTTTTAACGAAGACGGTTGTCGGAATTTTGATCTTCATGTGGATCAGATGGACGTTACCAAGATTCAGATACGATCAGTTGATGCATTTAGGATGGAAAACTTTAATTCCGCTTGCATTATTAAATCTGATGATTACAGGAGCTGTAATTTTAGCGTTCGGTAATTAAGAAAGTATTTGAAATCTGATGATAAGATAATTTAAAAAGTTAACATTATCATCATTTTAAAATATAATAGTAAATAATTAAGATAACAGACAAGATTAGTCTAAATCTAATGTCTAACATCTAATATCTATAATTAAATGAAACTTACAAACAGATCTAAAGTTGTTTCAAATAAGGAGATGACCTTTTCTGAGAAAATCTACCTTCCGGCGATTTTCAAAGGAATGGGGATTACCTTCAAACATGCTGTAAGAACAGTGATGAAAGGTGCTCCTGCAGTTTACTCATATCCTGAAGTACAAAAACCAAGAACTGAAATCTGGAGAGGTCAGCACGTTCTGAAAAGAGATGAAGAGGGAAGAGAAAGATGTACAGCCTGCGGATTGTGTGCTGTAGCCTGTCCTGCTGAAGCAATTACCATGACTGCAGCAGAAAGAACGAAGGAAGAAAAACATCTTTACAGAGAAGAAAAATATGCATCAGTATATGAAATCAATATGCTGAGATGTATTTTCTGCGGTATGTGCGAAGAAGCTTGTCCTAAATCTGCAATTTATCTTACAGACAGACTGGTAGACGTAGAAACCAACAGAGGTTCTTTCATCTACGGAAAAGATAAATTGGTTGAAAAAATAAATGAAAGGATTGATATCACTGAAAGACAATCCGAGAAACAAAAAAATGCGGTAAAATAATGGATCAGTTTTTATTTTTCTTGGTGGCGTTTTTAGCAGTGGCAAGTGCCGTTTATTTTGTATTTGCAAAAAATGCTTTATATGCTATTTTGTCATTAATTGTTACAATGTTTTCAATTGCCGGAATGTATATTCTTTTGAATGCACAATTTCTTGCTATTATCCAGATCATCGTTTATGCAGGAGCCATCATGGTTTTATTCCTCTATATCTTAATGATGCTTAATCTCAATAAGGAAGACGAAAGTAAGAAGAACAATACTTTAAAATTTATTGGAGTTTTTACTGCCGGTATTTTATTAGTAGGTGTTCTGGGAGTCTTCAGAGGAGTTCAGGAAAAACACATTTTGGTTGAAAATGTTGATCAGGGTGTAGGTCTTACGAAAAATCTCGGGAGACTTTTATTCAATGAATATGTTTTACCGTTTGAGCTTGCTTCCATCCTGATTTTGGCAGGTATTGTAGGTGCGGTACTAATCGGTAAAAAAGATTTATAAAATTATGGGAGAAGTTAATACATTTATGCAAAGCATCCCTTTGGAATATTTCATCACTCTTTGCTCAGTTTTATTCTGTCTGGGAGTTTTGGGAGTATTGCTCAGAAAAAATGCGATTGTAATTTTGGGTTGTGTAGAGCTTATGCTTAATTCTGTAAACCTTTTATTGGCTGCATTTGCGGCATACAACGGGAACAGCGACGGACAGCTGCTGGTTTTCTTCATCATGGTCGTTGCTGCAGCCGAAGTTGCGGTTGGTCTTGCAATTATTGCGATGTTGTATAGAAATACCCGTTCTGTAGATGTAGGAATTTTTAATAAATTAAAAGGATAAGAAAGAATGGAGAATTTAATTTATGCAATAGTACTTTTACCACTTATAGGTTTTCTTATCAACGGACTTTTTGGCAAAAATCTTCCAAAGATCGTAGTCGGAAGTTTGGCAACAGCAGCAGTTTTTGCTTCTTTTTGTATTGCGGTAAGCTTATTTTTAAATTTTGACTCAGAAAGTCCGGCAGTTGTCGTTAAAGCTTTTGAATGGTTCAGAGTAAACGGAGTTCAGATTAATTTTGGTTTTCAGATTGATCAGCTGTCATTAATGATGGTCATGATTATCACAGGAATCGGGTCGTTAATTCACCTCTACTCTATCGGATATATGAGCCATGACAAAGGTTTTTATAAGTTTTTTACTTATCTGAATCTTTTTATCTTCTCAATGTTGCTTTTGGTAATGGGAAGCAATTACATGATCTTATTCATCGGTTGGGAAGGTGTAGGTCTTTGTTCTTATTTATTAATCGGATTCTGGTATACTAATCAGGAATATGGTAAGGCAGCAAGAAAGGCTTTTATCATGAACAGAATTGGTGACCTTGGTCTATTGATTGGAATCTTTATGATCGCGTCTCAGACCAACTCTGTAGACTATATTTCGGTAGCACAAAACGCTGCTAAATTTGAATTGGACGGCAATATCATTATTTTTATTACTGCAAGTTTATTTATCGGAGCAATCGGTAAATCAGCTCAGGTTCCATTATATACATGGTTACCGGATGCGATGGCGGGTCCTACTCCTGTTTCTGCGTTGATTCACGCAGCGACGATGGTTACCGCTGGTATTTATTTGGTTGTAAGATCAAACTTCTTATTTACTTTAGCACCAACTGTTCAGGACGGAATTTTACTCATAGGATTTTTAACCGCAGCTTTGGCGGGATTCTACGCTCTTCGTCAGAACGACATCAAAAAAGTTTTGGCATATTCTACCGTTTCGCAGCTTGGTTTTATGTTTATCGCCTTAGGTCTTGGTGCTTACGCAACAGCAATGTTTCACGTAATGACGCATGCTTTCTTTAAGGCACTATTATTCTTGGGAGCTGGTTCTGTAATCCATGCGATGAGTAACGAACAGGATATGCGTTTCATGGGAGGTTTAAAGAAATATATTCCTCTTACACACATTACTTTCCTTATCGGAACATTGGCAATTTCAGGTTTCCCATTATTATCAGGGATGATTTCTAAAGATGAAATTTTAGTAGCGGCTTTTGCTAAAAATCCAATTTACTGGGTTATGTTATTTATTTTAGCTGCTGTTACGGCAACCTATATGTTCAGGCTGTATTATTTAACTTTTCACGGAGAATTCAGAGGAACAGAAGAGCAAAAACATCATTTGCATGAAAGTCCGTTGAACATGACTTTACCTCTGATTATTCTGGCAGTACTTTCCGTAGTAGGAGGTTTTATTAATCTTCCTCACTTTATAGGTCACGGTCATTATGCTAAATTGATGGAATGGCTGAAACCTGTTTTAACAGAAGAAAGCTTCAAACAAATGGAAGCAACTCTTTCGGGTGTTGATTTTAATACCGAAATGATTCTTTTAGGAGCTACAGTTTTAATGTTCTTTACCGTTTGGTTTATTGTTAAAAACATTTATGTCAACAAAAAGAAAGTAGCAAAAGCAGAAGAAGATTACACCGGCTGGGAAAAACTTTCTGCCAAGAAATTATATGTGGATGAGCTTTACAATGCTTTGATTGTAAAAACTTTTGAAGGACTTGGGCGTGGCGGAAAAATGTTTGATAAAGGCGTTCTAGACCGTTTTGTAGATTACATAGGAGAAGGTGCTGAAGACAGCGGTAGATCTATGAAGCGTATTCAGAACGGAAATGTTGAGAACTATGTTCTTATCATGACTTTAGCTGTGGGAATTATACTGATTGTTAACTTTATACTACAATAATGTCTTATTTACTATTAACATTATTACTATTACCTCTTGTAGGTTCGGGATTAGTTTTTGCTTGGAAAAATGCTTCCAGCAAATATTTGGCGTTGGGAATTGCTTTGATACAGATGCTGCTTACATTTTATGTGCTTTCGGATTTCAGTTTTGAACCGACAGTTGATAGTACTTTGCAGCACGAAATCAATTATCCCTGGTCACAATTTATAAAAAGCAGCCTTCGTTTCGGAATAGACGGAATGAGTATGCTTCTTTTGCTGCTGACCAACATTCTTTCGCCTCTAATTATTTTATCATCATTTAACGAAAACACTGGCTACAAAAACTCATTTTACGGGCTGATTCTGATGATGCAATTTGGTCTTGTCGGAGTATTTACAGCTTTAGATGGTTTGTTATTTTATATTTTCTGGGAAGTAACATTAATTCCGATCTGGTTCATTGCAGCACTTTGGGGACAAGAAAACAAAAGATTTGAATTTACTACAAAATTCTTTGTGTATACATTTGTAGGATCTTTGTTTATGCTGGCTGGAATTATATATGTAGGAATTCATTCCGCTTCTTTTGGTTTGACAGATCTTTACAATGCGGATCTTAACGAAACTCAACAGATTGTAGTATTCTGGTTTATTTTCTTTGCATTCGCAGTAAAACTTCCGGTTTTCCCTTTCCATACATGGCAGCCGGATACCTATACTTACTCTCCTACTCAGGGATCTATGCTTTTATCAGGAATTATGCTGAAAATGGCGATCTATGGAGTAATAAGATATTTATTGCCTATCACTCCAACAGCGATATTAGGAATTTCCGGACAAATTGTAATTATTCTGGCTATTATCGGAATCGTACATGGAGCTTTAATTGCCATCATTCAGAATGATATGAAAAGAATCATTGCGTATTCTTCTTTTTCACACGTTGGATTGATGGTTGCCGGTATTTTTGCTTCAGCTGTTCTTACATTAAGAGGAACATTTACCATTGAAGGTGCTGAAGGAGCTTTGGTACAGACATTTGCTCACGGTGTAAACGTAGCAGGATTGTTTTTCTGTGCTGATATTTTATACAAAAGATTTAAAACGAGAGATATCAGACAAATGGGAGGTCTTGCAAAAGTAGCTCCTAAATTTGCTGTACTTTTCCTTTTGATTATTTTGGGATCAATGGGAGTTCCGTTGACTAATGGATTCATTGGTGAATTTATCCTCATTAAGTCTGTTTTTGATTTTAATGTTTTAGCTTCAGTAATTGCTGGTTTAACGATCATTCTTTGTGCAGTTTATCTTTTGAGATTTTATGGTAAAGCAATGTTTGGTGAAGGTGATGCAGCAGTTTTAAGCACGGCTAAAGATTTGTCAGCTGTAGAATTTTCTGTACTGGCAAGTATTGCAGTATTTGTAATTCTTCTGGGAATATTTCCTCAGCCGATTATTGATATGGTAGGAAGTTCGTTGAAGTTTGTATATTCATCAATGGTTAATTAATTTTAAAGAGTAAAGAATTAAGAGAGAGGAATTAAAGAATCAAGATAAAAGTAAAAGGTATCAAACCTTAAACTCTGAACCTTGAACTTCAAATTTCGCATCTCAAATCTCAAATATAAATTATGAGTGTTTTAATTATTGTTTTCCTTACAGCGGTTGCTGCACTATTCTCGGGAGTTTTTGAAAAAGGAAAATTCGCAAGATACATCGGGATTTTTGGATTAATCATCGCCTTGTATGTAAGTTTTTTACCGGAAGCTTCTTTCTTTGAAAAATACAGATTAATGTATGAATACGGAGCTAATACAGCTTTATTTACAAAAATTTCTATTGTAACAACTTTGCTGTTATTCTTCCTTGGAGGATTTGCATTCAGCAACCACAGAAATCACCAGTCAGAATTGTATGCGCTGATGCTTTTTGCACTTTGCGGAGGTTTCGTATTATTCGGGTTTCAAAATTTAGTTACTTTGTTCATCGGAGTTGAGATCCTGTCTATACCTTTATACGTAATGGCGGGAGCTAACAAAACAGACCTAAGATCAAACGAAGCTTCTTTAAAATATTTCCTGATGGGAGCGTTTGCCACAGGTTTTTTATTGCTGGGAATTGCATTTATCTACGGAAGCACAGGAACATTTGATTTATACAGAATACAGGATTTCAGTACAGTAAATCCTAAAAACGGAATGCTGATTCTTGGTGCAGTATTAATGCTATGCGCAATGGCTTTCAAAGTAGCTTTAGCACCTTTCCACATGTGGAGTCCGGATGTTTATCAGGGTTCACCTTCACTGATTACGGCTTTCATGGCAAGTGTGGTAAAAATTTCTGGTTTTTTCGCATTATTCAGATTAATGACCATCGGTTTCTCCGGCATTACCCACGAATGGATCCATATTTTAGGCGTTTTTCTAATCATCACTTTATTGTTGGCAAACGTAATGGGTCTTGCACAGACTAATGCTAAAAGAATGCTGGCATATTCTTCTGTTTCTCATGCCGGTTACATTGGTTTGGTATTTTTTGGAATGAATGCATTATCAACCTATACTTTAGCTTTTTATCTATTCGCTTATTCATTAGCTACCGTTGGAGTTTTCATGTGTCTAATCTGGGTTGAAAAACTTAAAAGAGAAACATCTTACGGAGCCTTTAAAGGCTTGGCTAAATCTGAACCGCTTTTAGCTGTGGTTGCTACCATTTCTTTATTGTCAATGGCAGGAATACCATTAACTGCAGGGTTCATGGGTAAGTTTTCATTATTTGCACAGGCTTTAGCAAAAGACGATAATACTTTTTTGGTTATTGTAGCTGTTCTAGGCTCGGCGATTTCTATTGCTTATTATTTAAGACTGATTATTGCTATGTTTTTCTACAAAGAATCCAGTTTTAAAACAACAGAAAGAGTCACCATTACGTACAATATTGTAGCCGTTGTAATTATTGCTTCACTGGTTATCCTGGGTATCTTCCCTGATCTGTTTGCCAAGCAGTTCGGATTATAGAAATCCTTTAAAATAAACAAAAGCACAGCCATCGGGTTGTGCTTTTTTTATAACTTTGTGCCACAAAAACAATCAGGTTTGGCAGAACTGTACACAGAAGATACTCCGTTTCAGATTTTCATTTCATTCAAAAAATATTTGGATGTTCTGGAACATATCAGGTACAATGACCGTTTGGAATACAGAGCCAACTATGCCGAATCTTTAATCGAAAAAACTAAAAAATTTCCGGAACTGAGAGAGGGTTTTCAGGATCTTTCCCTCCTGGAAAAACATTCTGAACTGATAAGGCTTCTTCTTGCAGATCTCTTTCCTACCGGTCTTACTCATAACGAAATTAAAGCTGCAAGTATTCCTTTGGCTGATATAACCTTCAATTATACGGAGAGATTTAAAAATATACTTGCCGATGCAGGAACAGATTTTGAGATAAAGCTAAGAGATATTAACCAAAACGAATTTTATATTTTCTGCTGCTGCATTATTCTTCAGGTTCATTACAATACAGATTTCAAAGCCAGTCTTCCGCTGTATTATGACATTCCCAATAAGTACGGGATCATGAAGCATTATAAAATAACAGTCAATTCAGATTTTACGGATATTTATCCTCAGGAAGATACACAGATTCCTGATTTGGATACTGTAGAAATGCTTCTGGAAAACATGGATGATATTTCTCTCTGGAAAAAACATTTTCCTCCGAAGTCTTGGGTTATGTGCGGTTTTGCGATTATTTCACTTGTAGACTGCACATCAGAAGTAGCCTTATCAGATCTGAAATCAACCATGATTGAGATTGATATTGAAAATCCTCAACCTAACGAAAATCTGCTGGAAATCTTCAAATCTTACTTTGATGTTCCCGATCTTAATTTCGGATTGATGATTTACAATAAAAAAGATAGGAAACTCGAAAACGTTCCTATTTACGAAAATGTATTTACGAGTTACATTCTCGATTTCTGGCTGAAAACATTCAATGAAGAAATAAGACAAACTACTCTTGAAAACATAAGCTATAACTCGAAGCCTATCGTGGTTGCCAACGTTGACAAGATGGATGAAGAAATCAAAAAACTGCCGTCTTTTCAGCTATTGAAGCAGGCGAATGTAAACAGTTTTATCATCATTCCGATTATGAAAAACGGCGAACTGATGGCAATTATGGAGTTTACCTCATCACAGCCGAATAGCCTGAATGGTTTAAAACTTAAAAAAATTGAATTTTTTACCGAAATGATTCTGTTTTCGGTTTCCCGTTTCAACTCTGAAAGAAATAACCAGATTGAAGCTATTATTCAGCGAGAATACACGACCATTCATGACAGTGTCGTTTGGAAGTTCAGAAATGAAGCAGAGAAATACTTCAATGCTGTTTTGTCTAGAAAAATCTATACACTCAAAGAAATTTCGTTCAAAAATCTGTCGCCTCTTTTTGGATTCTCAGACATTCGTTCTTCTTCTGAAAAACGTTTTAACCTGATGAAAGAAGATCTCAATGCACAGCTTGATGTACTGTATGCATTGTTTACAACGATCAATTCAGATTCTGAAAAATACCTTCTAGCAATTGAAATTTTTGAAAACGAACTGAATAATGAAATTAAAGCCGATACTGAACAAAGATTTCAACGTCTTCTTCAGGATGAAATCCACCCCTATCTACAGGCAAAAGTAGAAACTGATCCAAGAGCAGAAATTAAAGAAAATATCAAAACTTATTTTAAGCAGATCAACACTCAGAATCAGCTTTTTTATCACCAACGAAAAAATCTTGATGAATCAATAACACTAGTCAACCGGAAGCTTGCGGACATTTTAGACAATAGGCAAACTACAGCTCAGGAGATTTTTCCGCATTATTACGAGCGTTTTAAGTCTGACGGAATTGAGCATAATCTGTACATCGGTCAAAATATTGCACCCAATCTGGACTATTCACAAAAATATCTGAATCAGCTCCGTTTCTGGCAGCTGGAAACCATTTGCAAAATGGAAGCCGAGTTCAGAAAATTCAAATCATCTCTTCCGATTTCGCTGGATATTGCATCATTGGTTTTTGTTTATAACGAAAAAATAGACATCCGTTTCCGAATGGACGAAAAACGATTTGATGTAGACGGCGCTTATAATTCTTACTACGAAATCATAAAAAAAAGACTTGACAAAGCCCACATCAAAGGCAGCGAGGAAAGAATCACCGCACCAGGGAAAATCGTCATTGTATATTTCGGAATGGAAAACCAAAAAGAATACCTTCAATACATCAATGCCCTTCAAAAACAAAACATTCTGAAAAATGATGTCGAATTTCTGAAGGTAGAAGATCTGCAAGGAATTTCAGGACTGCTTGCTTTGAGGGTTTCGTTGAACTAAAGAAGTTGTCAGTAGATTTTATACGTAATACACAAAATAATTTAGGTATTATAAACAACATAAAAACCGTAAAATATAAAATCTTACGGTTAATAATTTAAGCTTACTTTATGCTTTATGAAAATCTTTTCTACTGGGAAAAATAAATTCATGTAAAAGTTATATATAACTTTCTCTAGAAAACAAAGGCATTAGTTACTACTGCATATTTTTCTTTCTTCTTATAGTATGGCTTTACTAAATTGGGTTTGGAATAATGTTCTGTATTATAAAAGGTATCGTCAGTTATAATTTTAACCCTTTCTGATCTTTTTAACTTCTCGGGAAATAATTTTTCATAATTGATAAAAGGGTAAGTATCTTTATATGGTAAGATCCACCGATTGTTTTTTGTTGGATATACTTTCTCTGCAAAAGACTGGAACCATTTACCTCCTGACCAATATACGCCAATTAGTGCATATTTGCTTTTGTTTGCTTCCTGACTTTCAAAAATAGGAAGTTCTTCATGATACCTTATACTCCTATACTCAATGGTATCTTTATCATACTTACCTTTAATCAGTTTGATAATTTTATAAGTAGAATACGATTCTGTTGCCATTCTGAAATAATTACTTTGGGTAGATTCTGGATAACAATTATCATCTTTATCGATTACACAATCTTTTCTGTTTGATTGATAAAGCTTATAACTTCTCTTGATTTCTAAGTGTTTAGTTTTAATCTTTTCACCTATGAAAAAAATCTGATCATATTGCTCATACTTTTGACCGAACAAAAATATACACTGAAAAAGAAAAATAAGAATGAGTGATTTCATATTCATTACTGCTTCGTAAAAATCATCTGTAAAGGAAAAGTAGAACCACTGTACAAAGTTCTTTGCTTATCTCCATTAATGTATGAACTATGTTGGTCTATCCCACCATCAAATTTCATTTGGGTTGGGGATAATATTTCTAATCCTACAGAAATCATCTTTTCTTTTTTGACATCTGTAAAAACTCCTGTATTTACTTTTGAACTACAAGAAATTCCAAAGTAGACACTTATTCCAAAATCACTTTGAAGGTCATCTCCAGATGTATCGGCTATCACAACTCTATTTTCCTTATAAATATAGTAGCCAACTAAACGATCCTTATAATAATTGAACGGAGATTCATTCATATGATGTTTTGTTTGCTTTAACAAAACTAAAGTCATCTCCTTATTTCCAGATGACCATTTCCAGGTTCCTACATAAGGAGCATAGACGTTGCTTATATCTTTCAAATATGTATTTCCATCACTCGTATTTATCGAATTGTGATTACATCTTTCAACAAAATTTATAATATTTGTTTGCGCTTTACAAGACAATGTGAAAATTGCTATTATTAATAAAACTATCTTATTCATTTTTCTATTTTTAAGTTATAAAGAGCATTTGTCTTCTCCAATTTCGCCGTTGGTTTCCAGTTTTAATTTTGCCCATTGGTTGCTGTTTTTCTTTTTCCTATACAAATGTACGCCGTTTCCATTTCCTATTTTGGAATCATTGAACAATATAAAAAACCGTAAAATTTAAAATCTTACGGTTAAAATTTAAGCTTGCTTTTTAATCTATTGCTTCGTAAAAATCATCTCCAGCGGGAAAGTAGAACCACTATACAAAGTTCTCGGTTTTGTGGGGCTTACATAAGAACTATGCTGGTCTATCTTCCCTCTAAACTTCATCTGTGTTGGAGAAAGTTTTTCCAGCATTACGGTGATCATTTTTTCTTTTTTAACATCTATAAACATGGCTGTTCCTACTTGAGAAAAGCAGTCAGCACTAAACATAGCATTAATAAAGGGTGAGTTCAAGTTATCTCCAGAAGTATCGGCTACCACTACACCATTTTCTTTATAAATATAATATCCAACTAAACGATCTTCATAATAATTTTCAGAAGTTGTGTTATAATGAAATTTTATCTGCTTTATAAGTACTAATGTCATCTCCTTATTTCCAGACGACCATTTCCAGCTGCCAACAAATGGGGAATATAAACCACTTATATCTTTGAGATATGTATTACCGTTTGTTCTATTTATAGGTGTATGATCACATCTATTCACAATGTCAATTATATTTGTCTGACTTTTACAAGAAAAACAAAATACTATTAAAAATACTAAAACAATTTTATTCATTTTTTTTAATTTTAAAGTTATAAAGGACAATCATCTTGTCCCACTGTCCCATCTGCATTTAATTTAAGCTTTGCCCAACGTTTAGTGATTTTATATCTTCGATACAAATGTACTCCATTTCCACTTCCTATTTGGGGATCATTAAACAATATAAAACCGTAAAATATAAAATTTTACGGTTAATAATTTAAGCTTAATTTAATCTATTGCTTTGTAAAAACCATATCCAACGGAAAAGTAGAACCAGTATACAAAGTTCTCGGCTTTGTAGGGCTTACATAAGAACTATGCTGATCTATTTTGCCTTTAAACTTCATTTGAGTAGGAGATAATATTTCTAAAACTACAGAAATTACTTTCTCTTTTTTTCTATCCACAAAAAAACCTGTGTCTACTGTCGAGTCGCAAGAAATATCAAAAGAAACAGCTATACCGACATCATCTTGTAAATTATCTCCTGAAGTATCAGCTAAAACTACTCCATTTTCTTTATAAATATAATACCCAACTAAACGGTCTTCATAATAATTGTGAGTGTGTTGTGTATAGTGAAACTTTGTTTGTTTAATTAGTACTAAAGTCATCTCCTTATTTCCAGATGACCATTTCCAGGTTCCTACATAAGGAGCATAGACGTTGCTTATATCTTTCATATAGGTACTTCCGTTATTTCTTTCCAAGGGAAGATGATTGCATCGATCAGCAATATCTATAATATTTGTTTGCCCCTTGCAGGATAAAGACACAATAGTGATTAGCATTAAAATTAATTTACTCATTACTGCTTCGTAAAAACCATCTGTAAAGGAAAAGTAGAACCACTGTACAAAGTCCTTTGTTTATCCCCATTAATGTATGAGCTGTGCTGGTCTATTTTACCTCTAAACTTCATTTGAGTGGGGGACAACTTTTCTAGCATCACGGTATACATTTTTTCTTTTTTCACATCTATGAACATAGCTGTACCTACCAATTGAGTATCACATTCTGTACTAAATGAGACATTCAGACCAAAATCACTTTGGAGATCATCTCCCGAAGTATCTGCTATTAAAACCCCGTTTTCTTTATAGATATAGTACCCTACCAAACGGTCTTCATAAACGTTAAATGTATGTTGTGTATAATGAAACTTTGTCTGTTTCATTAGAACTAAAGTCATTTCTTTGTTTCCAGAAACCCATTTCCAGGTTCCTGTATACTGATTAAATATATTACTTTCATCTTTTAGATAAGTACTACCATCAGAACTATTGTAATCAGTATAATTACATCTCTCTACGAGATTGATAATATTTGTTTGCCCCTTGCAGGATAAAGACACAATAGTTATTAGTATTAAAATTATTTTATTCATTATTTTTCTGTTTTAAAGTTATAAAGGACATTTATCTTCTCCAATTTCTCCGTTGGTTTCCAGTTTTAATTTTGCCCATTGGTTACTGTCTTTCTTTTTCCGATACAAATGTACACCGTTTCCATTTCCTATTTGGTAATCATTAAACAATATAAAACCGTAAAATATAAAATCTTACGGTTAAAAATTCTAGCTTGCTTTTTAATCTATTGCTTCGTAAAAATCATCTGTAAAGGAAAAGTAGAACCGCTGTACAAAGTCCTTTGCTTATCTCCATTAATGTATGAACTATGCTGGTCTATCTCACCATCAAATTTCATTTGGGTTGGGGATAATATTTCTAATCCTACAGAAATCATTTTCTCTTTTTTCACATCTATAAACATGGCAGTGTTTACTGTTGAATCGCAAGTAATATCAAATGAAACATTTAAGTCAAAATCGCTCTCAAGATTATCCGTTGAGGTATCTACTATTATGATTCCATTTTCTTTATAAATGTAATAGCCTACCAAGCGGTCTTCATAGTAATTATCTGTATTGTTGTAATAATGATATTTAGTTTGTTTTATTAAAACTAAGGTCATTTCCTTGTTTCCTGATGACCATTTCCAAGTTCCTACGTATGGAATGTAAATATTGCTTATATCTTTTAAGTACGTATTACCACTTTTTCTATCTAATGGAAGATAATTACATCTATTTACAAGATCTATGATATTACTTTGGCTTTTACAAGAGATGGCAAATATTGTAATTATTATTAATATTAATTTATTTATCATTTTCATATTGTTGATTTTATCTGTTAATGATTATAGCGGACAATCATCTTGCCCTACTGTTCCATCAGGGTTTAATTTAAGTTTTGCCCAACGCTTAGTATTCTTATCTTTTCGATACAAATGTACACTGTTTCCGCTGCCTAAATCAGGATCCTTTAATACATTCATTAGTATTTTTAATGCATTAGACTCAGAATAATCTTTTTTGGGATTAAATCCATTGGCTTTAAAAATTTTATAAACTTTCCCACGAGCTACTTTATCTTCATCTGTTGTAGAGGATTGCCCCTGATGAAGACCGGCAAACAGTGCATCCAATGCCGTTGTATCATTCATCCTGAACGCATATTCCGTACCATTAAAATTAACGGTGTAGGCAACATAAGTATTTCTTCTTGGCGGAGCCAATCTTTTATATCCCACATACAGATCCTGTATATCGCCAAACTGCGGAACCGGGAAAGTATTTTCGTAATGATTGTGCGCTACAAGAATATCCCAGGTATTATGCATTATTTCCACCGTTACGGCACCCGCTACACCAATATCAATGGGCTTATCAAACACATTATGTATTAAAAGTTCTCCTCTTTTGGTGATGGTAATCCCTGTTTCATGTGTATGTTTTTTAGGATTTGTGGGATCTACATATTTCTTTAGCGTATCTATTTTAGACTGTATCTCAGGATTTTCAGCATTATCCTTTAATATCTGGCAAGGAGTTCTATCATCCTGCTGGTCAGGATTATTCGGCTGGCTCGGCATACCGATAATACAACCGTCAGCGTCTACCAAACCTATCTGTGTAGGATCTGTGGCTATAGAAGTACATTGATTGGGTGGCGTTCCGGCATCTGTATTTTCTCCGCCACCAGGACCGCCACTTCCGCTTCCGCTCCCCGGGCTGAGGTAGTTGTCTTCCTTCTCCGGCACACAGTTCCATACCCCTGCAGTAACTGCCATTGGTTTGGTCTCTGCTGTACAGTTGTGCCAGTCAGACATATTGGTTTCGTTGTGTACAGACTGACCTGTAGATTTATTGATCTGGCTGCAGCCATAAACAATGGTTACATCAGTCCAGCTGCAGGTAGTTCTTGCATTCAGAAGAGAACCTCCCGGGTTAAAACTACCTTTTGCCAGTTCTGTAATCGTGGTTTTTCCTTTCGTGTTTACAGGCTCCCTGTTTTTTACTTTTTCTTTTTCCTGTGCAGTAAGGGCATAGGTCACCAGAAACTCTTTATAGCTGCCATCGGTTTCCGGCACCAGCAAAAGATTTTCTAATGGCGCATCGGCAGGTGCGTTCTGTCTTTCGATATGAAAGGTATAGGTATGGAAGTTGGCTCCATTCTCTATATAGATCACGCTTTTGGTATTGATAGAAACTCCGTTGGCATAGTTTACCGTCCGCCCGCTCAGATTTACCTTTCCGATTTCTTTGAATCTGGCTTGCGCCTCTTCCAGACCGGCTGAAAGCTGTTCCCGGTGTACGGATTCACTGAGGGAAATTCTTTTCGAGGTGAGATGGAACTTCGCTCCGTTTTCATAAGTATCTGCTTCAGGAAGCAGGTCTGTGCGGCAGGAGAACACCGAGAAACCGACTGAGAGCATCAGGCAGAGCCTGAGAAATAAATGTTTTTTCATCATGTGCTGAAAAATTGAATGGTTAAAGATATAATTTTTTTATTACGCTGCAAATATGTGACAAAAATCTAAAAAACAAACGGAAGAAAATTACTGGTTTCCGTATTATTTTACTAAAAGAAAATTTATGTACTTTTGAAAAAAATACACGGTGCTATGACATTAGGGGAAAAACTGAAAAAAGCGAGAATCAGCAAAAACTTTACGCAGGAATATCTTGCCGATCTGCTGCAGGTTTCGCAAAAGACCTACTCCAATTTCGAGAACGATAAAAGCAAGCCCGATTTTCAGCAGGTAGAAAGCATTGCACAGGCACTGCAGACCAGTGTACTCGATTTTCTGAGTGGCGATTCTATTTCATTTAATTATGATAACACTCAAGGAGGAAATAATGGCTTCATCTATCAAAATCAATTTCCTGAAAAACTGGTCGAGCAATACGAAGAGCGCATCAAAGAGCTGAAAGAGCAGGTAGAATTCTGGAAAAGCCGGTCGCAGGACAGCAAATCATAAAACACCCTTCCGGAGAGGATCCTGCACCCGTGCAACAGGTTTTCCGGAAACCGGGAAAGTTCCACGCACCCCTGCGGCAGACTTTCCGGTAATCGGGAAAGGCTGACCCACCCGCGTAACAACATTTCTCCCTCAACTACAAAACATAATATTTTAAAAATATGAATGCAATTGAATTAAAATTACTCCGCAACGCAGAATATCTGCAGTATGTAAAAGACTATCTGGGAATCATTAACCTGAATAACCCTACACAGCTTGGGATTGACACAAAACTCTCTGCCTTTACGGCAAAAATCTCTGAGCTTGAAGCCTTGTACAAAAAAGCCCTTGCCAGCGAAAAAACACAGGAGCTGCTAAAGCTTGATGAAAGAAGGGACAGCGCCATCAACGGTATCTATTATTTCCTGCTCGGCAATACCTACCATTTTGAAACCGAAAAGCAGCAAAATGCAAAGCTGCTCCTCTCTAATATGGAGCTGTACGGCAGCGGTATCGCAAGATTGAATTATATGGCAGAAACCGCAACCCTCAACAATCTCCTGCGCGACTGGGAAAACAAACCCGAGCTTGCTGCTGCCGTTACGTCTTTCGGTCTTGCATCATGGGTAAGCGAATTGAAAGCCGCCAATGAAGAATTCAACACCCAATACCTTTCACGAACGCAGGAATATGGTGACGCCAGTCCGGAAACCATCAAAATGAAAAGAGAAGAAACCAATGCTGCCTATTACGCCCTGCGTGACCGAATTGATGCACTTCATCTTCTGGTAGAAACTCCGCCTTCTCCTTATGAGAAAGTGATCAATCAGCTCAATGCTCTTACCGATCAGTACAACAGGCTGCTGGTCAACAGAACCGACAGTTCAACTAATCCTGCTCCCGAAAATCCACAGGCATAAAAAGGAACAGGCTTCTATATACAAAACATCCGCATTAGTTAAAAATTAATGCGGATGTTTTTTGTTCTTCGCCAAAAACTATGGATTTTGTTTTCTGTGTTCTTCAATTTTGGTATTCCATTGATAAGTTTACGCCTTTGTTTATCCTAAAATTATTTTAAACATTCACCAATACTAATCTTTGTTTACCATTGCGATTAATAAATATCGCAAGGATAAACAAAGTATTTTTGAAATACACTCGTATTATTTAAAGTTAAACAAAGGCACTTCGTTTAAAAAAGAAATACAAGAATATTTTCTAAAATTGAGTAAAATTGCCATTATAAAAATAAAATAATTTCCACACAAAATGGCGAAGAGCCATGTTTTTTTGTTTAAAACCTGAATTATAAGCTCAGAAACGCATACCCAAAAGCCAGCACAGAAATAATAATTCCTGCCATGAAAATAGTATAGGTTATCGAAAGCAATTTATATTTTCTGTCTAAAACCTTGCCCAGAAAATACAGATCTTTGATCATAGAATCGTAGATATACTCACGGTCTTTCAGCATATCGCGCATAGAATTCTGGTAATCATCAAAAAGCATCTGATGAAAATTTCCGAAAAACAAAAGATTTACTTTTCGCTGGGCAACATCGTCCTGTGTAAATTGAGTTTTGGTGACATTCGGTTTTGTGGAAAGTATGGCAAAAACAATGGTAAGCACACTCGAAAAAAGCAATAAAAATGTGGGGATAATCAGGTGCACATTTTTAGGAGTATCCAGCTTCGGAACCAATACAGAAAGACAGACCGAGATAATAATGGCATTTACTGAAAGTAATATATTGGCTTTGCTGTCGGCAATATCGCTCAGGCGGGTGTGATTGTTGAGAGTAACTCTGAATAAGGTATCAATACTTCTGTCAGATTTAGGATCTTTCTTATCTGCTTCTTTATCTTTATTCTGCTTCTCTTCTTTGTTCAGCTTTTTTTCAAGTTTTTTTACATTCTTCATCTTCAGCGGTTCCCAGTGTTCTTTAGCGTAATCGGTAAAATACTGGTGCTTATTTTTCAAGAAATCAATATTTAGCTCATTCCATTCATCATTAGAAAAGCAGGTTTCGCCCGTAAGTTCCCACTCTTTTCGTAAGGCTTCGGAAGTATCATGATAAGACGGACTTGCAAAATGACTGAAATCTGCATCTTTCATTATTTTTTCAGATATATTCTGAGGCTGATAATATTTTTCGGTGGAAAGAATAAGCTGATAAACCTCTTCAATATAATCCTGCGGATAATGCTCTTTCAGGAGAAAATCTTTCATGAGTTCTGCGCTTCTTTTCTCGTGTCCTTCTGCATTGCAGTCGGTAAATCCTACATCATGAAACCAAAGCGCAAGAATTATTTTTTCTCTTTCTGCATCAGAAATTCCGGTATGTTTTATAATTTCTTCCGCTTTGCTGACCGCAAAAGAGGTATGGATAAAATTGTGATAAAAGTATACTGAAGATAACTTATCTTTGAATAAATTTTCAACATAATTTTTAGCCTTGTCTAATATGTTCATCACCAAATTTTTCTAATTGTAAATGTATGAATTTATCTTCTAAATATATTCTCAAAAATCTTTCTGCACTTGTAAAACTCACCCTGTTCTCGGCACTTGTTATATCCTGCGCTACCTATAACGTAAAAAAGGGAAAAAACTTGCCGGAGATACAAAATAACAGCGCAGAAATTGCCAATGACTTTCAAATTTTTCTCATTGGTGATGCCGGAAATGCAGAAGAAATTCAGGCTCAGCAGACATTGCAGCTTCTCAAAAACAAATTAGATTCAGCAGATCAGAATGCTATGGTCATTTTTTTAGGCGATAATATCTATCCTTTGGGAATGCCAAAAGAATCAGATAAAGGATATGCTTTGGCAAAGCAGAAAATGGAAAACCAGCTTGCCATTACTAAAGATTTTAAGGGAAAAACACTGGTAATTCCCGGAAATCACGATTGGTATCACGGTCTGGAAGGTCTGAAGGCACAGGAAGATTTTGTAAAGTCTTACCTGAAAGACAAGAAATCTTTTCTCCCTAAAAACTCCTGCCCTATTGATGATATCAGCTTAACAAAAGACATCAAGCTTATCGTCATAGATTCTGAATGGTCGTTAGTTGACTGGGACAAATATCCGGGAATCAATAAAAACTGCGACATCAAAACACAGGAAGATTTTTACACAGAGTTTAAAGATTTAATTATAAAAAATCAGGATAAAAGAATTATTGTTGCGCTTCATCATCCGGTAATCAGCTCGGGAGTTCATGCAGGTTTCAATTCGGCAAAATCTCAACTTTTTCCGCTCAGAGGGAAGATTCCAATTCCGGGAATTACTACATTAATCAATATTCTGAGAAGTTCTTCCGGAGTTAGCATGGAAGATCTCAGCAACAGACATTATACTGATTTTGCCAACAGGATCAAAAGCATTATTCAGGATAAGGATAATGTCATTCTGGTTTCCGGGCACGATCACAATCTGCAGTATCATCAGGACAGGAACATCCGCCAGATTATCAGCGGCGCCGGCTCAAAAACAGATCCTTCCACAATTGTAAAAAACACCGACTTTTCTTATGGAGGAAGTGGTTTTGCGGTGTTGAATCTAAAAAAAGATCGCAGCTCCGAAGTCGAATTTTTCTCTACAAGAAATAATACACTTGAAAAACTTACCAAAATTTCGGTGATCGAAAAACCTAAAGATTTTGAAAACAATTTTCCTGACAAACTTCCCGACAGTAAGATCTCAACCCTTTATCCTGAAAAGCTTACTCAAAGAGGTGGGGTTTACCGTTGGCTTTGGGGAAATCATTACAGAAAATACTACGCAATGCCCATTGAAGCTGAGGTTGGAGATCTTTCTGCTTTAAATGACGGTTTTACGCCTTTCAGAGAAGGCGGAGGAAACCAATCAAACAGTCTTCGTCTTAAAGCTCATGACGGGCAGGAATTTGTGATGCGCGGAATTAAAAAAAGTGCTGTCCGTTTTCTCAACGCACAGGCTTTCAAGAAAAACACTTTCGGAAACGAACTTACCAATACTTTCCCTGAGAGATTTCTTCTTGACTTTTATACGACCAATCATCCGTTCACCGGTTTTGCGGTCAATAATATGGCTGATAAAATCGGGCTTTTTCACAGCAATCCGAAACTGTATTTTATTCCGAAACAAAAAACTCTCGGAAGGTATAACGAGCATTACGGTGATGAGCTTTATATGATTGAAGAGCGGTTTTCTTCCGACCAAAAGACGCTGCAGTATTTAGACAACGCTTCAGATATACTTTCTACGGCAGATGTACTGAAAAACATGCGTAAAGACAGCAAATATTCTGTAGATAAAGAGACGTATATCCGTGCAAGAATTTTTGATATGCTGATCGGTGACTGGGACCGTCACGAAGATCAATGGAAATGGGCAGAATATAAAAAAGGTGACCAGATCATCTACAAACCGATTCCTAAAGACCGGGATCAGGCGTTCAGCAATTACGATGGAGCAGCTTTCAAAATCATCATGAATATCCCGATGATCCGCCACATGAAGTCTTTTAAAGATGACATCAAAAATGTACGGTGGATGAATATGGAGCCTTATCCTTTAGATTTAATCTTCCTGAAAGACTCTTATGAAAAAGACTGGGAAAATCAGGCAAAATACATTCAGCAAAACCTTTCTGATAAAGATATTGATGAAGCGTTCAATAACCTTCCCAAAGAAGTGCATGATGAAACTCTTGCTGATATTAAAAGAAAACTAAAGCTCAGAAAGGAAAAAGTACACGTGTATGCCAATGACTACTATCACATTCTCCAGGAAAAAGTTCCTTTAGCAGGAACTGTGAACCGTGACAAATTTGTCATTATAAAGCATAAAGATTCTGTAGAAGTAAAGCAATTCAAATTCAATAAAGATCAATCTGAAGAGCTGGTTTTTGAAAAAGTTTATCACTCAAAGCAGACAAAAGAACTCTGGATTTACGGGCTTGAAGAAGATGATATCTATGAAGTTTCCGGAAACGGAAAGTCTAAAACCACCATTCGTCTCATCGGCGGCTATAATCATGATACTTACCAGGTTTCCAACGGAAGCAAAGTGAAGATCTATGATTTTAAATCACAAAAGAATACATACAACACCAAAAACACTTCTAAAAGAATAACAGACGATTATAACATCAATACTTATAACTGGAAACATCCGAAATACAATTTTGTGGCAGGATATCCTAATGCTAATTTTAATCCCGACGACGGAGTAATTCTGGGATTTGTAGCCAATTATACCGTCAATAATTTTATCAGAGATCCTTTTACTCAGAAACATAGTCTCAGTGCCAATTTTTATACTGCAACAGGAGGGTTTAATCTCAAATACAAAGGGATTTTCAAAAAAGCTGTTTTTGGATGGGATGCGGGGATTGATGCTTCCTACACCACGCCATATTTTGCCAGAACATTTTTTGGCTTAGGAAATGAAAGCATTAATAACACTGACGAAGATGACAGAAATTATAACAGGGTGAGAATTTCGCAGTTCAGATTTGCGCCTTCTGTTTCTACAACCAGCTGGCTGAGTTTCAGACACCAGTTTCAGCTCAGTTTTGAAAACTCCAAAGTGCAGAGAAATGATGACCGGTTTATTGCTGTTTCCGATGAGGTAAGACCCGAAGTTTTTAACGACCAGCAATTTGGAGGAGCCAATTATACCTTCAGTTTCAAAAATTTTGATAACAATGCTTTTCCAACATTGGGAATGGAATTTTTTATCAATGCAGGATGGAAAACCAATCTTCAGGAACTCGACAGAAATTTTGCTGCACTCTCCGGGAAAATGAGCCTCTTTCACAGAATTGACAAGAAAGGAAAATTTGTTTTTGCCAATTCTACTCATGCCATGATGATCAACAATAATCAATTTGAGTTTTTTCAGGCAGCTGCAATTGGTGGTAATAATGCGATGAGAGCCTACAGAAACGAAAGATTTGCAGGTAAATCTTACCTTGCCAATAATTCGGAAATACGATGGGATTTTGGAAGGGTAAAAAATAATATCGTTCCGGTAAATATGGGAATTTTAGTAGGATATGATATTGGAAGAGTCTGGATCGACAATGAATATTCCCGAAAGTGGCATCAGGGTGCAGGTGCAGGTTTCTGGCTAAATATTCTGGAATCTTTTTCCGCCAAAATTCAGTACTTTGTAGGAGAAGATGGCGGAAGAATTTCCGGTGGTCTTGGAATGAATTTTTAGAATAAATAAAGAGGAAATCAAGATTTGATTTCCTCTTTATTTATGATTTATTTAATACAAAATAACCTGTCCAGTAGAGCTATACTGATACGTCCATTCACTATGCCCTGAACCTGGAGTATACTGAGGATTCTGGAGATCCTGAACCAAATAACTAATTTTTCTGTAATTATTTTTTGATAAACTCTTGACGAAGAAATTATCATTCATTAAGTAAAGCTTTTTGTAAGGATTTTCAGACTGATCGAAGTTCATATAGTAAGTCGTCGTTAGTTTTGTTTCAATACTATTTGAAAGATCTAGTTTTTCACTTTTTTCCAAATTCTGATTTGCATCAAAAAAATAGGTTTCATAAGTATCCCATGTATACCATTTCGTATGGATTAAAATCTTATTGTTTTGGTATGAATAGTTTTTAACCTTATAAACTTCATCCTGAGTATTATAGATTTCAGCTTTTATAAGTTTACTATTTTGAAAGCTGTAAACAATTTTCTTGATTCCGTTTTGAGGCTCATCATACTGAACTGTAGCTTGGTTAGCGGTATAAGTAATATTAGTTTGCTTATCATTATAAAAAAGGTAAAAACTGGAAGATCCTGTATCGACTTTACTCAATCGTCCATTCATTCTTCTTAGTCGTCCGTTCTCGTAAAAAAACTCATAATACCAATCAGGATTAAAATTTGTTGAAACTGGCAGTTCTGCAAGATAGGTAAGAATCTTTTTCGGTTCTAAATCTGAAGGATTATTTTGTGGAATATCTTCGTTCAAAGAATCATTTCCACCACAGGAAATTAGACTGAAAATAAATAAAAAATAGAATAGCTGTTTCATGATTCGCTTTAAGAGTTGTGAAAATAAACTATTTATATCTTACAATCCAAACCGATACACATTTCCGCCTTCCTTTTTATCCTTTTCATCGGCAATCATCAGTGTTTTATCATCAATAAATACAACAGCTTCTTTTTGGGAATTATGATCTAAAGATATTTTCTGAATAGTAGCCGCATTGAAATCATCTTTGGTAAAACCTGTTACCACATGAATGTTTTTGTGGGTTAAAAGAACAATCTGATTTTTTGAATTGATCGCTGCCGAAGTAATCGCAGCATCATTATATCCTCCTTCAAGTTTTAATCTGCCAACAAGTTTTGCCTCAAAATCACCCTGCTGATTCGGGATTTTAAACACCAGAAAAGTTCCGTCAAAGCCTTTGCTTCTGTTTTTTGTAAACAAATAAAAGTAGCCGTCTTTTTCTATAAAAGCTTCACAATCATACAGCCAGTTGGATTTTTTTGGTGGAAATTCAGTCTGACCTTCGTAATGAAATGTTGTAGTTTGGATAACTTTCGTGGATGTCTGATTTTCGTTATTCAGATCAATTTTAATGATCGAAAGATTTTGTCGGTCATTATCATTATTCCCAAAATCACCAATATATATATTTCCTGCTGAATCTGTCGTAATATCTTCCCAGTCATGGTTTTCAGCATTTTCTACCAAAACATCTGCAATTTGGTTTCCTTCCGGATCCAAACCGTAGACTACATTCTTATTACCTGCATCTTCAATTGCCCAAATCGTTTTTTTATTTTTAGACAAAGCAATTCCGGAAACTTCCTTCAGTTTTTTAGGAAGAGAAAATTCAACCTTCAACTCATCTGCTTTTGAAGAATCCTGAGCTTTGGGATTACAGCTCAACAGTAAGAATGATGATAAAACTACAACACGCAACATATCTATTTTTTTAATTTTTTAAACTGAAAATAAGAGAATCTGATATTTTTCTCTAAGTTATTAATAATCTGCTGATGATGCAGGAAAAATCCTGCCGCTAAGCCAATAAGGCTTCCAATAACGGTATCAATGAGTCTTGCCGTCATTAACGTTTCCACATCATGATAAGTTTCACTTGCAGTTTCTGCCAAAAGAATGGTTAAAGGAGTAATAAAAATTACCGCAAAGCCATAATTTCTTACAATCAGCAATTCAATAATGAACTGTAAAACCGTAATCATAAAAATTATTTCAAGCTTTTCGGGATTAAACAAAAGAATCAGCCATACAAAACCAATTCCTATGAATGTTCCTAGAATCCTGTGCATATTTCTTTGTCGGACATGCTCAAAATTCCTTCCCTGAATGATGGCAACCGTTGCAATGGAAATCCAGTAAGTGTTTTTAAATTCCAAAAGATGACCGATAACCAAAGTAAGAGCCATAAAAAATCCGATGATCGTACTTTCAACAAATTTTGTATACCTTCGTTTGTTAAAGCTTCTTCTCGGAACTGTTACCACTTTGCTTTTCTCTATGAAAACCGAGTACAGAAAGGCAAAAGAACACGATAATATAGCTCCAATTGCAACCAGTCCGACTCTTGTGGGAATCATTTCAAGATTAAATTTATATGTACTCGCCATTGCGGCGACCATGATGAAGAAAAAGTTTCCCGGCGGCGGGATTTTAAAATAAGAGGAAATGAAATGTGCCAGAAAAGAAATAATTCCGACCGATAAAGCTGCAAAATAAATATTAAACCCGAAAAAAGAACTTACCGTAAAAGAGAAAACAATTCCGAAAGCACAGATGGCGAGATGAATCATCCTCTGCGTGATCGGAGCTGAAGTAAAATATAAAATCGTTAAAGCTCCTAAACTTGAAAGCGCACCGTAATTGGGTTTTCCTGAAAAGTATCCTATAAAAAGACAGCTCCCGATGCAAAGCGCAGCAAGAAAAGGAAAATGCCATTTCCTTTCCGTTTGTTTGAACTCCAATAAATACTGAAATCTGTTCTGTGTGGGGTTCTGTACTTTCATTTATTGTAGACGTTTAGCTTTTTCCCACAAAACATCCATTTCTTCCAAAGAAAGATCGGCAAGTTTCAGATCCTGTTCCAAAGCTAAGGTTTCCATCTTCTGAAACCTTGAAATGAATTTAAGATTGGTTCTTTCGAGTGCAGAATCGGGGTTGATTCCCGAAATTCGGGCATAATTGATTAATGAGAAAAATACATCACCCAATTCCTGTTCTTTTTTATCCAAATCTGTTTCTGCATGAAACTCCTGAATCTCTTCATCTACTTTTTTCCACGCATCTTCCGCATCATGAAATTCAAAACCTATTCCTTTCACTTTATCCTGAATTCTGTAGGCTTTTACCAGACTCGGCAGATTTTTCGGTACGCCGCCCAAAATGGACTTGTTTCCTTCTTTCAGTTTTAGTTTTTCCCAGTTCTGTTTTACCTCTTCTTCGTCTTTCACTTCTGTGTCCCCGTAAATATGAGGATGGCGGAAAATTAATTTCTCATTTAAAGAATTAATGACATCCGCAATATCGAAACTTCCTTTCTCAGAGCCTATTTTAGCATAAAAAACCAGATGAAGCAGTACATCTCCCAACTCCTTTTTTATTTCCTGCAGATCATTCTGCAAAATGGCATCCGAAAGCTCGTAGGTTTCCTCCAGTGTTAAATGACGAAGCGATTCCAGCGTCTGTTTCTGATCCCACGGACATTTTTCACGCAGATCGTCCATAATGTCCAATAATCTTCCGAAAGCTTCCAGTTTTTCCTGTTTGGTATTCATAAATTGAGAATTCAAAGTATTGCAAATTTACGGGAAATCTTTGTGAAAGTGCTTTTGACGTGAAATAAAAGATTCAACGAAGTCAAACAAAGAACAAAACTTCAGGACTTAAAACTTATGTTAAAAATTAAATATTTTTTATTGATAATCCTAAATTTAACGCAAAGTCAACAAGATTTTTATTATTACCTATTTTAAGCTCGCAAAGCCGTTGCACTTAGCAGAGACAGAAAAGATTTTAAATCGTATTTATTAAAAATAATCGGTAACCCCTCAAACAAAAAACCTCATCATTTCTGACGAGGCTTATATTAGTTAAAGATAAATAAATTATCCCATTTTTCTATGTGTGCTTTTTGCAGCTGCTTTTGCTCCTGTACTTGCTTTTACTTTTGGAGCTGCAGGTTTTTCAGCTTTTGGAGCGGCCTTCTTCGGAGCTTCCTGATCAAGACTTACTTCTTCAGCTTTTTCTCCGTCTGTAGTTTCAGGTTCTGCTTTTACAAAGCTTTCAGGAGTGATATATCCTGCTTTGTGAAGAATATTATACCATTGAGCGAGTTTTTTAATATCTGATGTATACACTCTTTCCGTATCATAATTAGGAAGAGAAACCGACATAAACTCAGTAAGCTCTGCTTCTGATGCTTTATGAGAAATAGTTTCTTTGTAATCGGTATTTTTCGCAATATTTTCAAAAACTTCAAACAAAGGCACTTCTTTGTCGAATGTAAACATGGCAATATTATCCAAAAGACTTACCTGACTGGAGTTACCGATGCTTACTTTCTTTTTTGAAGTAACATCTTCAATAATAAATCCGTTTCTCAATTGCGAAACCAACTTGTAAAGTCCTGGTTTTCCGGAAATTGAAATTATTTTTTCTAACAGCATAATTTTTTTTTATTTTTTAATTTCAACAAAAGCTTTCGGCTTTCTATTTTATAATTTACTTAGTTATATATCTATTTTGGGAATCTCATTTTATAATTGATAGAGACATCTCCCTGCGTAATTTTTGTAAGCTTACCCTTTACAAGCTTCTTTTTGAGGGCACTCAGATGATCTGTAAAAAGCGTACCTTCTATGTGATCATATTCATGCTGAATTACGCGGGCTCTAATATCGGAAAAAGTTTCTGTATGCTTCACAAAATTTTCATCAAAATATTCGATCAGAATTGTACTTTTTCTTTTGATATCTTCCCGCACATCCGGAATGGAAAGGCAGCCTTCATTAAACTTCCATTCTTCCCCGGATTCTTCAAGAATTTTTGCATTGATGAAAACTTTTCTGAATTCCTTCAGCTCATCTGCAATATCTTCATAATCTTCATCTTCTGCCAAAGGAGTTACATCTACGATGAATAATCTGATATCCAAACCAATCTGCGGCGCAGCCAGACCAATTCCGTTGGCACTGTACATGGTTTCAAACATATTATCAATCAGCTCCTGAAGGTCAGGGTAATTTTTATCTATTTCTTTTCCTGTTTTCCTTAAAACCGGATCTCCAAAAGCTCTTATTGGTAAAATCATCTTGTTTTCTGTTCTAAAAAATTCTGCAATATAATTGTTGCGCTTACTTTATCTATCAAACCTTTCTGTTGTCGCTGCTTTTTACTTTTTCCGCTTTGGGATATAAAAAATGATGCCATTTTTGAAGTGAAGCGCTCATCGAATCTTTCTACTTCAATATGAGGATATTCTGTTTTAAATTTTTCAATGAAACTTAAAATATCCTTTTCTACTTCAGATAGCTGACCTTTCAAATCTACAGGAAGTCCTACTACGAGAGTTTCTACTTTATTTTTACTGAGATATTCCGTAAAAAATTCCATTAAGAATTTGGTTTCTACGGTATCAAGTCCGCTTGCAATAATCTGCAAATCATCTGTTGCTGCAATGCCGCAACGGGCTTTTCCGTAATCAATCGCAAGGATTTGTCCCATAAGTCTGCAAATTTAATAAAATTTACTGATTTTATTTATTACACAGTTTTTTTTGTGAAATCATATTTTTTTTAATTAATTTTTCTTTAATTTTATGTTCCTCAAAATCAATGCTATGAAACTGTCATAATCCTATTTGAGTCATTAGCACCATAGAATACAGCAAAATACATGGCAAATAAACAATAAAAAACTATATATGAAAAAACTTATACTCGTAAGACATGCAAAAAGTGACTGGCCGGAAGAAACTGATGATTTTGACAGACCTTTGGCTGATAAAGGTTTGCAGGATGCTTTGAAAATGTCTAAATTCCTAAAGACCAACAATATTGATATAGATTATTTAATTTCCAGTCCTGCTGTAAGAGCTTTAAATACGTGTAAAATTTTTAATCAGACTTATCATCTGGAATTAACCACCAATGACAAGCTTTATCATCCATCTGAAAGTAATTTTTTGTCTGTAATTTATGATCTTGATGACAGCCTGAATTCTGTTGCTTTATTCTCTCACAATAACGGAATTTCTAATTTTGCCAATTCTATTTCTGAAGATATTTTTCATTTTCCTACCTGCGGAGTTGCCGGTTTTGAGATTGAATGTGACTCCTGGTCACAGTTTGACGGAGCAAAAAAGAAACTTCTTTTTTTCTACGAACCCGGGAAGATAAAAGTTTAAAGAAAAAATTCCCTTCCTTTGGAGGGGTGGCGAAAATTCGACAGAATTTTTGACGGGGTGGTTAAATATTTTCTATTCTAAGACTAAATTTAAGCCAATTTATACAAATAAAAAACGGACTACAAGTCCGTTTTCTATTGATAAATATTACAAAAAAACTACTTCCTTTTCAGATCCAGATCATCAAAATCAAAACTGAAATCTGTAACATCAGAAATCGCTTTCATTTTTGCTGATTCGGCTTTACCATTTTCATTATAGTTAAAAATCAGATAAGCATCGGCATCATAACTTCTGTCATCCCATTTGATGATGAACGTGTTGTTTGAATAAGGCAGCATTTCACCTTTTAATCTTGGTGAGTTTTTACAAAAAATCCTGTAAGTATTTCCCGTTTGAGAAATTTCAACATCTCCGAACCATTGGTCGTTATAAGTTCCTGTAAACTGTTCAGGTTTTGGATGAAGATGCTTCTCTTTTCTGAATGCTTCAGATTTGGCAAATGCTTCTTTCTTCTGCTTATTAAATTCTTCCTCCAGTTTTTTCATTCTTTCGCTGTAAGTTTTCAGCCAGTTTCTGTCGGCAATGTTCAGATAAGAATCTTTCACTGTATTTGTAATCGTGTTGAATGCTGCACCCGACTGTTGATTGGTTAAAACAACAATTCCCAATTTCATATCCGGAATCAGGGTAAACTGCGTTACGGTTCCGATCAGTCCGCCTGTATGCTGAATTTGCTTATGACCTTTTACATCACTTAGAAACCAGCCCAAACCGTATCCGTAGAAACTTGTGTCATAAGGATTTTTCATTGCAACTCCACTCGGAATCTGCAGGCTCCACAGCTGCTGAATATTTTTATCGGAAACCAGTTTCTTTCCGTCTTTTGTTGTAAAATTATTCAGAAGACATTCTGCCCATGTCGTCATGTCTTTGATGTTGCTCATAATCCCTCCTGCTGCATTGGCTGTTTCGTTCCAGTCGTGCGGAACAGCAATCGCTTTTCCGTCTACCGGAGCATGCGCATCAATTTTGTTGGTAACTGATTTTGCTCTGTTGTAACTTCCGAAACTTGATGTCATTCCGACAGGTTTCATAATTTTTTGCTCAATAAAATCAGCCCAGCTTAATCCGGAAATTCTGGTAATTACTTCTCCGGCAACGATAAACATGATATTGTTGTAATCTAAAGTCGTTCTGAAAGGATTCTCAGGCTTCAAATATCTCACATTATGTACAATATCATTTACCGTTAAACTTCCGCCTTCCGGAAAAAACATGAGATCTCCCTGTCCCAGACCCAATCCTGCTCTATGAGTAACCAAATCTTTGATGGTAACATTTTGTGAAACATACGGATCATACATCTGAAATTCAGGAATATATTTTGAAACTTTATCATCCCAATTCAACTTCCCTTCATCAGCCAGAATTGCCAGAGCAACACAGGTAAAAGCTTTTGAATTAGAAGCAATTCCCACCAGAGTATTATCATCCATCGGCTGTCTGGTTGTTAAAGAACGAACTCCGAAACCTTTGGAATATATAATTTTGCCATCTTTGATGACACCAACCGACATTCCCGGAACATCAAATGTTTTTATTGTATTTTGAATGAGTTCGTCCAGTTTTTTTTCTTCGATCTGCCCAAAACAAATAAGAGATACAAGAAGAAAGAAGAAAGAGAAATTTTGCTTCATTATTTTTAATTTTTCCAAAGTTAATCAATTCGGGATTATTGAGTAAATTTGTGACTTGTTTAAACCGCAAAAGAAACAAAAAAGATTTTATTTGTTAAAGGTTCCAAAGTTCCCAAAAAACCTATGTGAACGATCTTGTAATCTTTTGAAATACTATCCATTATCTTATGTAACTTTTGCTGTATAAAAAATTGAAAATGACCAAAATTCTTCTCCTTTCCGATTCTCATTCTTATATTGATGACAGAATTTTAGAATACGCCCAGCAAGCTGATGAAATATGGCATTGCGGCGATTTTGGCAGTTTTGAAATCATTGAGCAGCTTGAGAAAATAAAACCTTTAAGAGGTGTTTACGGAAATATTGACGGCGCAAAAATCCGTTCGGAATTTCCTGAAGTGAACCGATTTATGTGTGAAAATACGGAAGTAATGATGATTCACATCGGCGGTTACCCAGGAAAATATTCTCCTTTAGCCCAAAAAGAACTATCGGAAAGTGCCCCAAGATTATTTATTTCCGGACATTCTCATATTTTAAAGGCAATGTATGATGATAAAAACAAATTAATGCATCTCAATCCCGGAGCTTGTGGAAAACAGGGATGGCATAAAATGAGAACCATGATGCAGTTTGTGATTGACGGCGAAGAAATAAAAGATCTGGCTATTATTGAACTCGGAATGAAGGTTTAAATAATTATTGATGTAATATAATTTGTCAGGATAAAATTAGCCCTGATTGCAGCGGTTACCCCGCAACAAGCGAAGGAAAAAGCTTGGAGTGAGGAGTATGAGCGGAAAGCAGGTTCCCGGCTTCTAAAAAATTATCGTGTGAGAATTGGAGATCAAATATCTGTATTGGATGAAGATTTGAGCGGAATCATTACTTCCGTGAATGGAAATATCGTGACTTTTAAAGACGAATATGGTTTCACCTATCAATATCCGAAAGAAAAGCTGGTGCCGAAAAATGCTTCTATCTACGAAAACATAGAAGTCGTAAGAAAAGCTGAACCAAGAAAAGTGATTTCTAAAAAGCATGACAAAAATCCATTAATTCTTGATCTGCACTTCCATAATCTGGTTAAAAACCCCAATGATTATGACAGTTTTGAGAGACTTTTCATTCAGAAAGAAAAATTAATTGAAACCATTAATTTCTGCCGGAAAAATCATTTGAAAAGACTGGAAATTGTACACGGAATCGGTGACGGTGTCTTGCAGAAAATGGTGTGGGACGTTCTTGAAAGCCAGACCAGTCTGGATTTTTACAATAAAGAGATTCTGCATCATCAATCGGGGGCAATAATGGTAGAATTTCACTAAATTTGCATCAATTGCAATATGAACGTACTACATTTACTTTTTACAAAAGACGGATTGATTTACCAGATTGCTAAAAATAAAAGCATTCTGGAGGAAAAATCTTTTTTCGTCAACGAAGAATCTCCCGAAAATTTTATTTCCGGTAAACTGGAAGAGGTTTTACTAAAACAGAGATATGATGAGATTTCCGTCATTTCTGCACTGAATCATTTTACATTGATGCCTGAAGGTTTTAACGACCATGAATCCGGATATGACCTGATTGCATACAACGCTCCCGTTGATAAGGAAAATGAAGAACTGATGCTTTCTGTGAATAAAAAGTTCAAAGTTCAGTTTTATTATACTTTTCCCAAAGATTTTTATCATAAAATTAAAGATCTTTCAATCCCTGTGAAGTTTAATTTTTCGGGAGAAAAGTTTTTAAATTCTATTCATCATAAGAATAAAAAGGAAATTCATATCAATCTTTATCATAATCAGTGTGAGTTTTTTGCCATTGATAGCAAGAAAGTGATTTTATACAACAATCTGGATGTAAATTCGGAAGTAGATTTTCTTTATTTTGTGATGTTTACATTAAGCAAAATCGGCTTCGGAATCAATGAGACTCAATTTTATGTGTATGGTGAGACTACGGAAAATGAAACATTTATCTCAGAGCTTCAGAAGTTTGTGAAGAATATAAAGATTGTTTTTGATAATATTCCGAATAAAAACTTTATTATAAATACTTAATCATTTTATGAATACAAAACTTTTATCTTTATTATTCCTTACACTAGGTATACTTATATTTTCTCAAAAAGTAACAATTAAAAAGGATATTGTATATTTAGATGCAAAAGAGTGTTTAAAAATTACTGGAGATTCTAATAACGTATCTTTTATTGATTTAAATGGAAATGAGATAATTTTCTTGAAATTTGTTCATAACTCAAGATATGGTTCATTATATAATAAAATTACATTTTTAGATCAAAGTCTTACACTTACATCACAGTCCTATATTTTTGGCAAAAAGTTACTTATTGAAAAATTATTAGAAAGTAAAGTTTTAAATAATTGTAAGTTGGATGAGGAAAAAATAAAGACATTTATTATGAAGTACGATGAAAATATTGAAAGGTAATTATTATTTACAAAAATAAACTATGTACAGAATCATTTCCGGCAGATGGAAAGCTAAAAAAATAGCCGCCCCAAAACATTTTGACGTAAGACCTACGACGGATTTTGCGAAAGAAGCTCTATTCAGTATTTTGGAAAATACATACGATATGCAGTCGATTTCTGTGCTTGATTTATTTGCAGGAATTGGTTCAATAAGTCTTGAATTTGCTTCAAGAGGCTGTCAGGACGTGACTTCTGTGGAAATGAATCCCAAACACACTGCTTTTATAAATTCAACTGCTTCAGAGTTGGATATGAGTTTGCAAATCAATACGCAGCGTGGCGATGTTTACGACTGGCTCAAAAAATTCCGTCATAAGAAATCCTATGAGATTGTTTTTGCGGATGCTCCTTTTGAAACGGATGAAAAGAAATATCAGGAATTAATTTCCTTAGTCTTGAATAATAAATACCTGAAAACGAACGGAATTCTGATTGTAGAACACCAAAGCAGATTAAAACTGGATCATCCGAATTTTAAGTCTACAAGAAAATACGGTAATGTGAGCTTCAGCTTCTATGAACCAAACCAGGAAGAAAGCACAGACATTCAACCTGAATAAAGCAAAAAGACTCTGAAATGAGTCTTTTATTATTTATAGAACCCGAAGTTCCAAATCTATTGTTTTCCCAAAGAACTTCTTAGAAATTTTTTCAAAATTTTTGGTGATATCTGAAAGATAAAACTGATAAGTTGGTCTGGAATTGTTTTCGTTCAGCAAATGATATTTATCTAAAATAATCTTCAGCTGATTGGCAACAATATTAGGAGAATCTATAACGCGCACACGATTGCCGTAATACTGCTTGATTTCATCTATCAATAAAGGATAATGTGTACATCCTAAAATTAAAGTTTCAATATTTTTCAGCTTGCTATTGCTGAGATAATTATAAATAATTGAATGAGTGATGGGATGATTTTTAAACCCTTCCTCAATAGCAGGAACCAAAAGCGGCGTTGCCAGTTCATCAACTTTGATAAATTTGTTGTGTTTCCGTATTGATTTTTTGTAAAGTCCGGAATTTACAGTTGCTTTGGTAGCAATTACCCCTACGTTATTGTGAATTTCGTACGAAACTTTTTCAGCAACCGGATTGATTACGTCGATCACGGGAACTTTTCCCTGTACAGAATCCATTACTTCATTTAAAGCATTTGCTGTAGCTGTATTACAGGCAATAACAATCGCTTTGCAATTTTGTTCTAAAAGGAAGTTTGAAATTTTTGTAGAGTACCCAATAATCGCTTCTTTTGACTTCTCACCATAAGGAAGGTGTTTGGTATCGCCAAAGTAGATAAGATTCTCATTGGGCAGCAATCTTTTGATCTCTTTGGCTACAGTAAGCCCTCCCACACCGCTGTCGAAAATTCCGATAGGCTGATCAGGGGAGAGATGCGAATAATCCGGCTTTTTATTTTTCAAAACTGAACTGAAATTTTATACAAAAATAAACAATTTGTTGGATGCAGGAAGATGGATATCACAAGTTTTTCAAATACCGTTTTCCAGATCGGGGTTTCAAGATTTAAGACTAAACAATAAACAAATCAGAAGCAATTCCGTCTGCCATAAACCAATGCTTTTCAGGAATTTTAAGATGATCATCTTCAATTTTCAGAATTTCTTCTGCTAATTTATCTTGAATTTCTTTATGAAAATGATATAATATATCATCAGAAAATTTCTGTTTCAAATGATTGATATTTACTCCCCAAATTGTTCTGACACCAATCATGATCATTTCGTTAAACTGATCTTTCTGAGAAAGAATTTCCGTTTCTGCAGCCAGTAACCCGGAATTCAGCTTCTTAATATATTGCTGATTATTAGCTACATTCCAGCTTCGAACGTCATTTCCGTTATATGAATGCGCTGAAGGACCAATGCCGAGGTATTCCTGATACTTCCAATACGCAGAATTATGTTTTGAATGAAAACCAGGTTTGGCAAAGTTGGAAATTTCATAATGCTCAAAACCATTTTCTCTCAGAAAGTCTTTCATATAATAAAATTCATGGTTCTGTTCTTCTTCTTTTGGAGTAGCAACTTTCCCTTTTGCTACCCAGTTTTCCAAAGCTGTTTTGGGTTCTACAGTTAGAGCATAAGAAGAAATATGAGGAATTTCAAGGGCAATGGTTTTACTTAAATTTTGCTTCCAAATTTCTAAGTTGGAAGTTGGCGAACCGTAGATCAAATCAATACTTAAATTTTCAAATCCGAAATCCTGAGCTCTTTTGATTGAACTTTCTGCTTGTGAAGCGTCATGTGCGCGGTTCATAAGCTTGAGATCTTCTTCAAAAAAACTTTGTGTCCCTATAGACAGACGGTTTACAGGTGATCCTGATAGTGCTTTTAAGAAGTTTTTGTCTAAATCATCCGGATTTGCTTCCAATGTTACCTCTATGTCTTTATCAAAGCTGAAATATTTTAAAATTTCATCAATTAAAGAATTAATTTCATTAGCTGAAAGAATTGAAGGTGTTCCACCTCCAAAATACAGTGACTTCAAACTTTTGTTTTGGAGTTCATCTTTTCGAAGCCTTATTTCATTCTTTATCGCAGCAATCATTTCATCTTTAAACTGTAAAGATGTTGAAAAATGGAAATTGCAGTAGCTGCATTTCTGTTTGCAAAAGGGAATGTGAATGTAAATCATAAAAAAAGCTCCGAAAAAAATTCAGAGCTCAAATTTATTCAAATTAAATTGATATTAGTATCTAAATCCTCTATGGTTGATAAAGTTATCGAAGTTATAACCAAGTCCGATCATAAAGCTGTTTCCTCCATAAGTCTGGATGTCAGACATTCCAAGGTTATAAGTAGCTCCCACCATAAATTTGTTGAATCTAACTTTTACAATTGGTGAAATACTCAACTGCTGATTATCAAATCTGTTTTGAACAGCTCTGTAACTTGCTCCGATAGAGAATGCATTGATGTCATTTGAAAAAGTTGCCATCAGGTTGAAATCTGTCATTCTTGTAGAGTTGGTATTCAAATTAACCAAAACAGAAGGCGTAAGTGCAATATTGTCTGCAAGCTTCCAGTCGTATCCTAAATTTAAAAAGAATTTGATTGGAGAAGGCTCATAATTATTTACAATAGATTCGTCGTTACTCAAAGCAATATCATTTACTGATACGCCTCCGAAGATTCCTCTGTACGTAGCAGCTAAACCAAAGTTGGCATATACCATAAAGATGTTGCTCTCGTTACCTTGTAACAAAGGGTCAAAACCGTCTTCTGTATTAATTTTAGAATAATCAAAATTCATATTGTAAAAATTAACACTCGTACCAAAAGAAAACTGATCTTTTCTCTCTCCTTCACTGCTTAGCGGAATAAAGTAAGATGCTCCTGCTGTGATACCACCCGCAGAAATAGGACCATTGCTGTCTCTAAAAACGGAAATACCCGCTCCAACTCTGTCAAAAATATTAGCGTTGATCCCCACAGACTGTACGTTTGGAGATTCGCTGAATTTTGAAAATTGCTGTTGATAGTTTAGATTAAGCTGTACATAGTCCGTTTTACCGTATTGTGCAGGGTTGAACAGGAACTCACCATCCAAAAGATATTGCTGATAGTATGGTAATGATTCTTGTGCTTTGTATGCATTCGACAAAAGAGCTAAACATACGATAGCATATAGTTTTCTCATAACAAATCTTGATTTCAATTCAACAAATATAAAAAAATTCTCAATATATTTTTAGTTTTCTAAATAATTTCTCCATTTTTTTACGGCATCCGCCATATCTTTCGGCATCGGACTCTCAAAATACAATTCCTTTTTAGTTGTGGGGTGTATAAAACCGAGAGTATGAGCGTGCAAAGCATGTCTTGGTAAAATTTCAAAAACATTCTTTATAAATTGTTTGTATTTTGGAAGATTAACTCCTCTCAAAGCGATATTTCCTTCATATCTCTCATCATTGAACAAAGTATGACCAATGTGCTTAAAATGCGCCCTGATCTGATGCGTTCTACCCGTTTCAAGCTTGCACTCTACCCATGTCATATACCTGAAACGTTCTAGGACTTTGTAATGGGTAACTGCGTGTTTACCTTGGCTTCCGTCAACGTAAGTGTGCATCTGCATGCGGTTCTTCGGATGTCTGCCTATATGTCCTGTAATTGTACCTTCATCATCCTGTACATTTCCCCAGACAAAAGCCCAGTATAATCTTCGGGTTTTTCTTTCAAAAAACTGTTTGGCTAGAAAGCTTAAAGCGTATTCATTCTTCGCAATCACCAAAAGCCCGGAAGTATCTTTATCAATTCTGTGAACCAATCCTACTCTGTCAAGGTCAGATTTTTCACCTTTTTTCTGAAAATGAAAAGCCAATGCATTTACCAGTGTTCCGTCCCAATTTCCAAATCCGGGATGCACCACCATTCCTGCATCTTTGTCTACAACAATTAAATCATCATCTTCATATACAATATTAATGGGAATATCCTGTGGAATAATGACATTCTGACGTGGAGGATGAGCAAGCAAAACAGAAATTTTATCGCCCGGCTTTACTCTGTAGTTTTGCTTTACAGGAACACCGTTGACTACTACATTTCCGGCACGACAAGTTTGGGAAATCTTATTCCGTGAAGAATTCTGCCTGAAAATAAGAAGATATTTATCAATTCTCAGAGGCTCCTGTTTATTATCGGCTGTGATGTTAAAGTGCTCGTAGAGACCTTTGTTTTCATCATCAATATCCGTTGCATGAGAATCTAAAAATTCTTCGTCCAAAAAATCTTCGTTATCGTCTGTCATTACTTTCCTTATATAAAAAGCTTCAACATTATTACAGTTGAAGCCATTATTATATTTTAATTATATTAATTAATTACTTTTTTAGCTTTTGGCTTATCCTGTGGTTGTGAAGCTGGTGTAGTTGCAGCTTTAGGTTTATCTGTGGAAGCTTTTGCAGCAGATGTTCCAGATTTTGCCGGATCCTGTTTAGGAACTTCTTTCCTTTGAGGAACTACGGGAGCAGGAGCAGGTTCTGTAATCACCGGTTCATCAACATACGGTACTTCCTCGTACCTGATTGGCGGCAAAGTGGTATCTATTTTCATTCGATACATAGAATTAAGCTCTTCAATTTTACTACGTAATTCAGCAGGAATTTTCTTACTCGCCCAAAGATCAATCTGCATTCCCTGATCACGAATATCTCCTGAAGCAGGATCCTGATAATATACAATATCCGAATCATCATTACCTCCATCTTCATGATTAACTGATCCCAATTCAAAAAGATTTCTTGCAATAACCATTTTTGCCTCTTTTACAGTTAAACCTACAACATTCGGTACAGAAATATTTCGCAAAGGACCGGAACCTACTACAACATCCACCAAAGAGAATCTCGGAATTTTGGTTCCCGGTTTTATCGGATTTCCTTTAAATAAAATTCTAAGAACAGCATCTTTCTGAATGCTCGGCTCATAGATAGTATCAGAAACTTTCAGCCCTACCTGTTCCAGCCTTTGAAAAGCTAAACCTGAATATTTATTAATTACATCCGGAATTGCGACCGGAGCCCAGCTTTTAGGATTTACCATGAGCTGAATTGCTCTTCCGTCTTTTACACGTGAGCCGGGCGAAGGATAAACTTTCAAAACCTGAAGCGGTCTGTATTTGGGATTATAAGCTGCACTGTCAACTTCATAATCAAGTCCTGCATCCTCTAATATCTTTACAGCATCATGTACTGATTTATTGATCACATTCGGCACAGGAACTTCCTGCCCATGATTGGTATGGTGCTCCAGCCAACGGAAAGTAAGATAAACCAATCCTATAAAAACGCCTACAGCAAGAACTAAATTAAGTAAAACTTTCCAGTTGAAAAGTGATTTAAGCATACTTTAAAATACTTTAATATTAAGGCAAAGATAAATAATAATTTTATATTGAAGTTTTTATTGAAACGAATTACTGCAACAAAAATTCTGCTGATGATGAATTGTTCTTGTTTTATGAAATAAAAAACTACTTCATACAGGATAAAGTAGTTTGCATTTTTGATATTTTATTGAAACAATTAAGACATTCTCTCAATTAAAGCCATATAAAAACCATCGTAACCTTCACTCGGCATTACTTTTTCGTCTTTTATGAGCTTAAAATTCGGATTATTTTTGATGAATTCTGTTACCTGTTCGTTATTTTCAGAAGGAAGAACGGAACATGTTGCATAGACCATTTTTCCGCCTACTTTCAGCATTTTAGAATAATCCTGAATAATCTGCTGCTGTTCTTTTTTTATTCTGTCGATAAAATCCTGATCTATTTTCCACTTGCTGTCGGGATTTCTTTTTAAAACACCCAATCCTGAACAAGGCGCATCAATCAAAAGACGGTCTGCTTTCTCATGAAGACGTTTAATTACTTTATTGTCTGTAATAACTCTTGTCTCAATATTGTGGGCTCCTGCTCTTTTTGCCCGGCGTTTAAGCTCGGCAAGCTTCCATTCGAAGATATCTAAAGCGATAATCTGTCCTTTATTGCCCATCAAAGCTGCTAAATGAAGTGTTTTCCCGCCCGCTCCTGCACATGCATCCACGACACGCTGTCCTTCTTTCACATCCAAAAAGTAAGCGATTTTTTGTGAAGACGCATCCTGCACTTCAAACAAACCTTCTTTGAAAGCGGTAGTAAGAAAAACATTTTTTTTCTCTTCCAGCTGTACCGCATCGGGATAGTTTCTCACCGGATAAGACACTACATTTTCATCAGCAAGATCAGAAATCAGCTCTTTTGTGGTCGTTTTCAGAGAATTTGCTCTTAAAACTGTAGGAGCCTGCTCATTAAGAGCCTGCATTTCTCTTTCCCATCTTGAGCCCAGCTCTTTTTCCAGAGTTTCAGCAAGCCATTCGGGGATAGAATGTTCAATAGCTTTGGTAGGAACTGTTCCTTTCTTCAGTTTTGTAAGAATATCTGCGATTTTTATTCCGTCAAATTCTTCAAACTTTTTATAATTGGTTTTGCTCCAAAGAAGATATGCGAGCATCAGTTTATAAACATTGTTCGGCTTTACGCCTTCTCCCATATAATATTCCAGACGCTTTTTCCAGCGGATAATATTGTAGAAAATCTCAGATACAACGGCTCTGTCTTGGCTGCCCCATTTTTTGTGGGCTTTTAAAAGTCTTTCAATAACTTTATCTGCGTATTTGTTTTTTTCGAAAAAAGTTTCCTGTAAAGCATCGTGAATACCGATTGCAAGGTTTCTGTGTATCAATTCCATAGGGAAGTTTTAAAAAATTTAATTCCGGATACTACTCCGAAATTTTTGCAAAAATAAGCATTTTTAATGAGTGTGGACGGTAATAACAATTTTACTTCAGAAAACGGCTTTCATTACTTTATGAGTTATTACAAAAAAACCGCTTCAAAAATGAAACGGTTTTGTTTTATCTGAAAAAATCTTAGTCTTAAGCTAAAACTTCTTTTACTTTATTTGCAGCTTCTTCCAAAGTAATTGCAGAGTGAACCGGAAGACCAGACTCATCAATTAATTTTTTAGCTTCAACAGCATTCGTTCCCTGCAATCTCACGATCAAAGGAACAGGAAGACTTCCCATTGCTTTGTAAGCATCTACAACACCTTGCGCAACTCTGTCGCATCTTACGATACCTCCGAAGATATTAATCAAGATTGCTTTTACGTTTGGATCTCTCAAGATAATCCCGAAAGCAGTCTGAACTCTCTGAGCATCTGCTGTACCACCTACATCAAGGAAGTTTGCAGGATTACCACCTGATAATTTGATGATATCCATAGTAGCCATTGCAAGACCTGCTCCGTTTACCATACAAGCAACATTACCGTCTAGTTTCACGAAGTTAAGACCTGCTTCACCAGCTTCTACATCCATAGGATCTTCTTCTCTTGTATCTCTCAATTCAGCTAAATCTTTGTGACGGAACAATGAGTTGTCATCTAAAGTTACTTTAGCATCTACAGCAATAATTTTATTATCAGAAGTCTTCAAAACAGGGTTGATCTCAAAAAGAGAAGCATCAATTCCTGTATAAGCTGCATAAAGATTAGAAATAAACTTCGTAAATTCTTTGAAAGCATTTCCTTCAAGACCTAAATTGAAAGCAATTTTTCTAGCCTGGAAACCTTGAAGACCGATTGCAGGATCAATTAATTCATTATGGATCAAATGAGGAGTTACTTCAGCAACATGCTCAATATCCATCCCACCCTCAGTAGAATACACGATTACGTTTTTACCTTCAGCTCTGTCTAAAAGAATAGAAACATAAAATTCTTTAGTTTCAGTTTCCCCCGGATAATATACATCTTCTGCAACCAAAACAGAATTTACTTTTTTACCTTCAGCAGAAGTTTGTGGAGTTACCAACTGCATTCCGATGATGTTCTGAGCGTTTTCTTTAAGTTTATCCATGTTTGGAGAAAACTTTACACCGCCTCCTTTTCCACGTCCACCTGCATGGATCTGAGCCTTTACTACCCATCCCTGAGCTCCGGTTTCGGCAGTTAGTTTTTCAGCAGCTGCTACAGCTTCATCTACGTTGTTTGCAACGAAACCACGTTGGATAGCTACTCCATACTTTGATAAAATCTCTTTTGATTGATACTCGTGAAGATTCATATTATTTTTAGTATTTAATTTTTTAAAATTTAAAGGTTGACAAATTTACTAAAAATGAACAAAGCAGGAAAGAAATTTATTGATGTTTTAATTTAATCGTCAAAACTGATTTCATTCTTGAAAAAGAATTCCGGACAGAGACCTGATTCTTCTGCAAAACAAACAATAATAGAAAATGAGCAATCTTATATAAAATCATCATTTTTTGAGTAAGCCATTTAATTTTTTAACCGGTCAGTTTACATTTTAAAATTGAAAACTTGTGTATTTGCACACATAAATTGTTTAATTTTGCCTTTATTGACAATTATATATGAGCAAAAAGCAAGTCGCCGTGGTTATGGGCGGTTATTCTGATGAATATAAAGTTTCTCTAAAAAGCGGACAATTGATATACGAGTCGCTTGATCGTGATCTTTACGATGTTTATAAAGTAATTATCCTGAAAGACGAATGGTATTATTTAAATGAAAACAACGAGAAAAAAACCATCAACAAAGGAGATTTTTCTGTAAATACAGATAACGGAAATCTAAAATTTGATGTCTGCTTCAATATCATCCACGGAACTCCGGGAGAAAACGGTGTCCTTCAGGCGTATTGGGACGCTATCGGACAAAAATATACCGGTTGTGACTTTTATCAGAGCGCTTTAACATTTAATAAAAAAGATACATTAGCCGTACTTTCAAAATACGGAATTCCTTCTGCGAAAAGTGTTTACCTGAGAAAAGGTGAAGAAATTAAAACGGATGAGATTATAGAAAATCTGGGGCTTCCTGTTTTCGTTAAACCCAACCAATCCGGTTCTTCTCTGGGAATTTCTAAAGTGAAAGAAAAATCTGAATTAATTGCTGCTACAGAGCTTGCTTTTAAAGAAGATGATGAGATTTTAATTGAAAGTTTCCTCAACGGAATGGAAGTTTCGGTGGGAGTTATAGACTTTAAAGGGGAAACTATCGTACTCGGAATTACTGAGATTGTTCCTAAAAACGAGTTTTTTGATTACGAGGCTAAATATGAAGGGGCTTCAGAAGAAATTACCCCAGCAAGAATAAACGACGCAACCAGAATCCGTGTGGAAGAAATTGCAAAAAGAGCTTACAACTCTCTCGGAATGAGCGGATTTTCCCGAAGCGAATTTATTCTGATGGACGGAATTCCATATATGCTGGAAATGAATACCAATCCTGGATTTTCTCCGGCAAGCATTCTTCCGCAACAGGCAAAACATTACGGAATTTCTATTAAAGATCTTTGTGGGAATGAAGTTGAGAAGGCTTTAGATAAAGTTAGAAGTTAGAAGTTAGAAGTTAGAAGTTATGCAAAACTAACTTTTCTTAAAAAACCTAATGATGAATTCAAAAATAAAAAAACAAAATTCTTACGCATGAAAATTGCCGTTTTCCCGGGATCTTTTGACCCAATTACATTAGGACATTACGACATCATTGAAAGAGCAGCACCTCTTTTTGATAAATTAATCATTGCTATCGGGCAGAACTCTCAGAAGAAATATATGTTTCCTCTTGAAAAAAGAATGGAATTTATCCGGAATTCTGTAGCGGAATTTCCAAATGTGGAAGTCGATTTTTTTGAAGCACTCACTGTTGATTATTGTTTTGAAAAAAATGCACAGTACATCATCCGCGGACTCAGAAACCCTGCCGATTTTGAATTTGAGAAAGCTATTGCTCATACCAACAGGACTCTGGCTCACAAAAAGCTGGAAACCGTTTTTCTTTTAACTTCATCAGGAAAATCTTTTATCAGCAGCAGCATCGTAAGAGAAATCATCAATCATAAAGGAGAATATGAACTTTTGGTTCCTGAAGCGGTGAGAATTGAAAATAAATAATAGGTAAGATCAAAATATACAAAATTTAACTTGAGTCTTTATCAGCACCAATCATAAATGCACGAAAACTTCAGCCTTATTATAGAAATTCTTGGAACGATCTCTTTTTCGATGTCGGGAAGTTTTGCTGCGATGCAGAAAAGATTAGATCCTTTCGGAGTTCTGATTATTGCTTTTGTGACTTCAGTGGGTGGAGGAACGGTAAGAGATTTACTGCTTGGCATTCCTGTCTTTTGGATGCATGATTTATTGATGTGTGGATTGATTCTGGCAACAAGCATTTTCGCAATGGTTTTCAAATCCATCGAAAAGAATTTTAAAGTAACCTTATTTATTTTCGACAGTTTCGGATTAGGTTTATTTACCATTATTGGCGTTCAGAAAGGGCTCAATGCAGAAATTCATCCATTAATTTGTATTGCTTTAGGAACAATTACAGGCTGTTTTGGCGGAATCATCCGGGATATTCTGCTCAATCGAATTCCTTTAATTTTCAGGAAAGAAATCTATGCAAGTGCATGTATTATTGGCGGATCAGTTTTTTTGCTCCTTACCAGTTTCACCAATCTTTCTTATACATTCATCCAGATTTTCACTATTCTTCTTATTGTTTCAGTAAGAACTCTGGCTGTAAAATACCATTGGCAAATGCCTAAATTTTACGGATACGAACAAAACTCAGAAATGTAAATATTATGAACCACAATTGACAACGAGAGAGAACCAAGCTATTTCATAGGCTATATTGTAAATTTAAAAATCAAATAAATTAGATTTTTACAGAATACATGCACAAGCCCCCAGTATTACTGAATTTTATCAAAACTACCACCAATTTGTTTAAACAAAATACCCTAATTGAATATCGTAATAAAATCATCACCATTTAAACAAAAAAGCACCTGATTTCTCAAGTGCTTAATCTTTATTCCTAAAATATTAAAAGAATTTTCCTCTGTTTCTCATATTGGGATTATGCATATGCTTTTGCATGGTCGGCATTTTCAGCTGATCTTTCAGCATTTTGATCTGATCAGCCATCATTCCTGCAGAATCCAATCTTTTAGCTTCTTCCAAAAGCTTTTGACCTTCCTGTCTCCTGCCTTTAGAAATTGCACCCGCTGCGAGGTTTAAGGTAGCCATTGCACGGTCGTGTTTCATATTCAGACCATAATCTAAAGCTTTTTTCATCAAAGGTTCTACTTTGGTTGGATGATCCTGTGCCAAAATCAAACCTTGCAGATAATGATAATATCCATATTGGTTTTTGTGAAGCTCTGTTCTGTAATTTTTGATATTACCTAAAAATTTGGAAGCCTTTACCATATTCTGTTTTCTCAATTGCCAGAAAGCAAGCAAGATATTTTCATTTTTGAAAAATAAGAAAATTGGCAAAGCAGAAAGAAGAAAAACAACAATTCCCCATCCCAAACTTCTGGTATAAAACATCATGTAAAGACCGCCTAAAATAAGAAGCGCAGCCACTATGATTTTTATGTTTTTATTCATGATTAAATTTTAGAAGTGCAAAGATAAAACATTTAAAGGTTAGATGCTAAAAGTTAAGCCTTAGAATTACGGCAACTATTCTTTTAAAATTTTTTCAAAAGTCTGAAAGCAAAAATCATATTGATTTTTCTCGTCTTTTTCGTGGCATACTTCGTTTGTTTTTTTCCATATTTTAGAATCAATTTTAGGAAAATAGGTATCAGCTTCAAGGTTTGCCTCTACCAAAGTTACTTCCAGCTTATCAACAATTTCCATTGTCTGGTCATAAATAGTACCACCACCAATGATAAAAATGTCTTCATCTATCTTTTTTGCAAACTTTACAGCCTCTTTGATGCTTCCTATAATTAAAATTCCTTCTTCAAACCAGTCTTTTTTTCTGGAAATAACAATGTTGGTACGGTTGGGAAGAGGTTTTCCGATACTTTCGTATGTTTTTCTTCCCATAATCACGGGATGTCCGGAAGTAATTTCTTTAAAATGTTTTAAATCTTTGGGAAGATGCCATAACAATTGATTATCAGAACCAATTTCATTATTTTCCCCCATTGCAACCACAATTGTTGTCATTTATTAAATTTTATGCAAAATTAGCACTTAATTTGTATATTTGAGTAGCACAAAAAGCATTAAAAAAATTAAACAAAATTCAAACATGAAAAACAAAGGCTGTTTCAGTGCCGGAACCATCGGCATTGCATTACTTATTATTTTAGTATTAGTATTTTTCTGGGGTAAAAGCGGTTACAACAATTTTGTAGCTCAGGAACAAACGGTAGATGCAAAGTGGTCTAATGTACAAACCGTATATCAAAAAAGAGCCAACCTCATTCCGAATCTGGAAAGAACCGTAAAATCTTATGCCAAATTTGAGCAGGAAACTTTAACAAAAGTAATTGAAGCCCGCTCTAAAGCAACTTCAATCAATATCAATCCTACCAACCTTACGGAAGAAGACATGGCGAGATTCCAGGCTGCACAAGGTGAATTGACCGGAGCTCTGAACAGATTGATGGCAGTAGTAGAATCTTATCCTAATCTGAAAGCGGACCAGCAGTACATTAATTTCCAGAGAGAATATATTGCGATTGAAAACAGCATCAGAATGGAAACGGTAAATTATAATGATGCTGCAAGAGATTATAATATTTTGATCAAACAGTTCCCGAACAATATTCTGGCAAATTTTACCAATTTTAAAGAAAAGCCATTATTCAAAGCACAGGCAGGAGCTGAAAATGCACCAAGCGTATTTACCGAGTAATGAATCGCTTTTTAACAGACCATCAAATAGCTTCCCTTGTGGAAGCTATTCAATCGGCAGAAAGTCTTTCTACCGGAGAAATCCGCGTACATATAGATTCTACAACTGATGACAAGGTTGCCGAAGCGGCTTTTGAAGTTTTTAAAGAACTCTGTAAAGACAAAACAGCAGAAAAAAACGCAGTACTTTTTCATGTTAATTTTGAGCAGAAATATCTCACCATAATTGGTGATACAGGAATTCATGAAAAAGTACATCAGTCTTTCTGGGATCACCTTCACGACTATATTACTTCAGAATTTGCAAAAGGACACTTTTATCAGGCTTTAAAAAGTGCTATTCTGGAAACCGGAAAAAAACTGAAAAAACATTTTCCAGCCAACGGAAAAAATCATAACGAACTACCCGATGAGATTACATTCTCTTAAAATATTTTTTACTTTTTTTATTTCCTGCTGTTTTAATATTATTTCAGCACAATATACAATTCCCGAAAAACCTGCTGTTTTGTATCCTGTGTATGATGAAGCTAATCTTCTTACCCAACAGGAAAAAGATGCATTAAACAACAAACTCATCCGTTTTGCAGATTCTACTTCTACAGAAATTGAGGTCATCATTATACCTTCAACAAAAGGTGAAGACATTAATTTTCTGGCTGCAACTTTCGGTGAAAAATGGGGAATCGGACAAAAAGATGTTGATAACGGAGTGGTTTTTCTAATTGCAAAAGAAGACCGAACTATGTCTATCCAGCAAGGAAGAGCCGTTGAACAATATCTTACCGCTTCTGTTGCCGGACAGATTTTAGACTATATTGTAACTCCACAATTTAAAAAAGGAAAATGGTACGAAGGTATTGATGGCGGAACGTCTGCCATTATGGAGGCAGTTCAGGGGAAATTTAAACCTTTGCAGAAAGATCGGAAGTCCAATTCCGGAGAAGCTAAACTGATTATTATCGCATTTATTATCTTCATTATTATTGTTATCATTACGAGCAAAGGCGGAGGAAATAATGACGACGGAGACATTATTCTCAGCAGAAGAGGACGCAGAAATTATCCCGGAGGATTCTTTCCTTTTCCTGGAAGTTTTGGCGGTGGTGGTTTCGGTGGCGGAAGTTCCCGTGGTGGCGGTGGCGGATTTGGAGGCTTCGGCGGCGGAGGAAGTTTTGGCGGTGGCGGTGCTTCAGGAGGATGGTAATTACGTGTTACATGAAATTTTCAATTATATCAATTCTTCTGAGTATTTTTAACTTTACTGCTACTGTTAAAATCAATACACATATTCTAAAAGATTATTGGTCTACTGATGGAAAAACTCAGATATTATATGGATTTTTAGAGTTGAAATACTCTTATAAATATTACTATTTAATTATTTCATTCGTTTCATTGTTTTTTTTAATATCAGCTTTTAAGAATAAAGAATCAGAAAAGTTTTTGTACTCTGCAATGTTTATTTTCTTACTTGGAACGTCTTCAATAATTATTGGCTTTTGGAAATGGTTTGTTTAAAATTTTAATTTAAGAATAACCTTCGATTTAATTAGATATAATACATCAGAGAAAATCTTCGATAATAAAATTATGAAGGAGTGTTTGCAGAAGATAACTGTTAACCATATGATTTTAAGCATTTTATCGTATTTGAAAAAACTACGAGAACTTTGCTAAGTGAAATCGAAGATTCGACGAAGTCAAACGCCTTTGCGAGCTTAAATCGGCGAACCGTTTAAAAAACTTTTATGTTCCTTTGTGTTAAAAAAAGCATTATGATCAATAACGGATATTCATAATCAAAAAATCCAAAACAAAAAAATATTCAAGCTTACTGACGGTAAATAAATTCAAATAACTTCTTATCTTTTTTTTAATTAAAAATGATTAAACTTACCTCATCCATTCCTATTTTACTCATTTTTCATTATATTTACGAAAAACGGGTTGTATGAAGAAAACGCTAGTTATTTTTGCTCATCCTTATCTTGAACATTCTAATTCAAACGTAGAACTCATCAATTTCTACGTGCGTCATCAGCATTTTACACTTCGCGATTTATACGAAGAATATCCCGACTTTCATATTGCCGCTTTCAGAGAAAGAAAAAGACTTCAAAATTATGACCGTTTTATTTTTCAGTTTCCGATCATTTGGTTTGGAGTTCCGCCTTTGCTGAAATTGTGGATTGATGAGGTTTTTGACCGCAACTGGCTGAACGAAGGGGAAATCAATCCATTAGAAAATAAAGAAGTCTATATTGTCGTTACAACAGGTGGCAAAGAAAGATCCTTCTCTAAAGAAGGAACCTATAAATATACAATCGACGAAATAATCAGCGGACTTATTGTATCACTGAATGTTTTTAAAGCTAACATAAAAGATATTACCATCGTTTACGAAGCCAACAAATTATCTAAAAAAGAAATTATTTTACAGAAAAAGAAATTTGTAGAAATCCTGAATCAATAATATGGAAAACACTCTAGCGATGAACACCCTTTTATTCTTAGGTGTAGCCATCATTATGGTTCCACTCGCAAGGAAATTGGGTTTAAGCTCGGTTATCGGATATATTTTAGGAGGTATTATCATTGGTCCCTATGTTTTAAAACTGACCGGAAATGATGTAAACGACATCATGCACGCCAGTGAATTCGGGGTAATCATGCTGCTTTTTTTAGTCGGACTCGAATTAGAACCCAGGAAATTCTGGGAGATGAGGAAAAAAATTATTGGTTTGGGACTCACTCAGATGGCGTTAACCATTTCCATACTTTTTCTGATTTTCATCTGGGCTGGCTGGAAGGTTGATAAATCTATTGCGATTGCCATGTGTTTTGCACTTTCCTCTACTGCCATTGTACTTCAGACCTTACAGGAAAAAAACAATCTGAAAACTACAGCAGGTGAAGCATCTTTTTCCACTCTGCTGTTTCAGGATATTGCCGTGATTCCCATTCTGGCAATTTTGCCGATAATTGCCAATTATAAAGCCAGACATCAGGATAATGAAGTGCAGATTCTCATTCAGAAACTCCCGGAATGGCTTCAGGCAGGTACCGTAATTTTTGGGGTTATCATTTTAATTTTATTAGGCAGGTATGTTTTTGTTCCTTTCTTAAGGTATGTTTCCAAAGCAGGAATGCCCGAGCTTCTTACCGCTTCATCGCTTTTTCTGGTTATCGGCGTTTCAGAATTAATGATTGCGATTGGTATTTCTCCGGCTTTAGGAGCCTTTTTAGCAGGTGTGATGCTGGCAAACAGTGAATTTCGTCATGAGCTTGAAGCACAGATCAACCCGTTCAAAGGATTGTTGCTTGCCGTCTTTTTCGTAAGTGTAGGCTCTACGATGAATTTTAATGTTATTCAGAATGGCGCAGTCTTTATTTTCAGTACTGTTTTTGTAGTTCTGGCTGTAAAATTTCTCGTGCTGTTTGCGATTGGAAAATTTTTTAAGCTTGATAATCCACAGACTTTGTTTTATGCCTTTGCACTTTCACAGGTAGGAGAATTTGCTTTTGTACTGATCAACTATGCTTCAGATCTGTATTTATTCGGAGCAGAGCTCAATGCACAGTTAATGGCTGTGTCGGCAATTACCATGTGTATTACTCCGATTCTTTTAATTATTAATGACAAAATTATCACACCAAGATTCATCAAAGAAGTTCCGGATTCTGATTCTGACTTTAATATTCTTGAGAAAAATATTGATCAGAAGAAAATTATCATCGTAGGTTTCGGACATTTCGGAAGCACTGTAGGACGGCTTTTAAAAGCAAATAAGGTAACAGCTACTGTTCTGGACAGAGATTCGGATCGTGTAAAAATGCTGAGAAGCTACGGTTTTAAAGTTTATTATGGTGATGCAACCCGTCTTCCTGTTTTGAGAGCTGCCGGAATTGAAGATGCAAAAATTCTCGTCCTCTGTCTGGATGACCCCGAAATGAATAAATTTGTCGCCGATTTGGTAAGAGAACAATATCCTAATGTAAAAATATTTGTTCGTGCTAAAAACAGAATTGACGCCTATGATTATCTGGATAACGGAATAGAAAATATTTACCGTGAAACACTGGGAACTGCGGTAGATATGGCAGTAGATGTGCTCCACGAAACAGGAATGAGAAAATACGCTGCCAGAAGATTGGGACAAAGATTTATGGCTATTGACAAAGCATCGGTACGAAGACTGGCAAAAACAGATAAAGACGAAGAAATGCATCTTTTTACCACAAAAGAAATCCTCCAGATAGAGGAGGATTTATTAGCTTTTGATAATTTGAATTTTGACCGAAAAGATTGGGAAACATTAGCTTCAGAAGATGAAGAAACTGATATTCAGCTTTAAATTACTGCAGACTGACGCTACCGCCACTGCTTTCTTCTTTGGAAACTGTCGTCACATTTCCTTTTTTAATGCCGTTCACACTTCCGCCAGACGAAGCATGGGCTTCAAACCTTGATGCTACTCATACTTCTATTCCTGCTCCGCTGGAAGATTCTGCCTTCACAAAATCTGCAATCATTTCTTTTGCCGCAATATCACTTCCGGAAGATGCTTTCAAATCAGCAGTCTTAGCTTTTCCTGAAACTTCAACAGTTGCGCCTGAAGAAGCTTCCACAGAAAGATTTACTGCCCAGATCTTTCCTGTAAAGTTACCACTGCTTCCTGCATTAATGGTAAATTCATTGGCTTCAAGCTTTCCTGATATTTCTCCCGAACTTGACATCTCCAGATCTGTTTTATCCTGAGTAAACTGATCTTTAACCGCAATAACAGCTGCTGAATTAGCCGCAAGTTTTGTAAAATCCTTTGCATAAATTTTAGCCTTTACTTTAGAGCTGTTTATTACGCGAAATCCTCTTTTATAATGAATATGGAGTTCTCCCCCATTATTTTCTACCAAAACCTCATCAATGATATTTTCAGGAGCAGAAATCACTACTTTTTCCACGTCTGATTTTATGATTTCAGCTTCAATAGCCTGCGAAACTTCAACCTTATCAAAATCTCCTGCAAATTCTTTTTGCTTTACAGGTCCATGATCAGAATTGGTGGCATTAGGAAGCCATTCGTTTTTTTGCTCTCTCTTGTCATTCTTATTACAGGAAGCCAGCAAAACAAGTCCTGAAAAAATTAAAATTGTACTAGATTTCATGATATGATGTTTAAAAGTTTAGTTTTTAATATCTTTATACTTTAATAACAACTAAAATATGAAATCTGTTACAATTGACAGCGAAATGTAAATTAAAAAATACCTGATTTCATATATTATTCTAAAAAATAAAGTAGATGTATATAAAAAACATTTCCTCGGCACTGCTAATTTCTGCTTTAGCATTTAACTATTCATGCACCACAATGAAAACACCCGACACTCAAAAAGAAATTCCCGTTCCTGATGCTTCGCTTTCCTCAAACCCTTTGATGAAAAAAAGCAAACTTCAATACGAAGCTCCGGAATTTGACAAAATTAAAGATGAACATTTTAAACCTGCTTTTGAATTTGGACTAAAACAGCATGATGCAGAGATTTTGAAAATTGCCAATAATCCTGAAAAGCCAACTTTCGAGAATACCCTTGTTGCACTTGAAAAAAGCGGCGAGGTTTTAAAGAGAGCTGTGATTGTCTTCTCAAATCTTACAAGTGCGAATACCAATCCTACATTGCAGGCTTTAGACGAAGAATATGCACCTGTTTTTGCAGCCCATTCTGACAAGATGTATTTGAATGAAAATCTTTATCAAAGAATAAAATCAATTTCAGAAAATGGATTAGATTCAGAAAGTAAAAGACTGCTTCAGTATTACAAACAAAATTTTGAAATTGCAGGAGCTAATCTTTCTGCTGCTGATAAAGAGAAACTAAAACAAATCAACCAGGAACTGGCTTCTCTTTCCACACAATATTCCAACAAACTACTGGAAGCAAGAAAACAGGGCGGAGTTTTCTTTACTGATGTAAAAGAACTTGACGGACTTTCTTCTGACGAAATTGCAGCTGCTGCAAATGATGCGAAAAATGCAGGTAAACCTGGACAATATCTTCTTACTTTACTTAACACCACTCAGCAGCCTCTTCTGCAAAATCTCAACAACAGAGCAACCAGAGAAAAACTTTTCAAAGCATCATGGGAAAGAGCAGAGAGAAACGATGGAAATGACACAAGAGAGACCATTGAAAAACTGGCTGCTTTAAGACTCAAAAAAGCGCAGATTTTAGGAAATAAAAGCTTCGCAGAATGGAAGCTGCAGGATCAGATGGCAAAAAACCCTGAAGCTGCAGTTAAACTTATGAATCAGCTGGCTATCCCGGCTGTGGAAACCGCAAAGCGTGAAGCTAAAGATATTCAGGATCTCATTGATAAGCAAAAAGGAGGCTTTAAAGTACAGCCATGGGACTGGAATTATTACGCAGAGCAGGTAAGAAAAGCAAAATTTGATCTTGATGAAAGCGAAATTAAACCTTATTTTGAAATCACAACGGTTCTGGAAAAAGGCGTTTTCTTTGCTGCTGAAAAATTCTACGGGCTCACTTTCAAAAAAAGAACAGATCTTCCTGTTTATCATCCTGATGTGGTCACTTATGAAGTTTTTGATCATGACGGAAAATCTCTGGCGATCTATTACCTTGATTTTTATACCAGAGATTCTAAAAATGGCGGCGCGTGGATGAGTAACTTTGTTGAGCAATCCTACCTTTTAGGAACAAAACCAGTGATTGTCAACTGCTACAACTATCAGAAACCAGCAGAAGGAAAACCGTCACTAATCAGTTTTGACGATGTAGAAACCATCTTCCATGAATTTGGACACTCTATTCACGGGATGTTTGCGAGCCAGAAATATCCATCTCTTTCAGGAACAAATGTTCCGAGAGATTTTGTTGAATTCCCTTCACAAATCAACGAACATTGGGCTTTAGATCCTGTCGTACTGAAAAATTATGCTATTCATTACGAAACAAAACAGCCCATTCCTCAAAGTCTAGTTGATAAAATTAAAAAAGCTTCAACTTTTAATCAGGGATATATGACAACAGAACTTGTTTCTGCAGCTTCTGTGGATATGGATTGGCATTCCGTAACCAGCGAAACACAGCTTCTTCCTGTGTTGGATTTTGAAAAACAATCTTTAGCAAAACACGGTTTCACATTAGGAACTGTTCCGCCAAGATACCACACTCCATACTTTGCGCACATTTGGGGCGGCGGTTATTCAGCAGGATATTATGCTTATCTGTGGTCTGAAACTTTAGACAGCGATGCCTGGGAATGGATTGAAAAAAATGGCGGGCTTACCCGGGAAAATGGCGACCGATTTAGAAAATATATTCTTTCTGTAGGAAATTCTGTCGATCTTAATCAGGCATTCAGAGATTTCACGGGTCATGACCCTGACATTAAACCTTTACTAAGGAACAGAGGTTTTATTAAATAAATTTTAAAAGCATTCAATGATTTGGATGCTTTTTCTATTAAATGAAGATTTGAAAATTTCAGGAGTTGTGATCAATTTTAAAAAATTCCATTTAAATTTTTTCATTTATTTCATTCAATCTAAAAAATATGTAACTTAGTCATACTAAAATGATTAATTATAAAATATATAAACTATGAAAAAACATTTATTTCCTATTCTTTTGGTTTTACTTGGAAATACCGTAAATGCACAGCAGGATTTTTTTGCACTTACCGGTAAAAATTCCCCAAGAATTGAATTTAATGATTTCCGCACAATGAATGCAGACGGAACATCCGGCGAAACCGTTTTCGGAGTTTCTTCTTCTGCCAGTGTCATATCGCAGGCACGAAAATCTGCCGTTTCGGAAGATAAAAATTCTTATCATAACTCTCAGGCGATGAATCTTGCTGCTTTAGCATACGATTCTTCAGGAAACAATCTGGTTTATATGCCGATGTTCTCTTCAAACATTTATGTATTAAACCAAAAAACCAAAGAAATAACGTTAGTTGAAAATAATGTAGCAAGAGTAACACCGTGTGATATCAATTCACACATTACAAGAATGGCGACAGGATACAACGGAAATATTTATGCGATCAACAATTCAGGAACGCAGTTTATTGAGATCAGCAAAAAGAATGATCAGTTTACCGTAAAAGATCTTGGCATCATCAAAGACGACGAGTCTAATGGTAAAAACTCTTTTACTGCAATGGAAACAGGTTTTGGCGGAGATATGATTGCTGATGCCGACAATAATTTCTACGTTTTTTCTGTGACAGGAAATGTTTTTAAAATTTCAACAAAAGAATTAACTGCAAAATTTGCAGGAAAAATCACGGGGCTGCCGGAAAACTACTCCGTAAACGGTGCTGCGGTAAACTCTAAAGGAAATATAGTTGTAGCAAGCGCAAAAGGTGCTCCCATGTACGAGTTTAGCCTGAAAAATCTTGAGGCAAAACAACTTTCCGGTGAACAAAACCTCCACATTTATGATTTGGCGAGCCGATATTTTGCCAATGACAAAGTTACGCAGGCAAATACAATGGCAAACATTGATGTTTATCCTACAAAAGTGGAAGATCAGACAATTACCGTAAATGTAAACGACAAAAACATTAAAGGAAATATCAAAGTAACTTTATTTGATATTTCAGGAAAATCTGTTTTCAATATCAGTCTTTCAGTAAAAGACGGCAACCTCAATCAGCAGATTCAGCTGAGAAATTTCTCAATAGGTGCTTATATTGTGAATATCACCGAAGAATCCGGAAAAACTTTACTTACAAAAAAGATTTTAGTTACAAAATAAAATCTGAACTATATTCAGTATATTGAAGCCTTTTCCACTCTCAGGAAAAGGCTTCTTATCTTAAATTTGATTCATCAAGTATTTATTTTTAAAATTTAAACCGTATTTTTAGACAAAAATATATGAGATGAAATTGTATTTTAACCTTAATTATTACACAAAACCGGGCGAAAATTTAGAGCTTATCACCCATGAAAGCGACCATACAGAAAGAGTTCATAAAATGTTTCATACCGGAAATGGTGAATGGAAATGCGAAATAGATTTTTTTTCTAAAAACATAGAATACCATTATCAGCTATGCGATGACCATGGAAAAGTTCTTAGAAAAGAGCCAGTAAAGCATCATCATACTTTCCCTCACAACTATAAAGAATTTTTGATTTTTGACGAATGGAATTCTAAAAATCTTCCGGAAAATTATCTCAACAACAAAATTTTAAAGAATAAACTTCAACAAAAAGGGTCACAGAAAATTTCTATTTTAAAAAAACATACTCATCTTTTCAAAATAGAAGCTCCAATTTATAATCCCGACTGGGAAATTGCACTTATTGGAAGCACGCCTTCTCTAGGAAACTGGAATTATGAAGATGCAATTCGCTTAACACAAACCGATCCCGGTATTTGGGAAGCAGCTGTTGAAGTACCCGAAAACTATGTTATTGAATACAAATATTCTATTTTTGACAAAAAAATTCAGAAAATAATTGATGTAGAAACAGGTGATAACAGATCTGCTTTTCCAAATAGTCAGAAAGAGGTACTGCAGATTATATCTGATCATTATTTCAGATTTAAGTCTTATCAGATGTATCATGCAGCCGGAGTCGCTGTACCAGTTTTTTCATTGCGGACAGAAGACGGTTTTGGAGTCGGGGAATTTTTAGATTTAAAAAAGCTTGCAGACTGGGCTAAAAATACTTCGCTTGAAATTATACAGATTCTGCCGATCAACGATACAACTGCAAACTATACATGGACAGATTCTTATCCCTACGCTGCCGTTTCTGTATATGCATTGCATCCGCAATATATTTCGCTGGAAAATCTTGATTTTAAAATACCAAAAAATTTAGAAGAGAGTTTTGCTCAGGAAAAGGAACATCTAAATTCGTTAGAACTCATTGACTACGAAAAAATGATTGCTTCTAAGTGGAAATATCTGAAAGCTATTTTTACTACCGAAAAAGAGAAAATCTATAAAGACAGAAATTTTAAAAAATTTCTTAAAGATAACGAAAGCTGGCTTCTTCCCTACTCTGCTTTTTGTGTATTGAGAGATAAATACAAATCACCGAATTACAATCTCTGGAAAACTCACAAAAAATATATTGCAGGAAAAATTGCACCTTTCTTTAATGCAAAAAACAAAGATTATGACGCTGCAATGCTGCACTCGTGGGTACAGTATCAACTTGATAAACAGCTGAAAAATTCTGTTGAATATATTCACAGTCTCGGAATTTCTCTAAAAGGAGACTTGCCGATAGGAATCTACCGGTATTCTGTAGAAGCATGGACTGAACCTGAACTTTTCGGAATGGATTTTCAGGCTGGAGCACCACCAGATCAGTTCACAGAAATTGGTCAGAACTGGGAATTTCCTACTTATAACTGGGAAGCCATGAAAGCCGATGGCTACCAATGGTGGAAAAACCGTTTCAAAGCCCTTGAGCAGTATTTTGATGCTATGAGAATAGATCATATTCTCGGTTTTTTCAGAATCTGGAGAATGCCTGTTTCAGCAACACAAGGCATTTTAGGCTATTTTTATCCTGCAATTCCTGTTACTTGGGATGAGTTCAAAGCCCGTCACATTCCTTTTGATTTCGAAAGATACTGCAAGCCTTACATTAATGACGAAATTTTATGGAAATATTTTGGAGACCAGACCGGCAAAGCACTTGATTTTTTAGAAAGAAAATCAGATGGTACTTATCAGTTTAAAGAAAATTTTAATACCCAAAGAAAAATATCAGAACACTTTCAGGGGAAAATTGATGATTTTTCCGATCAACTGATTACACTGTGTGCCAATGTATTGTTTCTTACTGAAGAGAGAAATGGAGAAACGGTTTATCATCCTAGATTTAACGCATTCAAAACAGAATCTTATCATTTTCTGTCTGACTGGGAAAAAACTTCGGTATACGAACTATATCAGGACTACTTCTTTAAACGTCAGGATTATTTATGGAAACAAAGTGCAATGGAAAAACTCCCTGTTATTCTGAATGCAACCGATATGCTGATTTGCGGTGAAGATTTGGGATTGGTTCCGGACTGTGTTCCTGAAGTAATGGATGAACTTGCTATAGTTGCACTTAAAGTACAGAGAATGCCTTCGGAAAACATTCCGTTTTACAATCCTAAAACAGCTGATTATATGAATGTTGTGACGGCTTCTTCTCACGACAGCTCAACACTCAGACAATGGTGGAAAGAAAACCCGTCATTAATTCAAAAATATTTTAATCAGCAGCTTGGTCAGTTTGGAAAAGCACCGGAAAATCTGGAACCGTATCTGGCAGAAATTATTATGAAACAACATCTTTACAATGATGCAATGCTGGCTATTTTTCCTATTCAGGAGTTTTTTGCAACAGATGAGAATCTCATTAACAGAAAAACAGATAATGAACGAATTAATAATCCCGCAGTATTTCCACACTATTGGCGTTACAGAATGCACATAAAACTGGAAAACATTATTAATTATTCAGAATTTAATCATAAAATATTAGATTGGGTGAAAGACAGCGGAAGAAACTAGAAAAATATTAATACTGATTATCAATAACTTAAAAATTTATTATATTGAAGTTTTATCTTAGGATTTAACTTCTTTTTTTTATCTGCATCAAAAAGACAAGAACGAAAGTTTTTATTTAACCAATTAATTACTGAAAAAATGAAAAGAATATTTATAGGATTTGCACTCAGCTTAGCAACTTTAACCTTTGCTCAGCAATATCCGAACAACGGATGGGGCAACGATGGATATTACGGAAATAATGACGGATATTATAGTGATGAGGATGACCGAAATTTTTTCCCGGACGATTATTATTACAATTATCCGCAAGATTATTATCCTCAGGATTATTACCAAAGTTATTATAATGATTACAGACAAAGCATTATAAATATCAACTGGAATCGTTTTTTTGTACAGCACAGACTCAACCGCTGGCAAATAGACCAGATTCTGTATCTGAATAATTTATACTCCAGTTTTGCAGCATGGAATAATTTTTACAGATTTAATCCGGACAGATGGTATTATGACAGATACTATGCAATGGAAAGGATTTTGGGACCTAGAGTCTTTGTAATTTTCCAAAACAATTATTTTCAGGGTGCTCATCCGATTGTCTATTTTCAGAATTACAGAAGAACATATTATGTACCGAGATTCAGAGTAATGCCGCGTTACAGAAATGTAAACATCAATGTTTACCGTGTTGACAGAAACAGTTTCAGACGTGCAGATAATCCTACGCTGAATGTGGTAAGAAATTCAGGGTTCCGAAATGGAAACGGTAATTCTTCAGGATTCAGAAATGACAATGGAAACACAAGACCTAATAACGGATTCAGAAATTCTGATAATGGCGGATCAAGAAATAAAGCTGACAACGGCGTAAGAAACAACGGAGGGTTTAGAAATAACGAACCTAGAAACAATGGCGGTATGAGATCTGAAAGCAATACTACTCCTCCAAGGAATAATGAAGGTTTCAGAAATCAGCCGAAAAGAGAAAATTCGAGTCCGAGAATTCAGAATAATGCTCCGAGACAGGAAAATAACAGAGGTGAAGGAAGAGGTTCAGGTTTTAGAGGCAGTTTAGTAAGAAATTAGTTTTTTTAGTTTTTCATATATTATATTTGAGTGGTGTTGAGAGTGAATATTTTTATTCACTCTCTTTTAATTCAAATAATATATTAAAAATATGATAATAAAATTTAACTTATTTTATGAATTTAATTTTTAACTTTTTCTAAAAAACTTTATCAAAAAGATATAACAAACAAATAAATCATAACACATGAAAAAATTAGTATTAGCGTTATTTATTGCTACAGGAACTTTAGCCATAGCGCAGACAAAGCAGGATGGAAGAAAATTTAATAAAGAGGAAATGCAGCAAAAGATGCAGATGAAGGAACAGGAAAGAATGGCTGAAATGCAGAAAGAACTGAACCTGAATCAGGCACAAGTAGATAAAATAAAAAATCTTCACGAGAAGCGGAGAGCTGAAATGAAAGCCGAGTTTGAAAAAAACAAAGGAGAAAGACAGGCAAAAATGGAGCGCATGAAAGCGAGACAGCAGCAGATGGACAGTGAGATGAAAAACATTCTTTCTACTGAGCAATACGAAAAGTGGCAGGCTTCCAGAGAAGCAAAAATGAAAGAAAGAAGAGCAATGATGAAAGAAAAAAGAGCCAATAGTGAAAGAAGAATGATGCAGAAACGCCAGTCTGGAACAGCGATGTAATTGAAGAAAAGAGTTTATAATTTTTGATTTTTAATGTTGGAGGGCAGGATTTTTTCCTGTCCTTTTTTGTATTCATTCTAAACCTAAATTTAGGTCAAAACTTTTGATTTTGCCTTTTAATCAGTAATTTTGAATATAAATTTATATTATGGTAAGTGAAAAAATTGCACAGCTCATCAACGAGCAGATTGCTCACGAGCAATACGCAGCACAATATTATCTTTCAATGTCTGCATGGTTTTCAGCAAAAGATCTGGATGGCATTGCCAATTATTTCCGCGTGCAAAGCAAAGAAGAACTCATGCATGCGGACAAAATGTTTGATTATCTGAATGATGTAGGCGGTGAAATTATTTTAGGCGAGATTCCGAAACCTCCGCATAGCTTTGAAAATGCGACCGATATTTTCGAAAAAGCGCTGGAACATGAGAAAAAAGTGACGAGAAGTATTTTCAACATCGTTAAAAACGCCAACGAAGAAGGAGATTTTGCTACAACGTCATTTTTGCAGTGGTTTATCAATGAGCAGGTAGAAGAAGAAGCGAGCGCATCACAATTGGTGACTAAAATCAAAATGGTTTCTGACAACCCTTCTGCTCTGTATCTTTTTGATCAGGAATTGGCAAAAAGAGTTTTTTCTCCTGATGCAACAGCGTAAAAAAATTTAAAAATCTATTTCGGCGGAGCCTTTGGCTCCGCCGAAAATTTAGAATATCATAACTACAAATATATCAGCTTCGTTTTCAAAACTTTCCTGCCAAGTTTTTCAAGAACATTTTTATAAGTCTGAATCTGCCTTTCGTCTTTCTCCGTTGGCTGACCCGTTTTAAAATCTAAAATAACGTAGCCTTCATCATTTTGCAGGATACGGTCGGGACGGTAAATCTGGCTGATTCCGTTTTCAGTAATCATGATGTCTTTTTCATTGATGACTTTCCATTTTTCATCAAAAAATTCAGAATGCTCTGTAATGATTTTCATTAAATCCGAATTAATTTCAGTTTTTTCGTCAAGTGTAATCTGACCTTCCAAAACATAAGCTTCCAAAACTTTATCTATATCTTTTTCAGTATTTATTTTTGACAGCAACTCATGCACAAAAAGTCCGATTCTCACTTTTTCATTTCTTACCTGATAATTTTTTGACGGCGTTGCTATTTTTACGGAATCTGTTTCTTCGTGCTTGTTACGTAGTTTCTGAATATTCTGGGTTTTGAATTCGGAATAAGGATGAGCAATTTGCTTTTTCAGCATTTCAGGAGAAGTTTCGTACAGATCAAACTCATCAAGATCCTGAGGATTTTTAGATTGAACAAATTCCAGAATTTCCAGATTATTGGATGTTTTGTTTTGTTTCTGAAGATAAAAAAACAACTGTTCTACAGGTCTTGTAGTTGCTACGTATTGCAGACACAGCCTGTCAACCAGATTTTTATATGAGTTTTCCAGATTAAATTTTTCGATCCCCTCATCATACGCTTCCAGATTTTTGCTGAACTGATTAATATTAACCGATTTCAAAGCACTTTCTGTGTCAGTCTCAAACCAATTGCTAAATTCAGAGTCCCTGTTTTTGTTCATCATAGGAATAAAAACGACAGGGAATTCAAGTCCTTTTGCTTTATGAATTGTCATGATCTGAATAGCATCAATATTTTCTGATGCCTGAATGGTATGCTTAGAAGCTTCTTCGTCCCAGTATTTCAAAAATTCTTTGGTACTTGCTCCTGCATTTTGGGTAAAATTAAAAAGCATTTCCAAAAAATTCAGGAGAAAATCAGTTTCCTTATTTTCAAAAGAAAATTCGTTGATGTAATATTCTATAAAATTATACAGGTTAAATTTGGGAAATTTATCCTGTCTGAGATGCAGACTGTATTTCTTTTCTATAAAATCAAGAATTTCCTCGTGTGCATCTAAAGAAAGAATTTCTTTCATCCCAAAAGTAAAATCAAGCATCGTAATTCTTCCCAACCTGTTGAGATAAAACATCATCATCATCAGATGCGGTTTGTTTTTGGGATTGGCTTCCCATTTAAGATATTGAACCACCGCTTGTATAGTATCTGATAATTCGAGAGTAAGACCTTTGTCTGAAATGGTTTTAATATTATTTTCTGTTCCGTTGTAAGTAACTTTAAGGTTTCCAAGCTTCTGTGAATATGAAAATATATCAAAATTTCCGCGGCACAGAATAGTGATATCAGAAAATCGAAATCCATTATCCAGACATTCCTGTATATCTTTCTGCATTTTCACTGAAACATCATCATAAAATTCTTCATTGGTTAAATTCTCAACCAAATTCACCTTTACCCTTCCATCAATAGACGATTTGGGGTTTTGTTCTCCATCAGATCCAAAAATCTGCCGATGCTCATCATGAAGATTCTGAGAATGAAAATGATACAATTCATTATTAAATTTCACAATATTTTTTGCGCTGCGCCAGTTATCTTTCAGTACAAGTAAATCTGCCTGCTTTGGAGAAATCTCGGTGTTATTAATAATATCAAGCATCAGTTTACTTTCGCCGCCCCGAAAGCGGTAAATACTCTGTTTGGGATCGCCCACTAAAGTAAAAGAAGTGTTTTCTGTTGAAATACTGTGATCTCTCAACGGAACAAAATTCTGCCATTGCAATTCTGAAGTATCCTGAAACTCATCAAAAAAATAATGCTGAAACTGAGATCCCACCTTTTCATAAATAAATGCAGACGGCTCGTTTTTCAGATTTTCATTGATTAAAATATTAAACTTAGACAATAGAACCAGATCATTTTCACTCTCAATTTGTCTGAGTTGATCCTGAATATCTTTATTCACCTTCAAAGGAAGCAGTGCCGAAAGAATTTTTTCTTTTTTTTGAGTTTCAATGTAGAGTAAAATGAGCTTCATCCGGTTTTCCAGAAGCTGTTCCAGAATTTCTGAAATATCGGCTTCTTTATGTTTTGATTTTGCAGAACAGCCTTTCCTGTATTTTTCTACGACAGATTCTTCGGTTGAGCTTGGAAAGGGAAATCCTATTCTCTTTTTCTCATAAAATTCTACAGCTTTTACAAAAAAACCGCCCAATCCGTTTTTACCCTGTGCAAAATCTTCTATTTCAATATTCCTGTTCTTATAGAGCTGTATGGATTCCAGAGCGAGTGCTAAAGATCTTTTTTTATTATCAGAAATCTCAGTCCGTAAACTGTTTTTGATATTTTCATAATTATGGTCATCAAACTCATTATTATTTTTAAGATGTTCATAATGAATATCTTTCACAAATTCCTTTGCAGAATCGTACAGGCTTTTATTGAGATTGATTCTTTCATTATTATCAAGACTGTAATCTACATAATCCATAAAAGAATCTGAAATTTTATCATTTTCACCAATCTGATCCAGCATTTTATCTACCGCTTCAATCAAAAAAGGTTCTGCATCAATTTCCAGATTAAAATTTTTTGCCAAACCGAGTTCGTAAGAAAAACTGCGTACTAATCTGGAGTTAAAACGGTCTATTGTTCCAATGTTTAATGTGGAATAATTATGAAGAATATAATCCAGAAGTTTTTTTGAGCGATGGTGAAGCTCATCCAGTGTTATCTTTAAACCTTCGTTTTCAAATGCTTTCTGAATGTTTTTAAGATCATTATTATCCGTATAGTTTTCTGCTGTGAATTTTCCTAGCCACGAAAGAATTCTTTCTTTCATTTCGTTGGCAGCCTTATTTGTAAAGGTAAGAGCCAGAATATTTCTGATGATCTGCTGCTGATTGGGATACCTGAGACAAATCATCAACAATCTCTGTACAAGAGCATAGGTTTTCCCTGATCCGGCAGAAGCATTAATGACTGTATAAGAATTTGACATTTCGAACTAAAGGATTTTGTGCAATTTAAATAAAATTTAGCTGATAATTTTAACATTTAAGGCTCAATATTTTAACAGTTATATGCCAACAATCAAAAAAAGTCCTAAATGCCGTTAAGTCTGGTTAAACTTCAATTTAAAATGAAAAATAATTTTAGCTTTGTCTATCAAAACAATAATCTGTGAAAATTAAACTATTTTTTATTCTTCTTTGTTTTTTCGCTTTGAACGCCCAAGCTCAGGAATATATTTTCGGTAAAATTGTGGGTGAACAAAATCTGCAAATCTCTGATGTTACCGTGATCAATATCCGGACTGATGAGAGGGTTTTCAGCAATAAAGACGGGCATTTCATGATTTCCGGAAAAGCAGGAGACATTCTTAGATTTATAAAAATAGGCTTCGACAGACTGGATCATAAAGTCATTCCGGAAAATGCAAAGTCTTCTTTAAATATTAATATGATACGATCTGCAATTTTAATTGAAGAAGTTGAAATCAAAAAAGGCATTACCGGAGATCTAAAGAGTGACGCCAACTCGCTCAATGAATCTAAAAAAGTAGCAAAACTGAAAAAAGATATAGCTCAGTACATCTCTCAAAAGTCAGATCCAAGAATTTTAGCTGCAAGACCCGGGGAATTTGTACAGCCAAAAGGACAGGGTTTCTCTATTGGAAAAGTAAAAAATAAATGGGATGATCTGGATATGACAATCTATATTGTTGCTGCATTGGGAACTCAGTACTTTACTGATTTACAGATTGAGCAGCCGTTTATCCATCATTTCGTGACCTACGTTCTCCAGGGAGGATTTGAAAGAAAAAACATTTTGAAGTACGGTTATATGACTGATGGTGATCTGATGAGATTCCAGAGAGCGGTATTAACCAGAATTATGTCTTATAAAACTCCGCAGGCTCAGAAATAACAATCAACATTGTAATTTTGCAGACGGAAGTATTTTAATGATAAACTACATCATAAATTTCGTCTTTTATCTGCTGAATATTTTCTGGTTTATAATTGGCTAAAAGCCATAGCTGAATATTTTTTTTACCCTCTCCGTAACTGGGCTGAATATACATTTCATCAATAAGACTAAAACCGTTCCGCTGATAAAAGGAAAACCTTCGTCTGGCATTTTCATTCAGGCTTTCCGGCTCTATTTCCAGAATGATTCTCGGGTAGCTTTTTAGTAAAAATGCTGTAATCTGAGACCCCATGTTACGACTTCTGAACTCATCAAAAACTTCAAAATGCTCAACAAAAGTAAATTGGGAAAGTTCCCAGATAATAAGGTAGCCTATATTTTGAGCTTCATCCAAAACAGAGAATACCTTTACTTTGGGATGTACAAATAGCCTCACAAACTGAAACCACTCTCTCCTCTCATCCTCCGGAAAAGTGGAAGAATAAGAATCAAATATTTTTTTGATTCTGTAATCATCAGCCGAAGTAACTTGTAAAAACTCCATCTTTTTTAAAGGTCAAAAACACTTGGTCTTCTTGTTATAAAAATATCTTTTACCCAAAGCGTGAAAGCCAGACCCAGATAGATTAAAAAGAAAAATCCTGCCGTTGCAAATGTGGAATAAATAAAAAATACCCTGAGTTTGGATACAGGAATTCCCAATTTGGCTCCCATTCTGGTAAGAACCCCGAACCATTCGCGCTCCATTTTATGACGAAGATTATCAAACATGATAAGAATCTTTTAAAATTTTAAATCCGATCCCGCAATTTAAGCAATTTTTCACTTCACAAAAATGTTTGTGGTGATAAATCAGGCTTTGGCTTATTAAAGAATGATCAATTTTTAAGCCTAAATTTTTCCATTGCTGCACTATGGAATTTTTTTCTGCCGGAATCCCCGTATAAAAACTAAGAATATGATCTGTAATGCTTTCATTTAGATGTTTTTCATACGTGAATTTTACCGGTAAAACAGCATTAAGAATAACAATCTCAATAAACTCAGACGTCAGAATTTTTGGATGATTTATGGTAGATAATTTTCCGAAACTGAAGTGATTATTCCAATATTCAGAAGCCTGTACATCGCCGAAAATAAGAAGTATCTCATCTATACTTTCAGCCGAAATAATTTTTGAAAATAAATTCTGATGCCTGAAATATAAATCTGCCAACTGTGACAAACGAATCGTAGGAAAATTTGGAGGACGAAGCCTGAGAAATTTCGGAGCAACTGTAATTTCTGGAAGATTATATTTAGCTTTTAAAAAATCAAACTCTCTTTTCCATATTCTCATCGCTCATCTCCAGGATTTTGAAGCCAGCCTGCAATTCCGAAAAACAAGGCCTCCAACTGCGTTTTATTTTGCCTGATTTTATTAACAACCACAAAATCTATGGTTTCCGCCAATTGCTTAAAAACAGCTGCATTTATTTTCAGACCAAAGGCATAAGCCAAGTGCTGAAACAACACTGCTTCATAATTGTTTTTATGAATTTTAAGATCCTGTTCTATCGTTAGAGATTTCTCTTCCAGCCTTCTAAGTAAATTTTCCTCATGGAAGTTTACGGGGATTTTATCAGGACTGAAAATCTTTTCACATGGAATAAATTGATTTTCATCCATCAAATGCTCATATTTTCTGAAGACATTTTCATCCACATAATGTCTGAGTTCAAGTGTGGGAATATTTCTACTTTTATGTTCCTGAATATCTGCATCATTCTGAAAAACAACATGAAGGATAATATTTTTATAATCGGGATTTTGGGAATGCTGATGAAAAATCCAGTCAGAAGACTTGATATGAAGCTCTATATTTCCCACCAGGATTAAGTCATTGATTTTAATTTTTGCCATCAAAAAATCCGGCCCGGAATCTGAGTTCCACTTCCCGTAGTCTATAATTTCAATAGAATTACCATCTATGTCTTTAAAATTATAGTCCGTAAAAATCTTGTAATTCCAGAGGTACTGTAAAAGTTTTTCGTTCATCGGGTGTTTTTGTAATCAACACTAAATTATTAAAACTATTTTATAAGTTCCATTTATTTTTAAAATTATTGCGATTTAATAATTATTGTATTTCTTAAGTAATATCAAAAAGATTAATAGAAATTAAAAACGATATTGATTCCAAATACTTTAAGTTTTGTCGCATTAGCGATTTAGTTTTGCAGAAATAACAAAAAACTTATTCTATGGACATTCAATACATATTTTAAACGCAAAGTTTTATTAAAATAATCTTATATATAAGGAGCAAAGTTGAATCAACAGTTTGATTTGATGAAGCAATATTTTCACGTTTTGCGAAGCAATTGATTGCCTTTGCAACTTAAAATAAAACATTTTGAAAGTAAATCTTTGCGTGAAAATTTACAACAAACTTATTACAGGAAAATTTCACGCATATTTAACGCAAAGTTTTATCAAAATAATCTTATATACAAGGAGCAAAATTGAATCAACAGGTTGATTTGATGAAGCTATATTTGACTTTGCGAAACAATTGATTGCCTTTGCATCTTAAAATAAAACATTTTCAAAATAAATCTTTGCGTGAAAAAATCTTAAACCAATAAAGAACATGGGTGAATTATACATTAAAAAAATCATTTATATTTGAAAAATTCAAAAATAAACTATTAAAAAAACACGGTTATGAAACCCACAGCAAAAGCAGTGGATTATTTGTTCTAAAAATTTCAATTCTGGATAAATTTACATCCAATACAAATATTGCTACAAAGCAAGCGCTCCTCTGAACTTTTCGATTGTTGCTTTATACATTTGCTCGTAAATCGGGAGAATATTTTTAAGGTCAAATTTTATTGCCTGTTCTTTAGCATTCAGTTTCATTTGGGCTAAAAGCTCGTCATTGCTCAGCAATTTAATACAGTAATTACTCATGGCTTCCACGTTTCCTATTTCAGCCAGATAACCTGTTTCACCCTGAATATTAACTTCAGGAATCCCTCCTGCATTCGAACTGATTACCGGGGTATTTGCCGCCATAGCTTCCAAAGCCGCCAAACCAAAGCTTTCCTGCTCAGACGGAAGCAGAAACACATCTGAAAGCTGCAAAATCCTATACAGATCATTGACTTTCCCTAAGAGTCTTATTTTTGAAATCAAGTGCGGATTTTCTTCCAGAAATTGGTTTACTTTTTCCATTTCAGGACCTTCACCAATGATAATCAGCTTAGACTTAACTTTCTTTTCAACATTTTTAAAAATATTCAGAACTTCTTCTACCCTTTTTACCGGACGGAGATTGGAAACATGGATAAGGATTTTTTCATCCGGACCAGCGAATTGTGTTCGCTGACATTCATTAATTACATTAAATTCAGAATTATCAATAAAATTGGTAATCACCTGAATTTCTTTTTTAATATTAAAAAACTGCAGTGTGTCTTTTTTAAGACTTTCAGAAACCGATGTAATGGCATCCGATTGATTGATTGAAAATTCCACCGCATGTTTATAGCTTGGATGCTGACCTACCAAAGTTATATCTGTTCCGTGAAGTGTAGTTACCAGAGGAATATCATTTCCGTCTTCTTTCAGCATCTGCTTTGCAGTGAAAGCAGCATACGCATAAGGAATTGCGTAATGGGCATGAAGCAGATCCAGCTTATAAAGATTCACAACGCGGTAAATCATGGAGCTCAGCGCAATATCATAAGGCTGATATTGAAAAAGCGGATATGTCTGTACATTTACTTTATGAAAAAAAATATTAGGATTGGTAATATCTAATCTTGCCGGAAGTGCCGAACTGATAAAGTGTACCTCATACCCTTTATTAGCTAGAGACATCCCGAGTTCTGTAGCTACAATTCCGCTTCCACCGTAAGTCGGGTAGCAAAGTATTCCTATTTTCATTTTTCTTTTTTATTATTTATTTTGAACAGGATTTTAAGTCCATTCCCATTCCGGCTTTTAAACTTTCATTAACCAAAACAGGTAGCCTTCCTGATATTTTTGTTTTACCATTAAGTGCATCGGCAGTTGCATTCATAGAATCTTCATTATTTTCGTATGAAACGAGAACCGTAGACGTTTTAGAAAGATTAATGTCTTTCAAAGCATACGCACTTCCAAACACATTTAAAATAACATTTTGATTTTTCTCTAACTGTGTAAGCAGTTTTTTAGATTCTGCTGAGATTTTATACGGTTTATATGCCGTAGAATTATCTTTGTGAAAACCAACAATTACCGTAGAATTTGCAGGAATGGAAGATATTTCTGAAGCTTTCTTAATAATAATATTTGAATTTACATTTAGTCTATCAGCAAAAGTTTGATAAGGAGCTTCTTCCAATGGAATGTAATAGTAAGTATTTTCATGCTTTAGAGGAAGCAGCTTCTTTTCGTCTTTTAATAAAGTTAAAGCATTTGAATAAAGATTCTGAACCAGCTTTTTGTGGAAATCGTTATTGAGATCATGGTTAATATTTTCAGGATTTCTTGGTATGTATTCATTTAACCCTAAAAAATATTTGGTGAGCAATATCTTTTTCACACTTTCCTCTACTCTGTTCTGAGAAATTTCTCCAATATCTATCGCTTTCTGAATGAGTTTTTTGCCTTCTGCGACCCCCTGAGAAAACAGCATAATATCGTTGCCCGCTTTAAAAGCCAAAGCATCTAATTCTCCAGGTTTGTATTTATTAGCCACCGCGCCCATATTGAGAGCATCAGTAATAATCAAACCTTTATAATCCAATTTTTCTTTTAATAGCCCTGTGATAATTTTTTTAGAAACAGATGCAGGAATACCTTTTTCGGGTTCAAGACTCGGAACATACAAGTGAGCCACCATGACGCCCCCGATTCCTTTATTCATCAATGATTTAAATGGAGCCAGCTCTACTTTGTTTAATCTGTCTAGATCATGCGAAACTACAGGCAGATCCAGATGAGAATCTGTGCTGGTATCGCCATGCCCTGGGAAATGTTTGATAGCGGCAAGAATATGATGATCCTGTAGACCATTGGCATAAGACAGTGCAGATTTGGTAACATTGGAAACCTCAGATCCGAAACTTCGGTTTCCGATAATAGGATTATTCGGATTGGTATTTACATCTACAACAGGAGCAAAATCCCAGTTGATGCCCATTCTTTTACAGTCTTCTGCTATTTTGGCTGCCATTTCGTAGATCAGCTCTTTATCCTGAATGGCTCCTAAAGTCATTGCCCATGGGAATTTATGTGCTTTTGCAATTCTTTGATAAAGCCCCCATTCGGCATCCATTCCGATCATGAGCGGAACTTTTGATTTTTGCTGAAATTCATTCACCAAAGTAATTTCCTTTGCTGCATCATCCTGCATTAAAATTAAACCTCCTATCTTATCATTCAGAACAATATTTCTTACCTGATTGATATGATCATCACCTTTATTGGTATACAAAGCAACAATAAAAAGCTGCCCTAGTTTTTCTTCCTGCGAAAGGCTGTTATAGGTTTGGTTTACCCAATCCTGAGCTTTTCTCAAATCTGCTTTAGACAGGTTTTTAGGCTGATATTGAGCCGAAACCGTTGAAGTGAAAATGATCATCACCGAAAGGCAGCTAAAAACAAATTTCCTCATGAGATTTTGAATATGAACAAAAATACAATTAAAAAAAAGATCAGTACTAAAGTTTTTATAATTTTTGGTATATGTTTTGATCTCATTTAATTAATTTAAAACTTTTTTAATGAAAAAACTATTTCCAATAGCCGCACTTGCATTTTCAAGTCTTTTCATCTTCAGTTGTGATAATGGGAACGATGAGGTTGCAGTTGTTGACAATACAGTATACGCACAAGTAAAGGATGTTACCGGAACATTTAGTTCATCTAATGGTTATAAACTAACTCAAGGACTAAGTATATCCAATACAACAGTAGTCTTAGTTTACAGAAATGTAGGCGCATCTAATAACCCTATTTGGCAATTAATTCCTAAGACTTTTTATTTGGATGATAATCTTGCCTTTCCAGCAAACAGAGAATTAGATTATAATTTTGATTTTACTACGGGAGATGTAGAAATTAGAACAGAAGCAAATTTTGATCAGGCAACTCAAATGACTAATGTTGAAACGTCAAGCTTTCTTGTAAATCAGACTTTTAGAATTGTTTTAATTCCAGGTATTGCTGGTAAAACTTCAAATCCTGTAAATCATGATGATTACAATGCCGTGATAAAATATTATAACATTAATGATTCCAATGTTACTAAAACAAAACTCAATTAAGAATCTTTTCAAATTTTTATAATGAAAAAGCTCCGGATGAATAATTATCCGGAGCTTTAATATTTTGAATAGCTTTTTATTCTAAAACAATTTTATTCGGATAAAAAGAAAACTTACCTGTAAAATATTTATATCCGGCACAGCTATAGGTTTTAATATTATTGAGCGTTGGTTTTTTCTTAGGTATATTTAGCTCATCAAAGCCAGCATCGCTAAAAACCAAAGTTTCACCTTTTCTATATCGGTCTATTTTAAGGTAATATTTTTTTTTACTATTTTTTTTAATGAACTTAGGAATGATAATGGAATTTGAATTCATTATTTTCGATACTGTTTTGCACTGATTATTTTTATAAATCATCAAATCGTTTTCGTCATCTAAACCTTCAACAGATTGTTGAAAATACAATACCTCCGGCGTACTCTCCTCAAATTCGTCCTTATAATTAAAATTATCTAGAGCAGGAAATTCAATCATTACATTAGAATCTGTATCATTCTTAATGGTTAAGATAAGCAGAGAGTCCTTCTTATTGATTACAGGATAGATCTTAATTTCATTATGCAAAGTTTTTCACATGAAACTAAAGTTAAAATTAAAAATATGACAATTGTTTTCATTAAAATTTAAACGATTTTATTAGAGGCTGAAGCAATTTATCTAAAATAAGGTAAACTATAAAAAAATAATCATGGAATTACTCTACTAATTTTTAAAGTTAAAAGACCTGTAATAATAAAAAAGCTCCGGATTACTATGTAATTTGGAGCTTTTAATTTGTTTCAGTCATCTAAAAAGTGACCGAAAAAGGTTTTCTTCGTCTGCAGATAACTCCGGCTTATATCGTTTGCCGGAATCTGAAGAGGAATTCTTGAGTTGAGATTAATGTTACTCTCTTCTACAAACTTCACTTTTTCAGGATTATTGGTTAAAAGATTAACATCCTTAATATTAAGCTGATTGAGAATTTCAATAGCAATCCAAAAGTTTCGATCATCGGCTGGAAGTCCCAATTCGAGATTTGCCTGTACTGTATCTAATCCTTTTTCCTGTAGCGAATACGCCTTGAGTTTGTTGATAATCCCTATATTTCGTCCTTCCTGACGAAGATAAATGATTACCCCGCCATTTTCATGCATAAATTTCATTGCTGAATCAAGCTGCTGACCGCATTCGCATTTTTTAGAATGAAAGACTTCTCCTGTTATACATTCCGAATGAAAACGAACATTAACGGGCTTTGAAAAATCTGTAGTTTCGGAAACTATCGCCAAGTGAGGCATCCAGTCATTTTCATCTTCCGAAAAGGCTATCATCCGGAAATTACCGTGCTCCGTAGGAACATTAGCTTCCGCCTGAATTTTGATCATTGAATATAATTGTGTTTATTTTTTTCCGTTTACAGAATCTTCGATAACGGAGATATTGGTCTTAAGTCTTACCAGATATCGGTTTAATACCTCGTCATCATCTTTTTTAAGGAATCTTCTAAGCTTTTGAATGCTTTTGTAAGATTTTTCTAAGTTTTTTATTGCCTTGCTCTTTCCTGAAACATTTCCAGATTCCACAGCATACAGATAGTTCTGCAATGTATATTTCAACACCGTAACCTCTTCGTTTAAGGCTGAATTGGAAAATCTGGGAAATGAAGAAATAAGATTGGTAATTTCAGAAGCATTTATATTTTCAGTAATATTAATCCCTACTCCTTTAGAGCCTTCCGAATTACTTCCTGATGCACTATCTGAAAGAGGTGACAGATTAAGCTTTTCGGTGGCACATGAAGTAATAAATACTGAAATTATTCCGACAATAAAAAGTCTTTTCATTTTTGCTCCTTTTGATAAAGGATTGGGTTAAGACTTTCATCATTGTACATTTTCATCTGTTTGTACACCTTCATCTTAACATCACCGTTTTCTATATCTTTCAGCAGCTGATCTATTGAAACTGACAGGTCTTCTTTTTGGGAAAGCAGAACATCCAGTTTTTCCTGACATTTTATTCTATGTTCTTCACTTGCAGTTTCTCGATTTGCTTCCAAAGCCATATGAAAAACTTTAAGCGATAAAATAGACAACCTGTCTACAGCCCATGCAGGCGTTTCAGTATTGATTTTAGCATCTTTTTTAGGATGTACATCTTTATAATGATCCAAAAACCAACCATCTATAAACTCTACCAAATCTGTTCTTTTCTGATTGGAAGCATCAATCATTCTCTTCAGCTGAAGCGCCTCCACAGGATTGATATTCTCATCTCTGATAATATCTTCTAAATGCCACTGAACGGTATCAATCCAGTTTTTAGCATACAAAATCCGTTCCAAACTTCCTTCCGGAAAAGGATTGGTTATTGATGTTTCTATATTGTCTAAAATATGATAGTCTTCAACTGATAGATTGAAGACTTTCCAGGCAGTATCCGAAAAATTCATTTAATAAAAGAATTTTAATTACTGTTTGTTGTTGTACTCGAAGAGGTATTTTCCGTTTTTGATTCCGGTTTTTCGTCCTCTTTTATTGCATCTTTAAATTCTTTGATCCCGGATCCCATTCCTCTCATCATTTCCGGAATTTTTTTACCTCCGAAAAGAATCAGTAAAAGTACCGCAACGATAAGAATATGCTGCCAAGATAAAGCTAATATTGTTAATGTATGCATCGCTATATTTTTTACAAAGTTAATCTTTTTTTAATATGTAACCCAACCTAATGGATCTACTGCATTATTTCCGTTCCAAATCTGGAAATCTAAAGTATATGTACCGTCAAAATCTTCAGCGACAGTTCCTACTATGGTTCCTGCAGACACCTGCTGATTTTTAGAAACAGTATTGTCTTTTAAGTTTGAGTAAATCGTAAAATAATCACCATGTTTTACCATTACCGTCTTTGTGCCATCAGCAGAAGGAATTACCTGTGCTACGGTTCCGGGAAAAACAGCCCTTGCAGAAGTTCCTTTTGACACTGCTATTTTAATCCCATTATTTTCTTCCCAGATAGATTTGAAAACAGGGTGTTGCTGTCTTCCGAATCTGTGGGTAATTGTTCCTGATACCGGCATTGCTATTCTCCCTTTATTGGCAGCAAAATTGTTTCCGGCAGCAGTTGACACCCCAAAATTGGTCATTGCTTTTGTCTCTGCTGCTTTTTTCTCAGCATCTTTTTTCTTCGCCAGATCAGATTCCGCAGCTTTAGCCGCAATCAGCTTATCATTTGCTTCTTTTGACTTCAATGCGGCTTCATCTGACGCTTTTTTGGCAGCCAGCTTTCTGGCCTCATCTTTAGCTGTAGCTTCATTTCTTGCCGCATCTTCATTTCTTTTTCTTTCTTCTTCTGCTCTTTTAGCGGCCAAATCAGCTGCTTTTTTTGCTTCTGCCTCAGCAAGCTTTCTTTCTCTTTCTAATGCTTCTGCTTTTGCTTTATTCTCTGCATCAATTCTTGCTTTCTCCCGCTCTGCAGCAAGCCTTGCCAAACGTATCTTTTCTGCTTCAGCCTTCTTTCGGCTTTCTTCTTCAGCTTTTGCAATTCTGATTTCTTCAGCAATAATAGATCTTATTTTTCCTTCCAGAGCTTTAGACTGAGCCTGCTTCTGCTTCAGTTCGGCAGTTAGCTTATTTTCATTTTTCTTAAACTCATTCACCAATTGCTCTTTCTGCTGTCTCTCAACATTGATCGTTGTAAGATCTTTTTGTTGATTAACCAGCAAAACCTCCTTCTCTACTGCTGATTTTTTCTTTTGCTCAACAGATTTTTTGAGTTCTTGTGCTGCGGTAGTAATTTCTGCCGCTTTTTTATCCTGATACTCAGAATATTCCTTTAAATACTGTACTCTTCTGAGCGCTTCTCCCAGACTTTTTGATGAAAGAATAAAGGTAACTTTATTCTGCACTCCTTTGTTTTTGTAAGCATTTACCAAAACCTGAGCATAATTTTTTCTCAGAACAGCCAGCTCCCGGTTTTGCCTGTTTATTTCTAACTGACGAAGATAAATTTCATCTTCAATGAATCTTTTTTCTTTCTGTGTATTATTGTAAACTTTTTCTCTTAGTGCTAATTTCTGATTAACATTATTAAGATATGATAGTGATAATTTTGATTCATTTCTGGTTTTCGCCAGTTCTGAATTTATCTGGGCGATCTGTTTTTTCAGATCTGCATTCTGCTTTTGCAATTGCTCCTTATTTTGCTGACCAAACTGCAATCCGAACGTCAAAATGCCTATTAAAATGCTAATTCTTTTAATCATTTAATATCAATTTTCTTATAGCTGCCCGGAACGGAATAAGGTGTCTCCATTCTGGAAAATTCAAATTTCGTATTTTCCAGTAAAATCTGACTTGATTTTGATCCTTTTATAATTATTTTAACATTTTTCGGAAGCTTTACTTCATTCGGAAAGGTCTCCCAGTTTTCATATACGATTTCAATTGCATCATTGGATTTCACATCATTCAATTTGACCCAATATAAATTAAAATCATCTGTGTACTGCATTTCCATTTTATATTCTCTTACAACATCATTCGTTACTATTTTCTGATTGGCAATAGAAGTAAGCTGATAACCCAGAGAGTTTTTCACAATATTGGAATTACTGTTGGTAATATGCATAAAAGTGCGTCCCATCAGTATTTTTTCCAAAGTTTTGTAATCAATAAAATTTACATTCAGAAGGTTGTTGAGATAATCAAAATCAGAATCAATATAATTTTTGTTGTATCTGTCAATTGCCTTAATTCCTTCAGGTGTTATCAAAGCTCTTGCAGCAGGAAATACGAGAAAACTAATGTTTGACCATATTTTTTTATCATTCTCTATATAGATGGTTGCGTCAAGTGGACTTACCCTTAACTGATCTGCCGTGATTTTACTATTGATCTTTACCGATTCAAATTTTGGATGAATAAAAATTTTCTCGTAAAAAGTAAGTCTGTCCTGAATATTCTTTGCGTCTTTAGGCAGGTTTTGATCGGTTGATATTTGAGTACTGTCGGTTTCTGAGGAGTTCTGAGTCAATCCCTTTTTAGACTTGCACGAAAGTACCGTTAATATTATAATGAGTAAAAGAGTCCATTTTTTCATAAGAAACATTTTTTAACCTGATTCAAAACTTGCATTATACTCAGATTCAATGATTTTTTTGCAATATTAACGCCAAACCACACAAAATAGTATTGTGTGGTTTTTAGACATCATTTATTTTAGTTTATTTAGATAAAAAATCCAGAACCGAGAAGTCTCCTAAAGAAATTTCTCTGGCTACTCCAAAGTACTGCGCTGAACTTCCGATCATTGAGTTGGAAAGATTCCCGTGATCAATCACTGTTTTCTCCTGAATTAAAGAATTGTCAATATTCGAATTAATTACTTTTGTTCCTTTACCCAAAGAAACATAAGGACCAATTTTCGAGTTTGAAATTTCAACTCCCTCTCCTATATAACACGGCTGAATGATCAAAGAATTCTGAATATTTGCCGACTCAGGATATTGTGTAAAAAGATTTTTCTCATATTCCAGAATCTTACCATTGGTTTCTACAGTTGCGTTTTTATTTCCGCAATCCATCCAATCATCTACTTTTCCTAAAGAAAACTTGGCATCTTTTTGACGAAGGTTTTCCAATGCTGTTGTCAACTGATATTCTCCACTTACTTTGATATCGTTATCCATGATATAATTAATTTCAGCCATCAGTTTTTCCGCAGAATTGAAATAATAAATCCCGATAATGGCAAGATCAGAAACAAAAGTCTGCGGTTTTTCGATAAAATCTGTAATAAAACCATAATCATCCAACTTCACAACACCGAAAGCAGAAGGATCATCTACTTTCTTTACCCAGATTACACCGTCTGCATTGGTATCCAAAGTAAAATCTGCTCTGAAAAGCGTATCTGCAAACGCAATTACCACATTCCCCTGCATAGATTGTTCTGCACATTTTATAGCATGCGCTGTTCCCAAAGCTTCGTTTTGCACATAAATACTCGCTTTTGCTCCTAAATTTTCTGCAATTTTAATCAGAGAGCTTTCAACTTCAGCTCCAAAATCTCCGATAATAAAAGCAACTTCATCAATTTTCTCTCCCGCTACCTTAGCAATATCTTCTACCAGTCTCTGCACAATAGGTTTTCCTGCAATTGGAATCAGCGGCTTAGGAACAGTTAAAGTATGTGGTCTTAGTCGGGAGCCTTTCCCCGCCATAGGAACGATTATTCTCATATGCTTATTTTTTTTATAGTTAATTTAATAGTTTAATTTTTCCTGAGTATTTTATTAATCATCAATCTTTCATTGTAAGCTAAAAAGGCTATGAACAAAAGAAACAATCCGTTTCCTACAAAATAGTTTTCTCTGAAATAGTAGAACGAGATCATTGAAATGACAACAGATAATGATAAATAAATAAGTATTTTCTTGATATTATAATGAATAGGATATTGTATTTTTCCCCAAATATATGAAATAATCATCATGCTTGAATAAGTAATTAAAGTGGCAAATGCACTTGCCCAATAACCGTATTTCGGAATGAAAATAAAGTTGATGAGAATTGTAATTGCCGCACCAATTAAGGAAATATACAGTCCTACTCTGGTTTGGTCAGAAAGTTTGTACCAAATTGAAAGATTCAGATAAATTCCTAAAAACAATGCACCCAACATTACAAAAGGAATAATTTCAATACCTTCATAGTACAAAGGGTTTTTTAAGTATTTTTCTGATATCCATTGCAGATTCACCATCAGCCCGATATAGATCAGGCAGTTGCAGATTACAAAAACATCCATCAGAACAGCATAGGTTTTATGATTGTTTTTATCTTTGAAACTTGAGAAAAAATAAGGCTCAATTCCCAGTTGATAAGCCTGTCTAAAAACTGTGATGAAGGTTGCGATTTTATACACCGCTCCGTATACTCCTATCTGATGCTTAGCCTCTTCTTTCGGTAGTAAAAACTTAAGGAACTGCCGATCTAAGGTTTGATTAACGATTCCTGCCAAACCAGCAATCATTACCGGCCATGAATAATTCATAATTCTTTTCCAGAGCTTAAAATCAAATTTTCTGAAACTGAAATTCACAAATTCTTTTCCTACAATTGCTAATGTAATAATACTCTGCACCAAATTGGCAATGAATACATATCCTACCCCTATTTCAGGATCGTATTTTATTCCTAAAATTCCATTAGGATAATTTGGTAGCCATTCTATGAAGAAAACAACAAGAAAATAGTAAACCAAAGAACCGATGACTTTTGATAACATATACAAAATCGGCTTTCCTTCAAGCCTTAAAACAGCAGAAGGAATCGTTGAAAATGCGTCAAAGGAAAGAATAAAAAGGAAAATCACCAGATAATTGACCTGATCGGGCGTTTCAAAAGCATTTGCCAGATCCTGCCTGAAAACATACCCTAAAATAAGGTATATGAAACCTGCTGTAAGAATACTCATTGCGCAGGTAGATACAAGCGTTTTTTTATCAATCTTATCTTCTTGAGCAAAACGGAAAAAGGAAGTTTCCATTCCGTGAGTAAGAAAAACCGTAATCACCCCTGCAACAGAATACCAGTCTACAAACGGAGAGGATGCAGCCGGACCGTATGCATTGGTAACAATCGGAGCAATTAAAAACGGGAAAACCCTTATCAAAACTGAGCTTAAACCATATACAGCGGTCTGTCCGAATAATTTCTTATACAAAACTTGTTTTTTAAAATGCAAATGTAAATATTAGAATTCACAATTTTCTGATTGATGTCTTAAAAATAACTTCTGAAAAGATTAAATTTGTGAAATATCAATTTAACTGAAGTAAAATGAAAACGCTCATCAAAAATGCAAAGATCGTAAATGAAGGAATTGTTTCTCTAAACGACATCCTTATCGAAAACGATTTGATTTCCAGAATTTCCAACAATATTTCTGAAGACAATGTAGATCAGATTATCGACGCTTCCGGAAAATATCTTTTACCCGGAGTGATTGACGATCAGGTACATTTTCGCGAGCCGGGTTTAACCCACAAAGGCGATATTGAATCTGAATCCCGTGCTGCCATTGCGGGCGGAACCACAAGTTTTATTGAACAGCCAAATACGGTTCCTAATGCCGTTACTCAGGAATTATTGGCGGATAAATATGAGATTGCTGCGCAAAAATCTTTCGCCAATTACGGCTTTATGATGGGCGGAACCAATGATAATCTGGAAGAAATTCTGAAAACCAACCCCAGAAATGTTCCGGGAATAAAATTATTTTTAGGCTCATCTACAGGAAATATGCTCGTTGATAATCCTGAAACACTGGAAAAAATATTCAGCAACACCAAAATGCTGATTGCCGTTCATTGTGAAGATGAAGCGACCATCAGAGCCAATACCGAAAAGTATCTTGAAGAGTACGGTGAAGATATTCCGGTTAATTTTCATCATTTAATAAGAAGCGAAGAAGCCTGCTACATATCATCATCAAAAGCTATTGAACTTGCCAAAAAAACCGGGGCGAGACTGCACGTATTTCATCTTTCAACCGCAAAAGAAATGGAACTTTTCAGAAATGACATTCCATTAAAGGATAAAAAAATTACGGCGGAAGTTTGTGTTCATCATTTGACTTTCACCAATGAAGATTACGAAACACGAGGCGGACTTATCAAATGGAATCCTGCTGTAAAGACGCAAAAAGATAAAGACGGACTTTGGGAGGCGTTGCTGGACGACAGAATTGATGTAATTGCTACTGATCACGCACCACATACCTGGGAAGAAAAACAGAATGTCTATACAAAATGTCCTTCCGGTGCACCTTTAGTACAGCATTCTTTAGCTGCAATGCTAGAAAATTTCCATACAGGCAAAATTTCTTTGGAAAGAATTGTCGAAAAAATGTGTCACAATCCTGCAGTTTTATTCAGAATTGAAAAAAGAGGCTTCATCAGAGAAGACTACAAAGCTGATCTGGCTTTGGTAGATTTGGATACCAACTGGACTGTTGAAAAAGAAAACATATTGTATAAATGCGGCTGGAGCCCAATGGAAGGGATGAGTTTTCGTTCAAAAGTCACCCATACTTTCGTTAATGGAAATTTAGTTTACGATAACGGAATAATCAATGAAGAAAAATTCGGGGAGCGGTTGCTTTTTGAAGTAGAAGAATAATTTTAAAATGCAAATTTGCACAACTGCAGATTTGCATTTTTTATTCTGATCTCCCGAAGATTAAACTGAAAAACCTGTTCATTCTGCAAGAAAAACCTCAATTAAATGACTGCCGAAATTCCAGTGGTGACATACTTGTTTTCTTTTTGAAAAGTGTAGAAAAAGACTGTGAATGCTCGAATCCCAGTTCATAAGCAATCTCACTTATTGATAACTCAGTCGTAGAAAGTTTTTCTTTCGCCTTACCGATAAGCTTTTCGTGAATATGTTGCTGCGTGTTTTGTCCGGTGTGAACCCGCAAAAGGTCACTCAGATAATTAGGAGAAAGATTCATTGCTTCGGCAATCTGATGGACAGTCAGTAAACCTTTTTGAGCCGACTCTTGAGCAAAATAATTATTCAGAAACGTCTCAAACTTCGCCAAAATCTGATGATTTCCGCTTTTTCTGGTAATAAATTGTCTCTCATAAAACCGCTTTGAGTAATTTAGCAGCAACTCTATCTGTGACAGAATAATTTCCTGCGTATGCTGGTCGATACGTTCACATTCCTTATCAATTTTATTCAAAATTTCCAACAGATTATTTTCCTCATCTTCAGACAGATGCAACGCTTCATTCACAGCATAAGAGAAAAATCCGTAAGATGGAATCGTTTTTGCTAAAGAATGTTTCAACAGAAAATCCTCGTGAAAAATCAAAAGATAACCTGTATTTTCACAATCCATCGTCTTTAAATCCAGATATTGTACCTGATTCGGCGCCGTAAAACTCAAAACTCCTTTGTCATAATCGTAATGTTGTTGTCCGTATTTTATTTTTCCGGTCGCTTTCCGTTTTAAGGCAACACAATAATAATGGCTTACAAATCCTTTCCACACATCATCTTCAATGAAAACACTTTCCGAAAGATTGATGACGCTTACCATCGGATGTTTCGGTTCGGGAAGTGATAATAACCGATGAAACTGTGAAATAGATTTTATGGTGTTCATATTTAAATAAAATTCGTGCATTCGTGGCAAAAAATCAATAATCCAAAAGTCCCATTCCAAACTCATCATAAGTCGCTCCTGTGTCCGTTCCTAAAGGTACAATACTTTCCAACTTTTGTAAATCAGATTCATTCAATTGGATATTTGTCGCTTCAATATTCTGTTCAAGATATTTTCTGCGTTTCGTTCCCGGAATCGGAACAATTTCTTTGCTGATAATCCATGCCAAAGCCAATTGTGAAAATGTAATATCTTTTTCTTTCGCCATAATTTCAATCGCTTTTACTAGTTCAATATTTTTATAAAAATGTTCTTCCTGAAAACGAGGAATTCCTCGTCGGAAATCATTTTCCGGCAAATCGTCAATGGTTTTAATGTTTCCTGATAAAAATCCTCTTCCTAAAGGAGAATACGCCACAAAGCCAATTCCCAAATCATTCAGAGTTTTAATTACCCCTTTTTCTTCAACTGTTCTTTCAAATAAAGAATATTCACTTTGTACTGCGGAAATCGGATGAACAGCGTTTGCTCTTCTCACGGTTTCCGAACCAACTTCCGACAAACCAATATAACCGATTTTCCCTTCCTTTACCAAATCGCTCATCGCTCCAACGGTCTCTTCAATCGGAACATTTTTATCGAGACGATGCATATAATAAAGGTCGATGTAATCAGTTTTCAGATTTTTCAAAGAACGTTCAACCGATTTTTTTACATAATCTTTTTGACCGTTGATTTTCCAGGTGACTTGTTCATTGTCATCAATTTCCCATCCGAATTTCGTCGCAATAATGTATTGGTCACGATTTCCTTCGATGGCCTTTGCAATCAGCTGTTCATTTTTAAAAGGACCGTACAAATCAGCCGTGTCGAGAAAATTTCCGCCCAATTCCAAAGAACGGTGAATGGTTGCAATTGATTCTTTCTCATCAGATTTTCCATACATATCAGCATCGCCAAAACCTGTCATTCCCATACATCCCAAACCGATATTCGGGATAATTAATCCTTGGTTTCCTAATTTTACTTTTTTCATTTATCTTGATTTTTAATAAGACAAAGTTGATGAGAAATCTAAAATCGGATGTATGCAAAATGACGAATGTTGTATGAGAATTACTGATGTCAGTTAAACGACTTCCGAAACTCCAAAGGTGAAATATCTGTTTTAGCTTTAAATAATTTGCTGAAAGACTGCGAATGCTCAAATCCCAATTCATAAGCAATCTCGCTCACTGAAAGTTCAGTCGTGGAAAGCTTTACTTTTGCTTTTTCAATCAGTTTTTCGTGAATGTGTTGCTGCGTCGTTTGCCCCGTCAAAGACTTCAAAAGACTTCCTAAATAATTAGTGGAAATATTTAGTGATTCAGCAATATAATTGGCGGTTGGCAAACCTTTTTTGATGACTTTATTATTGAAATAATCTTCCAGAATATTTTCCAATTTATCCAAAATCTGGTGATTGCTCTTTTTTCTGGTGATGAATTGTCTTTGATAAAACCGTTCGCAGTAATTCAAAATCACTTCAATTTGGGAAATGATGATATTCTGAGTGAATTCATCAATTCCAGATTGGTATTCTCTTTCAATGCCTTTAAAAAGACCGATTAAAGTTTCCTCTTCTTTTTCGGAAAGAAACAAAGCTTCATTCACATCGTAACCGAAGAATTTATAATTGTGAATGGTCTTTGCCAAAGGGGTATTCCAAATGAAATCTGGATGAAAAGCCAAAAGAAATCCCGAAGGTTTTGTGTCGTACTTGTCAATAATCATCCTAACCAATTGTCTGGGCGCAATGAAGCACATTAGACCGCCATCGAAATCATACTGGCTCTGTCCGTAATGCAACTTACCTTGCAGATTCCGCTTGAATCCCATAAAATACAACTCCTGAACCCAGCTGATTTCAGGCTCATCAATTTGATATTCTACCTGGCTGTAATCCACCAGACTAACCAGCGGATGCTGAGGCTGAGACAATCCGCAAATCCTGTGAAATTCAGCAACGGTATCTATAGTGTATAATTTTCTGTTAGTCATAACCTGAAGAATTAAAGGCAACAGTCCGTCAACTGCTGCCTTACAAAATTAATAATCTGTTGAAATACTTAATGTTTTGAAATCAGAAATTTCATTCTGAAGTGTGCTTAATTTATTGTTTGCCATTTGAAAAGCATCGGAACCTAAAACTAAATGAACCGGCGGATTTTCCATTGCTGCTAATTCTACAAGCGCCACCGCTGCTTTTTCCGGGTCGCCGGGCTGATTGCCATTGATGTCCTGCTCGTGTGCTTTTTGGATTTGTCTTGTCATCGTATACGCATCAATTTCATTTTCAGGAGTGCGAAGTGAACCTCCGGTAAGAAATTCAGTTCTGAAATATCCGGGATAAACCACCGTAGCATTCACGCCAAATTCTTTCGCCTCAGCAGCCAAACCTTCCGTGAAGCCTACGACTGCAAACTTGGTTGCGCAATAGATTCCCCAACCAGGAAAATCTCCGGTCAATCCGCCAATGGATGCAATGTTGATAACAAGACCGCTTTTCTGTGCTCTAAGATATGGCATTGATTTTCTGATAACATTAAGAGAACCAAAGACATTGGTATCGAAATTCTGGCGGCTTTCTTTGTCGGTCAGCTCCTCCAAAGTTCCCAATTGTCCGTAACCGGCATTATTCACAATTACATCTAACTTCCCGAATTTCTCAACTGTTTTAGAAATCGCTTCTGAAACAGAATTTTCATTCACCAGATCCACTTCCAGTGGAAGAAATTCAGAATTTTCTGCGCTGATGACTTTCTGTAATTCTGAAATATTTCTTGAAGTTGCCGCAACGAAATAACCTTCAGCTATTAATTTTTTTACTAATGTTAGTCCTAAACCTTTTGAAGCGCCTGTTACAAACCATACTTTTTTTGTACTCATTTTGATTGTTTTTAATGGGGTTAATTATTTACAGTACAAAGTTGATGATTGATAAACAGAACAATGTGACCAAATCAAAGATTATTGTAGCCAAAACCAATAATCTAATAATTTGAAATCTGAAAATATTAAAAGATTGTTGAATTATTTTTTTTAAATTTCTGGTTTTAGCCTAAGTTTCAATTAGAAACAATCATATAAAGCCAGAAAAAGATTATTTCTCTGAAAACCGGAAGCCGATTCCATGAATGTTTTCTATTCTTATATTTTCTTCAAAAGAAAAAATCTTTCGCAGCCTGGAAATAAAAACATCTAAACTCCGTCCCATGAAATAATCGTCATCTCCCCAGATTGCTTTAAGTATTTCCTGTCTTTTCAGAACCTTATTTTTATTTTTAATAAAAAAAAGTAATAATTCTGATTCTCTCTGAGTAAGAGAAACCATTTTGCCTGATTGATCTTTTAATATATAGTTTTGAGGATCGAAAGAAAAATTGCCTACTCCGTAATTTAGAGAGACGGGTTGTGCCTTTTTTGATCTTTTCAGAAAAATTTCAATTTTGAGAATGAGTTCTTCAATACTGAAAGGTTTTACCAGATAATCATCGGCTCCAAGCCTTAGACCTTTAATCCGGTCTTCCTTTAAAGATTTGGCAGAAATAAAAATAATAGGAATTTCAGAATCTGCATTTCTGATGTGTTCTGCAAGTTCAAAACCGTCCATTCCGGGCATCGTGATATCCAGAAGACAAATATCAAAATCGTAATTGCGAAAGGCTTCCAATGCAGTTTTTCCGTCCGCACAATAGTGAATGTCATAATGATTTTCCAGACTGTCCTGAATCAGAAATGCAATCGTCTGATCATCTTCGGCATATAAAATTTTAGATTTCTCCATATCTGTTAATTTTGAAAGGGAATAAAGATCATAATAGTAATACCCTGATCTGGATTATTCTCAACCGAGATTTTCCACCGGTGCTGCTGTACAATTTTTTTCACGTAAAATAATCCAAGCCCAAACCCACTGACTTCATCAGATTTTCTGGTATTTATTCTGTAAAACTGATCAAAAACAGATGAAATATTTTTATCCGGAATTCCTATTCCGTTGTCTTTGAATTTTAAATAAAATCCTTTTGAATCTTTGGTTTCAGAAATTTCAATATGAGGTTTTCTGTCACAGTATTTTATTGAATTATCTATGATATTATGCACCACATTGCTGAAATGGAATTCGTCTGCCAGTATAGTTGTTTCATTTTCAATTTTTATATCAATCCTTACGTTTTCATTTTTTTGACTGATCTGTTGTTTAATATCATTCAGAAAAGATGAAATATTTATTTCCTGAAGATTTAATTTTAGTCCGGAAGCATCATTTTTAGCAATATTCAAAATTTTTTCGATATGATGATTCAGCTTATTTCCCTGATTGGCAATGATGGCTGTATAAGTCTTTAATTTTTGGCTGCTTTGAATTGTTTCCTGCTTACCCAAAGCTTCTGCTGCCAAAAGAATAGATGACAATGGCGTCTTGAACTCATGAGTCATATTGTTGATAAAATCACGTTGAAGTTCGGAGAATTTTTTCTGCTGAATAATGGTGTAAATAGAATACACATAAACAAAAAGTATCACAATGAGAGCAATCGTCAATACATACCAGAATTTCAGTGAGCTTACAAGATAAGTTGTTTTATCAGGAAACCGTATTGAAAAATAATACACCAGATTTTCATGTTTCGGAAAGCTGATCATCTTTCTTTCCGGCTCCTGATCTTTAGTTGAGATATATCTTCCGTACACCATGCGATCACTGTGGCAGTTGTAAACCGCATAAACATAATCTGTGTTGATCTGAAATCTGGTAAATTCCGTTTTTAAATAATGCTCCAGAATTGTAGGGTCAAATTCGTTGTTAATATCTACTACATAATAGTCATTTGCTATATTCTGTACCGGATTTTCCGTAAACGACGCTTTGGAGCCGTAGAGTTTTTTTACAACTTCCAACAATGCAATATTAACTTTCTGATTAAACTTTTTATCCTCCAGATGATAGGCTTGTCTCGTCCACAAAAGCTGGGCAATCAAAATTCCGATAATCGCCACAATACCTAAACTGATAATGATATTAAGTTTTTTTATTTCCATATTATGAAACAATATTATTTAAAAAAATAATGAGAAATACATCATTAACAACTTATTAACAAACATTAGAGAGCAATTAACAAAATTAATCCTTTATGAGATATATATTTGTCATATCAAAATAAAATATTTAGAATAATTATTAATTTAAAAATCGAAATACTATGAAAAAATTTACCATTTCTGCGCTTTTGGCGGCTTTAGCATTTTCACCTATTTATGCTAATGTATTTCCTGTTGAGAGCTCTTCTGTTATTAAAGTTATAGCTGATGCCATCAAATGGAAAGCAGAGACTATTGATGTGGGAAATATCCCGCAGGGAAAACCAAAACTGATCAGATTTGAATTTACCAATACTTCCGGAAAGCCAATTATGATAGAAAATGTTGCGCCATCTTGCGGCTGCACTACTGCCGATTATACCAAAACAGAAATTAAACCCGGCAAAAAAGGCTTTGTAGAAGCAAGTTATAATGCTGCAAATCCGGGAGCTTTTACCAAAACCGTCAATGTAACTACAAGTGACAGCAAAACACCTAAAACACTTGCATTCAAAGGAGTTGTAATTGCTGATAAATAACATTAATTTAGTTTTATAGTTGTAAAAAGTCTGATAATTATTTATCAGGCTTTTATGTTTTTTAGGGTTAATATCTTGAGCATAGCTTTTCCGAACCGCTAAAAGAAATTTTTATGCTAAATTTACAAAACACACATTATCTGATTATCGTTAAAATATTCAAAATATGAATTTGTACACACAACCTATGCTGCGTGAAGGCGCATTACAAGATAAAGTTGCCATTGTTACAGGAGGCGGAAGCGGACTTGGCAAAGCAATGACCAAATACTTTCTTGAACTGGGCGCAAAAGTAGTTATCACATCCAGAAATCTGGAAAAATTACAAATTACCGCCAAAGAGCTTGAAGAACAAACCGGAGGAAGAGTACTTTGCGTAGCATGCGATGTACGAAACTGGGATGAAGTAGAAGCCATGAAAGAGGCTGCCTTAAAGGAATTCGGAAAAATTGACATTCTTCTGAATAATGCTGCCGGAAATTTTATTTCACCAACAGAAAGATTAACGCATTCTGCCTTTGATTCTATTTTGGATATTGTATTGAAAGGAACCAAAAACTGTACGCTTTCTGTAGGAAAACATTGGATTGATTCTAAAACTCCTGGAACAGTATTGAATATTGTTACAACTTACGCTTGGACGGGTTCAGCATACGTTGTTCCGTCTGCTTGTGCAAAGGCAGGAGTTTTGGCAATGACAAGATCTTTAGCTGTTGAATGGGCAAAATACGGAATCCGTTTCAACGCGATTGCGCCCGGTCCTTTTCCTACAAAAGGAGCATGGGACCGACTGCTTCCGGGAGATTTGCAGGAGAAATTTGATATGAGAAAAAAAGTGCCGCTGAGAAGAGTCGGTGAACATCAGGAACTGGCAAACCTTGCAGCATATCTGGTTTCTGACTATTCTGCTTATATGAATGGCGAAGTAGTAACCATCGACGGTGGAGAATGGCTTCAGGGTGCAGGAGAATTTAACATGCTGGAAGATATTCCGCAGGAAATGTGGGATGCGCTGGAAGCAATGATTAAAGCAAAAAAATCGAATTAACTATAATTTCTAACTTTATTAATACCATTAAACTCTTTTAAAAATTTTTAAAAGAGTTTTTTATTAGTTACCACTAACATTTACTTAACAATACATTTTCCGTTAGGGAAAAACACCCTTTCAATTTCGGTGATTTACCTGCAATGTTTTCTTTTTTAGCGAGATACATTTGTACTACAAATTAGTATTAACCAAAACAAAATCAAAATGGAAACATTGAAATCGGTGCTGGAAGCCAATCACACCAAAAAATCAAAAAACGAATTAATTGAACTTTTATCCGGAGTACAGCAAATAATTTCTCCGAATGTGTATGATAAAATTTCAGGAGTGGAAATCTCTGAACTGAAAGATCTTTCAACAAAAGAAATTCTTTCGATCATTGATCAGTTCAAATCTGCTTATGACGAAAAATGGGAAAAATCTTTAGCCAGCGCATCATCACAAGTCTTAAAAATGATTTCTATGAGAATGGCTGCAGATGATGAAATTTTCAGAACTTCTGATGCCTCCAATGCAGATTTTGCTGCCGAACTGGGGAGTATAGACTTTGCTACCGTAATCGGAGGTCCGCTTGATGCTTGTGTGAAAGCACAATCCAATGCTTCAGTTTCTACAGTAAGTTTTATTAATGAGGTTGGTTTTGAAGCTACTGATCCCAACAATCCCAATAGTCCTAAGAAACTGAGAATGGCAGATTTTAAATACAAAAAAAATGTGCCTAACCCTGATTTTGATGACACAAAACCTGAAAGCAATTCTAATCCAAAAACAATTCAGCAGGATGTTGAACTTTCGGTTCCGTTTATTGCGTTACTGAATGTTCCGTGCTTCAGAATAGAATCCTGTGAAGTAGATTTTAATGTGAAGCTCAATTCTACATACACCAAAGATGTAAGCAGCAATTTTGGGATTGATGCAGGTGCTTCGGGAGGATGGGGTCCGGTAAAATTCAGTGTAAATGTTTCTTACAAACGTTCTTCAAGCACAGGAATTAAAGTGGAAAAAGAATATTCTTTAGGAGTAAAAGTACGGGCAACCAACGATGAAATGCCTGCAGGACTGGAAAAAGTTTTAGGTTTGCTCGCTCAGTAAATTTTAAATTTTACGACTATGATAAAATTATCAGATTACCTGGATTATCTCAACAATGAGATAATTCAGGCTCGTAAAAGAGCAGACGAAAACGCTATTGCCATCGCAAAAGAATACGCCAAACATGAATATCTGAAATATTTTACAGCTCCGAGATATGCTTTACCCAGCGTAAAAATGGAAATCCCTCTAAAAATTACTGATATTGATGCAGATGAAAAGTATAATTTTAAAATAAATGAAGATCAGCTGATTGGTGAAGTAAATGAAAGAATCCGTCTCGTCAACAGAGAAAAAAGGCTTAATATCACAGAAATTTCTAAAAAGCAGATTCAGACTGAAGACTTTAAATCAATATTTAAAAAACTGGAGTCTACCGATCAGAAGTTTGGAAAGCTTCCCACAACAGAGGTGGTGAAATTAGATTTAAAATCACAGATAAAAACTTTAAATACTGGAATTTTCCGGCCACAGGACGGAAGTTCAGATACAGAAGTCAACGAGCTAAAGGAAATCTTCTCTAGTGTGTTACTGAATAAATATAAGCTTGTGAACTCCAAACTGAATAATATCTATATTGATCCTAACACAACATCCGCAGAAGATAAAGACAAATTATTTATAAATCTTCAGGTTTCGATGGAAGCGGAAGGAATCCGCATCGTGTCTTACAAAGATAAAGACGGTAAAGAAGTAGAACAAATAACATTTGAGTAATGCAGGAACTGATTCATCATACGACGCAGACTTTGGAGTTTCATCTGGATCAACTTAATAAAGTTCAGGAAGTATATCTTGCGAAATCCTTTGATTTTGACAGCCAGTTTGATGCTTTTCTTCATCAATTGCTTGATTATTTTAAAGCCAAAGGAAATACGACTCGCGAATCTGAAGTTCTGAAAATAATGAGCATGATTGAAACAGTAAAACGTGGCTTTAATCCAGTGAAACTTGAAAATATCAGCTCCGGAAAACGAAATTTGTTGTACGGTTTTTCTTTTAACGGAATTGAAATGATTCACGGGTTTCTTACTGAGCTGCTCGCAAAAGAACAGAAAAAAATTGATGAATCGGAAGAATTACTTTCAGGCTTGATGATTTCGCTTTATCAAAACAATATTCTGGATGATGCTACAATTAAAGAGCTGAATTCTGTTATAAAAATAGGTCAGTTTTGGGAACAGCTGCTTTCACAGAATACATCTATTGCAGGAATCAACAAAAAACTGAGACTGAGCCTTTTATCAGAAGACATTTATCTCATTATTGAAAAAATACTAACCAAGATCACATAAACATACATCAGCCATGGAAAACGAAAGATACATCGTCCTTTTGAAGGATCAGGCGAAAAGTTCCATCAAAAAAGTGGAAAAAGAACTGGAAGTAAGCATTACCTCATCAGAATTTCTGTCGAAAGACAACCGTTCTTACGAAGTGATTGATGAGGACAACGGAGTTTTATACAAAAATCTCGGAGTAATGGTAGTAGAAAACATGGATGAAGACCAGCTGAAAAAAGCCGTGAAAAACGAATCTAATCCTATCATGTATTTTGAGAAAGAAAGGGATTTTTTTCCGGCAGATGAAATGAAAATTATTGCCGAACTCAAGAAAAAAACGGCTGAGCTTTCCGATAAAATCAGTGAACTGGAAAATTTCATCAACAACAAACCGATTCCTCCAAAAAGCTTAATTGAACTGGAATGGGGACTTAAAGCAATTGGCATTGACAAAACATCATTTACCGGAAAAGGAATCGATATCTGCATTCTGGATACCGGACTGGAAATGACCCATCCTGACTTTTCAGCGAGAACCGTTGAAGGAAAATCTTTCATTGAAGGCGAAGACTGGAATTCTGATCCGAATGGTCACGGAACTCACTGCGCAGGAATTGCTGCCGGAAATTTACGATCTGATACCGGAAAACGCTACGGGATCGCAAAAGACTGTAATCTGAAAGTTGCCAAAGTACTTTCAAATCAGGGAAAAGGAACAACAAGCAGCGTGATTGATGCCATCGACTGGGCTATTACAAAAAAATTCAGAATACTTTCACTTTCACTTGCTGCTCCGGTCGGAATCAACGAAAAACCGTCCGTACTTTTTGAAACAGTAGGAAACAGAGCTTTGGAAAACAACTGTCTCATTATTGCGGCAGCGGGAAATGACAGCAGCAGACCTTCTCTTCCAAAACCGGTTTCTGCACCGGCAAATTCGCCTTCTATTATGGCAGTTGCAGCGATTGACGGACAAATGAAAATTGCAAGATTTTCCAACGCAGGCATCAATCCTTTGGAAGGCGGAAACATTGATGTCTGCGCTCCAGGAGTGGATATTTTCAGCAGTTACTCCAAAAATATTAAAAATAAAAACTATTATGCACCGTTAAGCGGAACCAGTATGGCAACACCTCATGTCTCAGGTCTTGCAGCCCTACTGATTGAACAGTTTCCGGAAAAAACAGCGAAAGAGATATGGAAACTGATTGAAACTCAGGCAAAACCTATTGAAGGATTGAAATATAGGGATATAGGAAGTGGTTTAATCCAAATCATCTAGGCATGAAAACCTATCTCGCCGTTTTGAAAAGCGATGTTGACTCCGAAGAATTCAGGGAATTTTTAAATCTTAAAAAAATAAAAATTCTTGATTACTATAAAGCCCTGCGAGTGTTTAAAATACAAAGTGATAAAAAACTAAATCCAAAAGATTTCAAAAAATTCTGTATAAGTATTGAAGAAGATCGGGATGATTTAACCATTTAATTACATCAAAAAAGTTTCTCTTTCGTTGAGAAACTTTATTTTTGTTTAAATTTAATACAACACCAAAAATGAATTTCAGGTTAACTACTCTACTTCTGCTATTTTTTTCGTTTATGTTTTCGCAAAACTTAAAAGTCATGTCATTTAATATCCGGCTGAATCTTGATTCTGACAAAGAAAATTCCTGGACTAACAGAAAACAAGATGCCATTGATCTGCTGAATTATTATCAGCCAGATTATTTTGGCGTGCAGGAAGCCCTTCCGGAACAAATGAAAGACATTAAAAACGGAATGCAAAACTACGAATATGTAGGCGTAGGAAGAGATGACGGAAAAGAAAAAGGTGAGTTTTCTGCCTTGTTTTATGATAAGGAGAAACTTCAGGTTGTAAAATCCGGAACTTTCTGGCTTTCTGAAACGCCGGAGAAACCGTCTAAAGGATGGGATGCTGCTTATAACAGAATTTGTACCTATGCTTTTTTTAAAGATAAAAAATCGAAAAAAGAATTTTTAGCAATGAATATTCATTTCGATCATGTAGGAAATGTGGCGAGAGTGAAGTCTGCAGATTTGATTCTGAAAAAAGCAAAAGAAATGAATCCTAAAAATCTCCCGGTCATTCTGAGCGGGGATTTTAATTTAACTGAAGAAACTGAGCCTGTACAAATACTTTCAAGAAATTTAGACGATACTTTTTATAAATCAGAAACCAAACATTATGGTCCTGTAGGAACTTTTACCGGATTTAATATCAATGAAATTCCCCAAAACAGAATTGATTATATTTTTGTAAAAGGCTTTACAATAAAATCTCACAGGCACATTAATGACCGAAGAGAAAATCTTCTGTATCCTTCTGATCATTTTCCTGTTTTGGTTGATCTGCAGTTTTAATCATAAATTAATCAAATCAACTATCAGATGATCAATTGAAAATTGTGGTAAAAAAATTATTTTGCAATAAGAAATTTCTATAATTAATGATAGATTTGCAGCGATTAAAATAATTTACTGATCAATAATAAATTTAAATGAAAAAACAGATTACTGCATTATTCTGCATAGCAGCATTAAGTGTTTCGTGTGATAAGAAAGATGGCACACAAGGAGACAGCAAGTATACGGATGACCAAAAAGCTTCTTACTATATCGGTCTTAATATTGCACAAAATATGAAGCAGGAAGGCTTCAAAGTAGATGCAGATCTTTTGGCACAGGCTATCAAAGAAGAAATGGAAGGCAAAGAAAAACTGATGCCTGCCGAAGAAATGAATACCTTTATGCAGGAATTTATGCAGAAGCAAAGTGAAAAGAAACATTCTGAAGCATTAGCACAGGCAGGGGAAAACAAGAAAAAGGGTCAGGAGTTTCTTGCCAAAAATAAAAGCAATCCTAAAGTAAAGACTACCGCATCCGGTTTACAATACGAAATATTACAGGAAGGAGATGGTACAACCAAACCTAAAGCATCAGATATTGTACAGGTAAAATATACCGGAAAACTGCTTGATGGAACTGTTTTTGATTCTACCGATAAAAATGGTGGCGCCCCAATGGATATCAACCTTGGTGCAGTCATAAAAGGATGGACGGAAGGTATCCAACTCATGAGTAAAGGATCTAAATACAGATTTTACATCCCTTCAGATTTAGCTTACGGAGACAACGGAGCCGGAGCAGCAATTCCGGCAGGTTCTACCATCATCTTTGATGTGGAATTGGTCAATATAAAATAAGCTGAAAAATTTTTCAGAATAATAAACAAAAAAAAGGAGTACAAAAACTCCTTTTTTTATTAAAAATACTAATCTTAGTGACAGAATAAGTTGATTGATTAAGATTCAGCAAAGCCATTTTTTAAAGCAAAAACTGCCAGTCCGACTCTTGTTTTCAACCCTAGTTTTTCACAAAGCTGATCGCGGTAACTTTCCACAGTTCGCGGACTGCAGAACATTTTTTCAGCAATCTCTTTATAACTGAGTTCGGTTGCCGTATAAGAAAGAAACTCTTTTTCTCTGTCGGAAATTTTCAGTTCTTTATCATTTTTATTACCATTAAGGGTGGAAAAAATGATTTTCTCTGCCCATTCAGGATAAAAAGTACCTTCAGATGAAAGCTTTGATAATGCATGTTCCAGATCTTTGGGATGCGTGTTTTTCAGCATATAGCCTTTTGCTCCGTATTTAATCATCTTGATAACACTTTGGTCATCGCCCTGCATACTGAGAGCCATAACCTTGATGTCCGGAAGATTTTTGCGAAGCCACTGAGCAGTTTCAAATCCATCCATAATCGGCATACTGATGTCTAAGAGTATAATATCCGGCTTTTCCTCAGTAGCCTGAAGTTTTTCGATAAGTGCTTTTCCGTTTTCTGCAACGCCTTTCACTGTAAAACCGGGAAAATTATTAATAATACTTTCAAGAGCTTTGGCTATCAGTAAATGGTCATCAACAATTATAATGGTTTTCTTCATGGCTTTATCTGTTTTATTTCAACAAAAGTTCCTTCATTTTCCCGACTGTGAAGTGTAAATTCTGCATCAATAATAGATGCCCGGTTTCTCATATTGGTAAGACCAATTCCGTTGGAAAGTGTGTTCTGAGTATCAAATCCTACTCCATCATCCCGAATCGCCAGCTTCCATCCCTCTTCGTCTGTTGTCTCTAATTTAATGAAAATATTGCTGCATTGAGCATGTTTTATGCTGTTTTGTATAAATTCCTGAGTAATTCTTAGCAAAACATTTTTATGAACAAAGTCTAAATCTAAAAGATCAATATTACTTTCAAAATGAATAGTACATTTCTGCAGTGAGTTGGCATTGCTTACCTCTTCCTGAATTAAGGTTTTAATGTCTTTTTTTGTAATATTATCATCTGTAAGCGTTTTAGAAAGACTTCTTAAATCCTGAAGCGACTGATTGAGGATCTGTGAAACCTGATCTATCCGTTCGCTTTCTTCGGGCGCTCTGTTTTCATAAAGAAGCTGTTGCGTATAAAGACTTGCTAAAACAAGCTTCTGACCAATATTATCGTGCAGCTCCCTCCCGATCTGTTGCATGGTTGCCTTTTGTATTTCAACCTGCGTAGCAAGAAGCTCTCTTTGATGAATTTCATTTTTTATCTGAATTTCAGTAAGATATTCTGCCTTTCTTTGTTTGTATTTTTTTATATAAACCATTACGGCGACAATAAAAAATACAAAGAAAATGTTGAATAAAATAATCGTTAAGAATAATTCTGTTTCCCCCATATAAAAGAACTTGCAAACATAAGATACATAATAACCGCCGAAGCCTGAAAATACAAAGTATATATGCCCCAGATTTGTTTGTGCTCGTGAATCTGAAGATAAAACGTCCAGTAAGGCAGTGTCCCGATATAAAATAAAGTTACTCCGAGATTGGTATAAAACATAGGATTTTTAGCAAATTCCAGAATACGATCCGAATTGACTTGTTTATAATATTCCAAGACTACCAAAAACATCAACAAAACGCTTCCAAATGTATAATTGAAAGAGAAAATATATTTGTTTTTTAAAAAATAAAGCTCATTGGGTATATAGGCTAATAAAAAAACAGCTGTAAAAATCCAGAACAATACTTTTTTCTTTAAAGAGACATAAGCATACAGCCAAAAGAAAAATATAAATTCTAATGGTATTACAAAATAGTTGAAAAATAGATGCATAGGAAACGGACTGTATTTTACGCCATATTTCCCAAAGGCTTCACAACAAAAAATAAACACCAGATATCCCGCAAAATAGCTGTACAGACTTTTACTTTTTCTAATGAAAGTCATGACAACAGCAATGAATGCTGCCAAACCTTCTGAAACAATCATCACATTCTGCAGCAACAAATGTATCTCAGACATTAATACGACTCTACAATTGAATTTCCCGGCGGAATAAGCGCTCCGTGATTCTGAGCAACCGCTCTGCCTGAAACTTCAAGAGTTACAGCCAACGCATGAGAACTGTCTTCATAAGGATTAAAATCATAATTAAGATCATCCTTCTTTTTTGTAGGAACCATGATAAGGGTATGCCTTTTTGCATAATCAGCAGGAATAGGCTCTTGCGGGTCTTCAGGATAAGCTGCATAGTAAAAACGAATTCCCAAATCTTCTGTTCTTACTTCAGGATCTACTTCATAAGCTTCTTTCTCAATATCTGCAATAAACTTTTTTAATGTTACCATATCAAACCAAATAGCATTAGCATCCTCCATTCCCATACATTCATTAATCGCCATAAGCTGATTATTACGGTAATTATCTACCTGGCTTTGTATTACTTCCGTAGGGATAACATTAGGTTCTCCAAGTCCTTTCTTTACTTTTGTTTCAGCGTTGTTTTCCATATTATTTTGTTTTAAAAATGTCAACGCAAATTAATGAAAAAATAGGATATATTGCTTTTTAACTGGTTAAAATTCCCTGATTTTATCGTACTTCGACAAAAAAATAAGTGCCGCAGATTACTCTACAGCACTTATCATAAAAATAATATATATGAAAAAAAACTACTTATAAATCTGTCGGTCTGAAAACCAAACCTGTTTCATCAAAATAATCCAGAGTGATTCTGTCGCCATCGTTCACTTTTCCGGCTAGAATTTCTCTTGATAATTTGTTTAAAACTTCCTGCTGAATTACTCTTTTCAACGGTCTTGCCCCGAACGCAGGATCATATCCTTTATTCATCAGGTAATCTACTGCGTCTTGTGTTGCCGTCATAATGATATTTCTTTTCGACAGCATATCATTAAATCCTCTCAGCTGATAGGTAACGATTTTTCCGATTTCCTTTTTTCTCAATGGCTGGAACAGTACAACCTCATCAATTCTGTTTAAGAATTCCGGACGGAGCGTCTGTTTCAAGAGATCAAAGACTTCATCTTTTGCTTCATCTAAAGTTTCAGGACTGATATTATCATCTTTGTCACGCTGAGCGGAGTCGAAGCGTTCCTGAATAAGGTGCGAACCTAAATTCGAAGTCATAATGATAATCGAATTTTTGAAATTCACCACTCTTCCTTTGTTATCGGTTAATCTTCCGTCATCCAAAACCTGTAACAAAGTATTGAAAACATCAGGATGTGCTTTTTCAATTTCATCTAAAAGAACCACAGAATACGGTCGTCTTCTCACGGCTTCCGTTAATTGTCCGCCTTCATCATAACCAACGTATCCCGGAGGCGCACCTACCAATCTCGAAACACTGTGACGCTCCTGATATTCGCTCATATCAATTCGCGTCATATTATTTTCATCATCAAATAAAAACTCCGCTAAAGCTTTTGCCAGCTCAGTTTTTCCAACTCCCGTTGTTCCTAAGAATAAGAATGACCCGATTGGTTTCTTATCATCACTCAATCCCGCTCTGTTTCTTCGGATCGCATCAGCAACGGCTGTAATTGCTTCGTCCTGTCCAACTACTCTGTGATGAAGTTCGGTCTCCAGATTCAATAACTTTTCTCTTTCAGACTGAAGAAGTTTCGTTACAGGAATTCCGGTCCATTTAGCAATCACTTCAGAGATATTTTCAGAAGTTACTTCTTCTTTAATCAATTCATTCTGATGGTTTTGCATTTCGATTTCAAGCTTTTTCAACTCTTCCTCTTTCTCACGCAGTTTTCCGTATTGTATTTCCGCTACTTTGGCGTAATCTCCTGCTCTTGAAGCTCTTTCTGCCTCCAGTTTCAGAGATTCTATATCTTTTTTAATCTGCGTTAAATCTTCAGATTTTTGCTTTTCTTTCAGCCATTTGGCGTTGATTTCATTTCTCTGTTCAGAAATTTTCGCAATATCTTCTTTTAAATGATCGATTTTTGTCTGGTTCCCTTCTCTTGAAATTGCAGCCAGTTCAATTTCCATCTGCATTAATTTTCTGTCTAAAACGTCCAGTTCTTCAGGTTTTGAATTGATTTCCATTCTCAATTTTGCTGAAGCTTCATCAATTAAATCAATCGCTTTATCCGGTAAAAATCGGTCTGAAATATATCGTTGAGACATTTCCACCGCCGCAATAATCGCCTCATCTTTGATTCTTACTTTGTGGTGCGCTTCATATTTATCTTTAATTCCACGAAGAATAGAAATTGCCGATTCTGTATCCGGTTCTTCCACCATTACCTTCTGGAAACGTCTTTCTAAAGCTTTATCTTTTTCAAAATATTTCTGATATTCATTCAAAGTGGTTGCACCGATCGCTCTCAATTCTCCTCTCGCTAAAGCTGGTTTCAGAATATTTGCCGCGTCCATTGCGCCTTCACCGCCTCCGGCTCCGACCAAAGTATGGATTTCATCAATAAAAAGAATGATCTGTCCGTCAGATTTAATCACTTCATTCACCACGGATTTCAGACGCTCTTCAAACTCACCTTTGTATTTTGCACCGGCAATCAAAGCACCCATATCCAATGAATACAATGTCTTATCCACCAGGTTTTCAGGAACATCACCGCTGATAATTCTGTGGGCAATTCCTTCCGCAATCGCCGTTTTACCAACACCGGGTTCACCAATCAGAATCGGATTGTTTTTGGTTCTTCTCGAAAGAATCTGCAATACTCTTCGGATTTCTTCATCACGACCAATTACGGGATCCAATTTTCCTTCTGCTGCTAATTCGTTGAAGTTTTTTGCATATTTATTTAAGGACTGATAGGTTTCTTCCGAACTTGCAGAAGTTGCTTTCGAGCCTTTTCTTAATTCTTTAATTCCCCCTTCCAAAAGACTTTTGGTCACGCCCATATCTTTCAGCATTTTCGAAACTTCGGAATTTGTTTCCAACAACGAAAGCCATAAATGCTCAATCGTTACATATTCATCGCCCATTTTTTTAGCGATATTGGGTGCATCAAGCAAAACTTTATTCGCTGATTGTGAAATGTAAATATTTCCTCCCATTACTTTCGGAAGTTTTTCTAAATTATCACGGTTGCGTTCTCTAACTAAAGCCGCATCTGCTTCGGATTTTTTCAACAAAAAAGGCGAAATATTTTCATCTACCTGAAAAATTCCTTCCAGTAAATGTTGAGGCTCAATCTGTTGGTTACCAAATTCCATTGCTACCTGTTGTGCAGCCTGGATGGCTTCCTGTGATTTTACGGTATATTGATTTAAATTCATATTGTTTATAATTGATGTTTAACTAATGACAAATAATTTTAAAATATGCATCAAATTCTGTTCAATTCTCACTGTTAAAAGATGATATTTGTTTCAAAAAAAGCATTAAGAAAATAATTCAGTCTCAGTTTGTACGTTGTCATCTTCATCTTCTTAATGCTTATCAATCATTTATTCTGAAACGATTATCACAAAAAGCATTCTATTATTAATTTTCCAAAAATAAAAGACAAAATTTCCGAATATTACAATTAAAGAACTGTGTTTTAAGACAAAATTTCCGAAATCAGTTTTTAAATTATATTTTTTACGGGAAACTCTCAACTTTTAATGTTCTTATTCATATCAGTTGGGATAACTAAAAATTACAACGAACAAAATCAATATTAAAAAGGAGACTTTTAGCTAAAGAATATATATTTTTGCATTGAAATCATGGAGTTAAAAGAAAAACAGATCAAAATACTCGAAGTTGCTGTAGAACTTTTTAAAGAAAAAGGCTATGTTGGAAGTTCAATGAGAGATTTGGCAACCAAACTGAATATTAAGGCTGCTTCACTATATGCGCATATCCGCTCAAAGGAAGAAATTCTGGAATGGATATGTTTTGGTGTTGCTCATGATTTTTTCAAGAAGCTAAAAGAGGTAAAAAACACTGAAGTTTCCGCACACGAAAAGCTTAATCTTTTTATTGACAACCATCTTTCTATCGTTTTAAAAAACCGGGATGTAACCCACATTTACTCCAACGAATGGAAACATCTTGAAGAAAGACTTCCCGAGTTTGTCTCTCTAAGGAAAAATTACCAGCAGGAAGTAGAACAACTGATTTCGGATATTTATAAAGCCGAAAACTGGGAACTGAAATCTCCTGCCTTCACTACGAGATTCATTCTTCACACTTTAAACAATTCATATTTCTGGTTTAAAAGAAATACAGAAAGCACTTCGGAAATCACCGATGAAATCCGGGATAAAATCCTTTTTGGGCTTTTAGGAAATCAAAAATAGCTGTTTAGGGAGAGTCACCGTTCTTACCATTCATCAATGTTTTTGAATTTTCATTGATCTAAATTTGCTGTATCTAAAATTAACAATATGGAATTAGGAATAGGAATGTTTGGCGACTTAGCTTTTGACCAAACTACCGGAAAATATAAAGATGCAGGCATCAAAATCCGTGAAATCATTGAGCAGGTAAAACTAATGGATGATGTGGGAATTGATGTTTTTGCAATGGGAGAACATCACCGCCCGGACTACGCCGTTTCTTCACCGGAAATGGTTTTGGCAGCCGCAGCAAGTGTTACCAAAAACATTAAATTGGCAAGCGGAGTTACGGTTTTAAGCTCTTCCGAACCCGTAAAAGTATATGAAGATTTTGCAACATTAGATTTAATTTCTGATGGCAGGGCAGAAATCTATGTAGGTCGTGGGAGTTTTATAGAATCATTTCCTTTGTATGGATACTCACTGAATGATTACGAGCAGCTTTTTGATGAAAAGCTGGAACTTTTATTAAAAATAAATTCAGAAGAAAATGTTTCATGGTCTGGAGAACTTCGGGCTCCGATGCAAAATCAAACGGTATATCCGAGAGCAAAAAACAATGGAAAACTTCCGATCTGGAGAGCCGTTGGCGGAACACCACAATCTGTTTTGAGTGCTGCCAAACTGGGAATGCCTTTAGTTGTTGCAATTATTGGAGGAATGCCGATTCAGTTTAAAAATTTAATTGAATTTTATAAACAGGAATACCTGAAAGCTGGTCATCCTGAGTCTGAAATGCAGATTGCCATTCACTCGCATACTTTTGTAAGTGATGATAAAAAAGTTATTGAAGGTTATTTTTACAATTATAAATCTCAGATGGACAGAATCGGAAAGTCCAGAGGCTGGGCTCCTTATACCAAAATGCAGTATGAAAGCGGCAGAAGCGAAGACGGAGCATTATTTATCGGAAATCCGGATGAAGTTGCAGATAAAATAAATTACATAAAAGAAATTTTCGGAATCACAAGATTTATCGGTCACATGGACGTAGGCGCACCGGAAGACGATGTAATGAGAAAATCTATTGAATTGTTTGGAACGGAAGTAAAAAATCAGTTGAAATAAACTGTAGATTTTTGTCTACGCAGTATTATTTATTTCCATAACAAAGGAAAAATTGATAAATTCGCAGCGTTAAAAATTCAAATATGAAAAAAATATTAATGATGTCTTTAGGCGTTTTTGCGCTTATGTCATGCTCTAATGACGATGAAAACGAAAATGCTGTATCAATCGTAGGAACATGGAAAGAAAGTAAAATTGTGATTTACAACGGAACTAATAATGCTGTATTAGACACAGAATTACCAGATGACTGCGACAAAAAAAACACTTACGAATTTACATCCAACGGAATTTTAAATTCAAAGATATTCTATACAAAATCTGATGGCATATGTGAAGAAGACGGATTTTTTTCTGAAAGCTATACTTATGACCCTGCAACAAAAAAGATAACAGTTGCCGGAACCACCACCGATGTCATACAGCTTACTCAAAACGAGCTTCAAATTGTTTATGATGTGAATGACGAAAATGGAGATGGTGTGGATGATCAAGTTGTCATGTTTATGTATAGATAATAGTTCAACAAAGAGAATAAATTAATTCCGCATCTTTACTGATGCGGAATTTTTATATCCTTTTCAGCATCAAGTTCTGATTTATATTCGTTCAGCAGATCAGCAAGTTTTTTTGCAGACATTCCGTAAGTATCGGGAAAGGCTCCTGTTTTCGATTTCATATTAACAGATTCCAGAAGCTTTTGGTCAAGATCAAAAACCACCATTTTATTAATGAAAATACTTTTGGTTCTAAAACCGCTTACAGCCTGCCACGGTATAAAGGTCACCCTGAATAAATTTTTCATCTCTATTCCTCTTTCATCAATTTTCAAGTAGGCAGAATCAGGAATCAGGTTAATGATGAAAATTAACAAGCAGATTCCGAAGAAAACAATGTTCAGAATTCCGATCAGCATGTTTTTTTCCAGCAATGAAATTCCTAGACCAACAAAGCCTGCACTTATCACTGTAAGAATAATAGTTTTAATTTTTGACGGTTTTAGAATAATAGGTAAGTTTTGCATAATATTTTTTAATGTTCAAAAATAGGAAACTATATCAACAATTTACAAAATAAACCTGTAAGGTTTTTAATTAAGAAACCTCAATCAAACTTCCCTTTTCCTCATCTTTTGTAATATTCAGTGAAACCGGAATTTTCTCTTTCAGCTCTTCCACGTGCGAAATAATTCCTACAATACGGTTCTCTTTCTGCAGATTCATCAGCGTTTCAAACACGATATTCACCGATTCCAGATCCTGAGTTCCGAAACCTTCATCAATAAAAAAGAAGTTTTTCTCCGATTGAGCATTCGTTTGCACACTTTCTGCCAAAGCCAGCGCAAGACTCAAAGAAACCTGAAAAGCCTGTCCTCCCGAAAGCGTTTTTACACTTCGGCTTCGTCCTTCATTCAGATAATCAATGATTTCAAAATCGTTATTTTCATTCAATTGTAAGCTCAGCTGATTTCTGGTCATCCTATGAAAACGTACATTGGAGTGGTCACATAACTGGCGAAGATAAATTGAAGAAACATACTGCACAAAACCGGCTCCTTTAAAAAGACTGGTCATGATTTTCAGATTTTCTGCACGTTTCTGAAGCTGCGCCAAATCCTTCAAAAGATTTTCCTTTTTCCTGAATTCTTTTTCTAATCTTTCAATTTCAGTTGCGATCTTTACCACAGAATCATTGGTTGTTTTTAAATCTTTTTCAAAAGTTCTAAACTGATTTTCAATGGCTAAAAATTCTTCCTCGTTAAATGAAAAGTCTTTAAGCTTATTTTCCAGTTCAAGAATACTGTTTCTCAGCGTTTCAAACTGAATCCTGAACTGCTGAATCTGATTTCTTATTTCCTGAACATTGATTTCCTGAGCAAGAATTTGCTGGATTTCCTCCAAAGTGCTGAATTGCTGTTCAGATAAAGCTTTTCCAATCTGATTTTTATTCTCTGAAATTTCTTTTTCCAGTTCGGAAATCCGTTTTTCCAATTGATGAACAACCGTTTTTTGCTCGGCTAATTTGGGTGAAATTTCTTTCTCGTTTTTAATTAATTGATTGTAATCCTGTTCGGTTTCAAGGTTTGATTTTGCGAGTTTATGATAAATTTCTTCCACATCAACAATCGTTTTATCTTTGTAATCAACCCATTGCAATGCTTTTAAATTGGTTTCATTCGTCTTGATTTGCTCTTCTTTTTTTGCTTCATCAAGCCTGAATTTTTCCAAAGCTTTATTGTAACTGTCAAGATTTTGCCTTTCTTTATCCAGATTTTTTTGCTCTGAAGAAATTTGCTGATTCAGTTCATCCATTTGTTTTTCAATGGTGAAAGATTGTTGTCTTTTTTGCTCAAAATCACCTTGATTTTCCGGATTAAATTCTACCCAGTTGAAATTTTTTAAATGTATATCTAAGTTATTTTGAATCTGTTTTAAACTTCCTTCTTCTGATTTCAACTGTTCTTCAAAAATCTTTTTACGGTCAAGAATTTTTTCGATTTCCAATGACTGTTTCCGAATGTTTTCTTCCTTAATTTCCAACTGCTCAATCTGCTTCTGAATATCATTTAATTCTGAATTTACATCATCAAAATGTACAATATTCGGATGTTCCAAAGCACCACAAAGCGGACAAAATTCTCCCTCGTGCAATTCGTTGGCAAAGTGAGCCAGTTTCTGTTGAACATCAAGATGATTCTTTTTTTCAGAAAGGTTTTTTTTCTGATTTTCTAAAACTTCAATCTGATTCTTAAAATCATTTTTAAATGTTTCAGGATTAATTTCAAAAGGCTTTAATTCATCGGGGATCTTTTCGATTTCAAATTTTTTTAAACGAATTTTCTCTGATTGAATATCCAAAATTTCCTTTAATTTTTTGTTTTCTGAAAACCAATTTCCTACGTTCAGAAGTAAAGTAGAATCTAATTTTTTCGTTTTTAAAAGCTCTGCATTTTTTGAAAGTTCTTCAATCTTGTTTTGAATTAATTTTTGGTTGGCTTCAACTTCTTTTACTTTTTCCGACCCTTTTGTTGTTCGTTCTTTTAAAGCTGTAATTTCCTCAGAAAATTTCAGCATCTGAAGAATCAGACTCAAATCATTTTCCTGGATCTTAGATTGATGTAAAGCTTCATATTTCGGTTGAATTGCAGAAAGTTTATTCCTGATATTTTCAGACTGAATTTCTGTTTCCTGCATAATTTTGAACTGTTGTTCTCTATTTCTCTGCTGTTCAGAAATTTCCTTGAGAAGTTTGTTGTTCTCAGAAATTAAAGGTGTGAAAATCCTGAAAATTTTATCGTAAATTTCGGTCTTTGTTTCTAAAATATCAATCTCAGATTTCTTTTGAGTTAGTTTTTCAAAATCTGATCTTTTCTGATGCAAAAGTTCAAAATCTTCTTTCAAAGTTTTCAGCTTCACATATTTCTGTTCCGTTTCTCTGAAAACTTTCTGTACTTCTTCAAATTTTTGCTGCTCAATTTTTAGATGTTCTTTCTGATCTGAAATTTGTTCTTCATTGATCTCTTCAAAACCTTTTAACTGACCTTCCAACTGGTCGAGTTCCGATCTGTTTTTTGCATTTAAAATTGCAACATTATTCTGCAAATCAAAACGCTGAAGACCAAAAATTTCTTTCATCATATTGGTTCGGTCTGTTGCGCCAAGTTCCAAAAACTCTTTAAACTGCCCTTGAGGAATAATTATGGTTCGCTTAAAATTCGCATAACTCAAACCAATCACTTTTTCAGCATTTGAATGCTCCAATGGAATCCAGTTTTCATTTTTCCATTCGTAAAAAGTAACGGTGGGCGTTTTTACATCTTCAAAATTCTTAGAATTTCGTCTGAATTCTCTTGTTGCACGGAATTTTTTGTTTTCATAATTCAAAAAATCAAACTCAATATAGGATTTGTTCGATTTCAGATTCATCATGTTGTAAGCACGTTTATCTCTTGCATTCAGGCGTTCTGTTTCGCCATAAAGAGCAAAAGAAATAGCTTCCAAAATAGAAGATTTTCCTGAACCTACCGAACCGAAAATACCGAACAAGCCGGCTTCCGTAAGATTTTCAAAATCAATTTTCTGCCGTTCCTGATAAGAATATAGACCTTCTAAAGTCAATTGAATTGGAATCATAAGAGAATATTTAAAATTTAAACCAATAAGTTGATTTAGGAAGTGAAGAAATAATTAAGATTTTGAGAGCAAAATTAAGAAATGAATCTTAAGAAATTTATTTCTCTTAACTCATCTGAACAACTTAATATTTCTTAATGTTTAAAAATATTTTAATTAAATTATTTTTCGGAAACGATTTCATTAAATAAATTAATGAGTTCTTCATTTGCATCCTGACCACCGTTTTTTGATTTAAAATAATCTTTGAATAAAGTTTGTATATCCTGACTGAGATTAATCTCACTCAGTTTATTTTCATCAAATTGCTGATGTTTAAATTTAGGAATCAAATATATAATTCCGTTGTGTGCCTTATAAATCTTTTTTCGCTCTTCTGCTTTTAAAAAAGTCTGACTTTCTATAGTAATTTCTACCAGAGAATCAGGGTTCTCCTGAAGCCATTCTACTGTTTTTTCCACACAGTCAAAGGTCTTTCTTTCCAGACATCTTCCGTTTTTTACAGCAATTTTTTCAAATGAAACCTGCTTATCGGGTTCCGCTTCAATAATTGATACATATTTGGTCTGCCCCGCTTCGCTAAAGCTATAGCAAAGAGGTGACGAAGAATAAACAACCGGTTTTTCATCGGTTCCGATATTTTGAAAACGATGCAGATGCCCCAAAGCGGCATAATGAATCTGTGGAGGAATGATATCTGAAAAAATCAGGTCAGCATTGCCTATTTTAATAGGCTTCTCCCCTTCCGGTTCATCCAACATAGGTTCGCCTTTTTTATTCATATATAAATGCGTCATCAGAAGATTGACTCCGTTATCATCACAAAATTCATCAGCCGTTTTTTTCCAGTGTTCTGCTAAAACAGCATTCAGTTCACTTGCTTTATTTTCTCCGAAATATTCTTTCAGACGGATTTCATTGGCATAAGGCGTGTGAAGAATTCTGACAGGAAAATTCTGATTTTGAAGTTGCAGCTCGATAAATCCTTCTGCAGATTTTGAAATTCTAAAATGCTCCAGTTCAAAAGGATGAACGGTCGCTTTTGGATGACCTATTAAAATGATTCCGCATTCTCTTGCAAGAGGATCCGGTGCATCAATCAAGTTTGGAGAATCATGATTTCCTGAAATGGCAATGACGGGCCGTCTTCCGTTTAAAGATAAACGCTTTAAAGTTTTATAAAAAAGTTCTACTGCTTCAACGCCCGGATTGAAATTATCAAACAAATCTCCGGCAATTAAAACCAAATCAACATTCTGTTCATCAGCAATCTGAATGATTTCGTCCATAACCAAAACCTGCTCTTCCAATCTGGAAAAACGGTCGAGACGTTTACCTAAATGCCAATCGGCAGTATGTAGAATTTTCATAAAATTTTCGTTTCCTCTTCCTGTTGAGCTGCTAATTTAGCCTTTGTATTCTCGCGCATTTCCTTTAATCGGTTTTTTCTTTTCAATTCAGCTTCCTGAATTTTACGCTTTTTATTGTCGATTTTCTTTTTATGCAGTTTTCTGTTGGCATCGGTATTTCTGCTCATTTCAACTTAAAATTGGTATTGCTAAATTAATCTATTCTGAAGAGAAAACTTTACTAATTGATAAGAGCTTAGTTAAAATCTATTGTTTTATATTCGAAATTACTATGACATTATCATCAAACCCGATGTTAATCTTAAATTTAAACGCAAAGTTTTTAACGCAAATAGTAAGAATGCAAGGCAAATAAAATTTGCTTCGCAGAGCTTGAAAATACAGGAACTTTCAATTTAAAGCAAAACTGTTTATTCCTTCTTGCGTTTTGCTTTTTTGAACAACTCATTAAAGTGAAAGAAATATTAAATTTCACAAAAAATGAATTCTTATCTTTACATCATTATGGAACAGCAGTCTAAAGATCCGCTTCACGGAAAAAGGCTTGATGCAATTCTGGAAGACTTGGTAGAATATTATCATGGTTTTGAGAAATTGGGCGAGCAAATCAACATTAAATGTTTTACCGACAATCCGAGCATAAGTTCTTCGTTGAAATTTTTGAGAAAAACACCATGGGCAAGAACTAAAGTTGAAAGTCTGTACCTGTATGTTTTAAGACAAAAGAAAAAAGAAGAAAAAAATAAAGAAAAGTGAAGCCTGAAAATACTGATTCATTTTTGCCCGTTAAATTCGTATTGAATGCTTTTTCGAAAAGTGGAGTTACAATATTTCTTTTAAAAAAAACACTGACTTGATATTTTAAATAAAGTTAAATAAACTCGCTCATTCCGATCAATCATTTCAAAAAGATTATATTTGTACGGTTAATCGTGATGAATTTTCACGGAAAAAAGAAAAATATGACAATTGAAAACAATCATGTGGTAGCTGTAAAGTATATTCTTCACACTATCGAAGAAGACGGAAGCAAGATTTTGGTAGAAGAAACTACAGCAGAAAATCCACTTACATTTTTATATGGTGTAGGAATGATGATTCCTAAATTTGAGCAGAACATTCTAGGTCTGAAAGCAGGTGATAAAGCAGATTTTACCATTCAGCCAGAAGAAGCTTACGGTCAAAAACAGGAAGATGCAATTGCACAGCTTCCGATTGACATGTTCCAGGAAAGCGGAATTCCGCCTGTGGGAGCTATTTTACCTTTATCTGACAATCAGGGAAATAATTTTCAGGCATTCGTAGTAGAGGTTACTCCTGAAGTTGTTGTGGCAGATTTGAATCATCCAATGGCAGGTAAAGTTTTGGACTTCCAGGTAGAAGTATTAAATACAAGACCTGCAACTGAAGAAGAATTATCACATGGTCACGCTCACGGAATTGACGGAAACGAAGGTCATTAAAAAAATCTTCTAAATAATATAAAATGTCCGGCAGAAATGCTGGACATTTTTATTAATATTGATCTGTTGAAAGAAAATATCAAAAAAAAATCTTTAGTAATACAAAATAATGTACCTCAGTTTTTATTTACTCTAAAAACTCACCGTTCACATAAAACCACCGGTTCTGAATCATTTTAAATACAGATAATTCGTGATGAATTTGTTTCCGTCCGTTTTCATCTGTATAATAAGCTTTGAATTCCACTCTGTTCAAAGATGGTTTATTTACGATTTCCAGTTTTGTCCATTGATTACTTTCACCCCATTCCTGCAAATCTTTGGTGTTATGAAACTGTCTTTTACTCGGCGCAGTAGTTTCCATTAAGTACGTTCCATTCGGAATAGCAAATGCAGAATACCTTGACCGCATCAAAGCTTCTGCTGTTGGAGCATTTTTTTCTTTTGTATGGTATGGTTTACAGCATTCTTCATAGATTTTACCGGAGCAGCACGGACAGTTCATTACAGATATTTTAAAGGCAAAAATCGTTAAAAATATATATTGTTGAAATAATTATAACTATAAATTTAAATCCCGATACTTTTGTACCGGGATTATTTAAATTTTACGGGTTTTAATTTACAACATACGTCGTACCATCTCTTCCGTCTTTCAGCTCAATGCCTTCTGCAAGAAGTTTATCACGAATCTGATCGGATAGTTCAAAGTTTTTTGATTTTCTTGCCTGATTTCTCAATTCAATCAGAACTTTTAAGGTCTGATCCAATTTTTCATTATTGTTTTCTTCAATGGTCTGAAGTCCCAAAACATCGAAAACCAAAGCATGTAAAGTAGATTTCAGTTCCTCTAAATCTTTCGTTGAAATAGTTTCTTTGCCATCATTCAAAGCAAAAATATATTTTACCGCTTCAAATAAATGCGCAATCAGAACCGGAGAATTAAAATCATCCGTTAATGCGTCATACGCTTTGTTTTTCCACTCTTCAATACTGAAACCGGATTGCTTTTCGTTATTAGGAGTGATACTGTCCACAAGTTTGATCGCTTCCATCAATCTTATGAAACCTTTTTCACTCGCCATCATTGCATCATTTGAAATGTCTAAAACACTTCTGTAATGTGCCTGCAAAAAGCAGAAGCGAACAATTGAAGGATGGAAAGGCTTTTTAAAGAAATCATTTTCCCCTGTTACCAACTGCATCGGCAGAATATAATTTCCGGTAGACTTGCTCATACGCTGAGAATTCATCGTCAACATATTAGCGTGCATCCAGTAGTTTACAGGAGAAGCATCATTGCAGGCTTTTCCCTGTGCGATTTCACATTCGTGGTGCGGAAATTTAAGATCCATTCCGCCTCCGTGAATATCAAAAGTTTCTCCCAAATATTTTGTACTCATTGCAGTACATTCCAGATGCCATCCCGGAAAGCCTTCGCCCCAAGGCGAGTTCCATCTCATGATGTGTGCCGGAGAAGCCTTTTTCCACAATGCGAAATCCTGCGGATTTTTCTTTTCGCCTTGTCCGTCCAAATCACGGGTATTGGCAAAAAGTTCTTCGATATTTCTTTTTGAAAGTTCACCATAATTCAAGCCTCTTCTGTTGTATTCCAACACATCGAAATACACAGAACCGTTGCTTTCGTAAGCGAATCCTCTTTCAATTAACTTTTGAGTCAGCTCAATCTGCTCTACGATATGACCGGTTGCAGTCGGTTCAATATTCGGAGGGAGCAAATTGAACATATCCAGAACTTTATGAAAATCTACCGTGTATTTCTGTACGATTTCCATTGGTTCTAGCTTTTCAAGACGGGTCTGTTTCACGAATCTGTCGTTATTTACGTCTCCATCGTCGGTAAGATGACCTGCATCGGTGATATTTCTTACATATCTTACTTTGTAACCCAAATGCATCAAACTTCTGTAGATAAAGTCGAAAGAAAGGAAAGTTCTTACATTTCCCAAGTGTACATTGCTGTAAACCGTCGGTCCACAAACGTACATTCCGACATTTCCTTCTAAAATCGGCTTGAATATTTCTTTTTCGCCCGCAAGCGAGTTGTATATTTTTAGTTGCATTTATTTAATTTGATTTAATGATTTTAAATTTAGTCTAAAGTTTATTGATTAAAAGATTTTCACCTTTTAACAGCAGGTATAGCAGCAACAAATAATAGTTGTTACAAATATCTTGTCTGAAACTTTTTTAAATTTTATCATTTATTTTATTTTTTAAATAAGATGAAATTTTTCTATAAAAATTAACTTCTCCACCCTTTAAATCTACATTATCCGTTGGAAAAATTGTAATTCCAATCGTAAGTGTTTGATGTAAAGAAATTAAAATTTCATCAACATTAAAATCGTAATACATTGTTTCCAAACCATCATCAATCTTCTTAATCAGAACTCCTTTAAATTGATTTGTAATTTCTTTTACAAAAAATCAAATATAGGATTATTAACTTCATTGTAAAGATAAATTTCAAATTTTGGCATAGCAATTAATCCAGTTTAGCATGACTTCCTACATAATGCAGAAACTCCTGTCTTGTGATAGGATTGGTTCTGAAAATTCCGCTTAATTCTGCGGTAATCGTAGAACTTGCGGTATCCTTTATTCCTCTGCAATTAACGCAAAGGTGTTTTGCATCAATGATGCAGGCTACGTCTTTTGTTCCTAAAGCTTCTTTTAAAGCATTGACAATCTGCATCGTCAGTCTTTCCTGAACCTGTGGTCTTTTTGCGTAGTAATCCACAATCCTATTGATTTTCGAAAGACCGATTACTTCACCGTTCGAAATGTAAGCAACATGCGCCCTTCCGATGATCGGCAAGAAATGATGCTCACAAAATGAATATACGGTGATATCTTTTTCCACCAACATCTGGCGGTATTTATATTTATTTGAAAACGTGGAAATTCCCGGTTTGTTTTCAGGAAGAAGTCCCCCGAAAATTTCATTTACATACATCTTGGCAACACGTCTCGGAGAATCTTTTAAGGAGTCATCGGTCATGTCTAAGCCAAGGGTTTCCATAATCTCTCCAAAAAGTTCGGTAATTTTTTCTATTTTTTCTTCCGGCGATTTCTCAAAAGCATTTTCACGAATCGGCGTATGCTCTTTTCCTGTGAAAATATCATCATCGTTATCGGTAAAATCAACCATTTTTATTTAATTTGCACAAAAATACGGATTATATCTTTTTAAATAATTTCAATTTAGACGAAAATATCATCTTTTAACCTATCACAAAACAAAATATGATCACTGTTGAAAAAGTACATACTGAAAGTCAAAAGAAAGAATTTCTGGAATTCCCCGTTAGGCTTTATCAGCATAATGATCATTATATAAGACCTTTGGATCAAGATCTTGAATCTATTTTCAGTCCCGAAAAAAATAAATTTTACAAAGATGGTGAATGCGAAAGATTTCTTTTTAAAAATGCTAAGAATGAAACTGTAGGAAAAGTTGCCGTTTTCATTAACAAAACTTATCAGCAACAACAGCCCACCGGCGGAATCGGTTTTTTCGACTGTATCAATGATCAGGAAACAGCAAATTTCATTTTTGATCATTGCAAAAACTGGCTTCAGGAAAGAGGCATGGAAGCGATGGACGGACCAATAAATTTCGGGGAACGCGATAAATTCTGGGGATTGGTTATTGAAGGTTTTCTTGAACCTTTGTACGGAATGAATTACAATTTCCCTTATTACAAGGATCTTTTTGAAAGTTATGGTTTTAAAATTTATTTTGAACAGCTATGTTTTTCAAGACCTATTTTCGCTGAAGTTTCGAGGCTTTTTACATTAATGCACGCCAAACACAGTAAAAATCCTGATCTTTCTGCAAAACCCATGACGAAAAACAATCTGGAGAAATTTGCCAAAGATTTCACCGAAATTTATAACAAAGCATGGGCTGCACACGGCGAAGGAAAATGTATGCAGGAATCTAAAGTGCTGAAAATGTTCAAAACGATGAAACCCATCATTAATGAACATATTTCATGGTTTGTTTATGAAAACGAAAAACCGATTGCCATGTGGATGAATCTTCCGGATACGAATCAGTGGTTTAAATATCTGAACGGGAAATTCGGAATTTGGGAGAAGCTGAAGTTTCTCTGGATCAAACAGTTTAAGAAGAACGAAAAAATGGTGGGTCTTGTTTTCGGTGTCGTTCCTGAATGGCAAAGGAAAGGTCTTGAAGGCTACATGATCTGGGAAGGAACACAACATTTGAGAAAACATACAGATTTTAAAGTCACAGAAATGCAGTGGATCGGAGATTTTAATCCCAAAATGATTAAAATTGCGGAAAATCTTGATACTACCGTTACCCGAAAATTAGCAACATACCGTTATCTTTTTGACAGGAATAAGGAGTTTGAAAGACATCCTGTTTTATGATTTATAGGGTTTCGGCGGCTTCGCCGCCGAAACCCTATAAAAAAAGTTCTGCAGAAATGCAGAACTTTAAACTATTCATATTTTATTTGATTCAGAATAACGCTCCCGCTACTTTTTTAATATTATCGCTTTTCCCCATCGAATAAAAATGCAGAACAGGAACTTCAAATTTCAGCAATTCTCTGCATTGCGCAATTGCCCATTCGATTCCGATTTGTTTTACGGCTTCATTATTTTTGGCATTTTCCACTTCATTAATGAGTTCTTCCGGAAGATCAATTTTAAAAATCTGCGGTAAAACCTTTAAATGCTTTTTCGTAGCAATCGGTTTAATTCCCGGAATAATAGGAACCGTGATTCCCATTTCACGGGCTTTTTTCACAAATTCGATAAATTTTTTATTATCAAAAAACATTTGGGTCACGATATAGTCTGCTCCTGCATCAACTTTTTGCTTCAGCCATTTCAGATCATAATTCATTGAAGGTGCTTCCATGTGCTTTTCGGGATAACCGGCAACGCCGATGCAGAATTTATTATGTTCATCACAAATTTCATCCTGATTATGGAGATATTTTCCTCTTCCCAGATCATTAATCTGGTGAACCAATTCCATTGCACTTCCGTGACCACCCTGAGTCGGCTCAAAATACTGATGTCCTTTCATCGCATCGCCTCTGAGAGCCATCACGTTATCAATTCCGAGATACATACAGTCTACCAGAAGATATTCTGTTTCCTCTTTGGTAAAACCTCCGCACAGCAAATGCGGAACGGTATCTACATTATATTTATGCTGAATTGCCGCACAAATTCCCAACGTTCCGGGACGCATTCTTGTAATTCTGCGTTCCATTAATCCGTTTCCTTTGTCGATATAAATATATTCTTCTCTGGAAGTGGTAACGTCGATGAACGGCGGTTTAAATTCCATTAAAGGATCAATATTTTTATAAAGATCTTCAATCCCAATTCCTTTTTGGGGCGGAACAACTTCAAGAGAAAATAACGTTTTTCCGTTTGCGTTTTTTATATGGTCTGTGATTTTCATTTATTTATAGCTGATAATTTGTATGGGGTTTTAATTTTTATAAATCCATTCTGTTGTTAAAATATTCGATTCTCCACACTGAGTATAAGAATCTAAAGGAAAAGAAATTTTAAAACGGTATTTTCTGTTTTTGAAACTGTCAAAAAACTTCTCGCTTTGCAGCACTTCAAAGTCTGACTTCATATTTACCTCATAAAAATGAATTTTATCTGGTTGAAGATTTCTGCTTTTATCTTTAAATGAGAAACAGTCAATATCCTTATTCCCAAGGTTTGCTTTTTCAAAAGCCTGACTTTCCTCATTGTAAAATTCGAGAGCCACTAATCTTATGTTGCAAAAATTAATGATTTTAGGAATTTTAAAAGACTTTTGGTCTATATTCTTAATCTTCAGATTAAATTTCCCTGTTTCATTAAAGCCTTCATTGTTTACAGTCACAGTATATTTACAATTCTGTGAAAACAAAAAACAGTTTATGATTAAAAATAAAAAAGAGAAATTATTTTTCATATTAAATTCCGTCTGCCAAATTAGGATTCAGCCATTTTCTTGCCTCTTGTAAAGAAATTCCTTTTCTTTTTGAATAATCTTTCAACTGATCTTCAGCAATTTTTCCCAGTCCGAAATATTTTGCGTGCGGACTTCCGAAATAATATCCCGAAACCGAAGCAGTCGGGAACATCGCTAAACTTTCAGTAAGATAAACACCGATATTTTCTTCCACTTTCAGTAAATCCCAGATTGCGTGTTTTTCCAAGTGATCAGGACACGCAGGATAACCCGGAGCGGGACGAATTCCTTTATACTTTTCAGCAATTAATTCTTCATTGGTTAAATTTTCCTGATACGCGTACCCCCAATATTCGGTTCTAACTTTTTTATGTAAAAATTCCGCATAAGCTTCTGCAAAACGGTCTGCCAAAGCTTTTACCATAATGGCATTATAATCATCATTTGCTTTTTCATATTCTGCTGCCAATTCATCGGTTCCGAAACCTGTTGTTACACAGAAAGCTCCCATATAATCAGTCTTTCCTGAACTTTCAGGGGCAATAAAATCGCTTAACGCCAGATAATCTTTCCCTTTCGAACGCTGAGCCTGCTGTCTTAAAGTAATGAACTTCGTTTTTTGTTCATTATTTTCATCAAAAATTAAAATATCATCCGTTTCATTGGAATTGGCTTTAAAAATTCCGAAAATAGCTTTTGCCGTTAATAATTTTTCGTCTAAAATTCTCTTTAAAATAACCTGTGCGTCTTTGAACAATTCTTTTGCCTGAGCTCCTACAACCTCATCTTCTAAAATTTGCGGATATTTACCATGAAGGTCCCAGCTTCTGAAAAACGGCGACCAGTCGATGAAAGGCAATAATTCTCTCAGATCCTGATTTTCAACAACGGTAATTCCTAACTGATTAGGCGTAAAAATTTCTTCATTCTCCCAGTCGATTTTAAATTTATTCTGTCTGGCTACTTCAATAGAAACGTAGTCTTTTTCTACCTGTCTGTTCAGAAACTTTTCACGGAATTCAGAATATTCGGTTTTTAAATCATCAACATATTCTTTATTTCGGTCGCCCAATAATGAACTTACCACGTTTACCGCTCTGGAAGCATCATTGACGTGAACTACGGCATTTTTATATTTTAAATCGATTTTTACAGCGGTATGCGCCTTTGAAGTCGTTGCACCACCAATTAGCAAAGGGAAATTTAAATTCTGTCTTTCCAGTTCCTGAGCGATGTACACCATTTCATCCAGGCTTGGTGTAATTAATCCGCTCAGTCCGATAACATCAACCTGATGATCAATCGCAGCCTGAATAATTTTCTCGGCAGGAACCATTACGCCCAGATCTACAATTTCATAATTGTTACAACCCAAAACCACGCTTACAATATTTTTACCAATATCGTGAACATCACCTTTTACGGTTGCCATCAGAATCTTTCCGTTGGCTGGTTTTGTTCCGTCTTTTTCTGCTTCGATGAATGGCTGTAAATACGCCACCGCTTTTTTCATCACTCTCGCCGATTTTACAACCTGCGGTAAGAACATCTTTCCGCTTCCGAAAAGATCTCCCACAACGCCCATCCCGGTCATTAAATTAATTTCAATGACATGAAGGGGTTTTTCTGCCTGTAATCTCGCTTCTTCTACATCTTCTTCAATAAAACGGTCGATTCCTTTTACTAAAGAATGAGTGATTCTTTCCTGTAAAGGTTTTGTACGCCATTCGAGTTCTTCAACTTTTTCTTTTTTTACAGATTTGTGCTTTTCAGAATAATCAAGAAGCCGTTCCGTAGCGTCTTCTCTTTTATCAAGGATAACGTCTTCAACGAGTTCCAGAAGTTCTTTATTAATTTCATCATAAACCTCCAACATGGCAGGATTTACAATTCCCATATTCATTCCTGCCTGAATCGCGTGATAGAGGAAAACCGAGTGCATCGCTTCTCTCACCGTATCATTCCCGCGGAACGAGAATGAAACATTAGAAACTCCTCCACTTACGGATGCATACGGAAGATTCTGGCGAACCCATCTTGTTGCTTCAATAAAATCGATGGCATTTCTTCGGTGTTCATCCATTCCCGTTGCCACAGGAAAAATATTTAAGTCGAAAATAATATCTTCCGCAGGAAAATTTAAACGATTCACTAAAATATCATAAGAACGTTTTGATATTTCGATTCTGCGTTCGTAGGTATCGGCTTGTCCCACCTCATCAAAAGCCATTACGATCACAGCAGCTCCGTATCTTTTGATGGCTTTTGCCTGTTTGATAAATTCTTCTTCACCTCCTTTCAAACTGATGGAATTGACCACACATTTTCCCTGTGCAACCTGCAATCCGGCTTCCAGAATTTCCCATTTCGAAGAGTCGATCATCAGAGGAATTCTTGCGATGTCGGGTTCTGAAGCAATAAGGTTTAAAAATTTAATCATGGAAGCTTTTCCATCGATCAGTCCATCATCAAAATTGACATCTAGAATCTGTGCACCTCCTTCAACCTGATGACGTGCAATATCGAGCGCTTCTCCGAATTTTTCTTCTTTTATTAATCTTAAAAATTTCTTTGAACCGGCAACATTGGTTCTTTCACCAACGTTGATAAAGTTACTTTCCGGTGTTATAATTAAAGGCTCAAGCCCTGATAATCTTAAATATTTCATCAATTTATTCTTCTAAAATAAAATATGCATTATTCGCATTTTGCTTCAGCAAATCCACATGTTTGCCCAAAGCGGTAAAAATCGGAAACCGTTTATAGCCGAGATTATATTCTTTGGCAAACTGCTCGATTTCTTCTGTAATTTCATTATAATAGGCATAACTGTAATTCGGAAAAAGATGGTGGGCAACGTGAAAGTTGAAATTTCCCAATACATTTCTTACAAACCAGTTATTTTCTTTTAAATCGTTGGTGACTTCAAACTGATGGTGAAGCCAGCTAAAAGGAAGTCCGTTTTTCTCATCAAGTTTCGGAAAGGCATTATCGGGAAGCGGGTGCAAAGGCAACAGGACAAAAAGCGCAAAAATACTCGCCGCAATAACCTGTAAAAACCACGCTCCCAAAGCCAAACCTAAAGACACTTTAAAAAACAGAACAGGAACTGCAATCTGATAGAAAAAGTAAAACAGTTTATACGTCACCATTTTAATTTTTTCTTTTACCGGAATCGCTCCCTGCGTTTTCAGAATCACTCTTTCGTTATCAAAAAAATCTCTGAAATCACGGATAAACATCCAGTTGAACAGATATAAAGGATAGACCAGAAAGAAAAAAAAATGCTGATATTTCTGAATGCCTTTCGCTTTGATCCACGGAACGATTAAAAGCAATCCGCTCTGCTCAATGTCTGTGTCCCAACCATCTACATTGGGATATGCGTGATGTGCTGCAATATGTCTTTTTTTCCAGATGTAGGAATTCGCTCCCACAAAATCAAAAATCTGTAAAACCAGACTGTTCAGTCTTTTACTTTTAAAAATATTATTGTGAGCCGCTTCGTGAATTAAATTCAGATAAATTAAAACAAGAAAAAGTCCCATCAGAACGAAACTCAGAATATAAACAGCAGGCTGATCTGCATGTAGAAGTGCAAAGACATATAGACCAAAATAGACCAAAGGCAGAATAACCGCTTTGATCTGAATGTAAATATCCCTGTTTTCAGGAATGGATTCTACTCTTTGGTTCACTTTTTTTCTGAGTTCATTAAATAATCTGGCATCCTCCGGATCTTTAAAGTAAATAGGTTTTTCCATTATATTTAATTTTGTGTGACAATTAAAGATAATATTAAAAACTGTTCCTTTTTCTTATGATTTAATTAAAATTCTATTATTTCATACAAATTCTTTCAATTTTCTTGGTGTATATTGTGAAACCAGATCTGCAATTGCTTTAATATGATCCGGCGTTGTTCCGCAGCAGCCTCCAATGATGTTGATTAGTCCTTTTTCCACGTATTCTTTAATCTGACTTGCCATGTTTTCCGGTGTTTCATCATATTTCCCGAAAGCATTTGGTAAACCTGCATTCGGATAAGCTGAGACAGCAAATTCTGAATTATGAGCCAGTGTTTCCAGATAAGGCGTCAATTGATTTGCACCTAAAGCGCAGTTAAATCCTACACTTAAAAGATTTAAATGCGAAACTGAGATCAGAAACGCTTCTGCTGTCTGTCCGCTCAATGTTCTTCCCGAAGCATCGGTAATGGTCCCTGAAACCATGATTGGAATCTTGATATTTCTTTCGTCCTGAAGTTCGTCGATAGCAAAAAGGGCTGCTTTTGCATTCAATGTATCGAAAATGGTTTCTACCAACAGAATGTCTGATCCTCCGTCTAATAAGGCTTCGCATTGCTGTTTGTAAGCAATTCTCAGTTCGTCAAAAGTAATGGCTCTATAGCCGGGATCGTTTACATCGGGGCTTAAACTTGCGGTTCTGTTGGTTGGACCGATAGAACCTGCCACAAATCTTGGTTTATCCGGATTTTTCGCAGTGTACTCGTCGCAGGCTTTTCTTGCAATTTTTGCAGATTCGTAATTCAGTTCGTAAACCAAATCTTCCATGTGATAATCTGCCATGGCAATGGTTGTTCCTGAAAACGTATTGGTCTCGATGATGTCTGCTCCTGCTTCAAGATATTTTTTGTGAACTTCTTCTATTGCTTGAGGCTGCGTTAAGGACAACAAATCATTGTTTCCTTTTACAGGATGTTCCCAGTTTTTGAAACGTTCGCCACGGTAATCTTCTTCTTCGAATTTATAGCGCTGAAGCATGGTTCCCATCGCTCCGTCGAGAATTAAAATTCTTTCGGATAATGCTTTGTATAGTTGTTCTGAATTTTTCATTTATTATATTTTTTCTATAGGTTGCACCTACAGTTATTATTGTTAAACCCTTCGGATTTTATAATGTTGAATCTTTCGCAGCCCGACTTGAGCGGAGCTCTTTTTGCCGCAGCGAAGCGGAGGCAAAAAAGCGGGAGCGGAAGGCGGATAAAGCTGCCCAAAGCAAATTAATCCAATGCTTGTTTCAAATCTGCAATGATATCTTCCACATTTTCCAGACCTACCGAACAACGAACCAAACCTGCAGTAATTCCGACTTCGTTTCTTTCTTCATCGGATAATTTGGAGTGCGTTGTAGAAGCAGGATGCGTTACAATGGTTCTCGTATCGCCTAAGTTTGCAGAAAGGGAACACATTTTTATTTTATCTAAAAAGTTTCTTCCTCCTTCAATGCCTCCTTTGATTTCGAAGGCAACGATGTTTCCGCCTAATTTCATCTGCTTTTTCGCAATTTCATAGCTTGGATGAGATGGCAAGAAAGGATATTTTACCAACTCTACATTTGGATGACTTTCTAAAAACTCAGCGACTTTTAAAGCATTTTCACAATGTTTTTCTACACGAATTGCCAATGTTTCGAGACTTTTAGACAAAACCCAAGCGTTGAAAGGTGACATGGCAGGACCTGTATTTCTGGCGAAAAGATAGATTTCACGGATCAGATCTTCTCTTCCGACTGCAACTCCGCCTAAAACACGACCTTGTCCGTCAATTAACTTGGTTGCGGAATGCACCACAATGTCTGCTCCGTATTTTATAGGTTGTTGCAGATAAGGTGTTGCAAAGCAGTTATCCACAATAAAAATTAAGTTGTGTTTCTTCGCAATCTGTCCGAAAAACTCTAAATCCAACACTTCAATTGCAGGATTGGTAGGTGTTTCCAGATATAAAATTTTCGTGTTGGGCTGAATATATTTTTCTACATTTTCGGCGTCTTCTGCTTTGAAATAGGTTGTTTCAATATTCCATTTTGGGAAATATTTTGTGAACAAAGTATGCGTAGAACCGAAAACAGACTGACAGCTTACAATATGATCTCCTGCATTTAGCAAAGTGGCAAATGTGGAGTAAATCGCTGCCATTCCTGTTGCAAAAGCATACCCTGCTTCTGCGCCTTCCATTTTGACAATTTTATCGGTAAATTCGGTTACGTTCGGATTGGAAAAACGGCTGTATAAATTTTTTGGTTTTTCTTCCGCAAAGCTCGCTCTCATGTCTTCCGCATCCTGAAAAATAAAGCTGGATGTGAGATACAAAGGTGTTGAATGCTCATCAAACTGGGTTCTTTCAGTCTGGGTTCTTATGGCAAAGGTTTCAAAATTTTCGTTTTCCATTTCTATATTTTCCGTAGGTTTTATTCACGGTTGTTTGTTATTATTTCATTCCATTTTTATTATTTCATTCCATAGGTTTCACCTACGGCTATTAATATTGAACCCTTCGGGTTCAAAAAATCTTTTATTTCGTTTCACTTACTCTTAAAATGTCTCCGAAAACGCCTCTCGCTGTGACAATTGCTCCGGCTCCGGCTCCCATGATAACAATTGGGTTTTCGCCGTAACTTTCGGTATAAATTTCAAAAATGGAATCTGAACCTTTCAATTGTCCTAATGCGGAAGTTGCCGGAACGGAAATTAATTTCACATCAAGTTCCCCTTTTTCTTTCTGCAAATCTCCGTGAAGATCTCCTACATATCTTAAAACGTGTCCTTCTTCCTGATTTTCTTTGATTTTCTGATATTCAGCGTCTAATTCGTCCAGTCTTGAAAGAAATTCTGATTTGGAAACAGAAAGCAGATTTTCAGGAACCAGATTCTGAACGTTAATATCTTCAAATTCGTTGATTAAATCTAATTCTCTCGCCAAAATCAGTAATTTTCTTGCCACGTCGTTTCCTGACAGATCTTCTCTCGGATCGGGTTCGGTATATCCTTTTTCCAACGCTTCATTGATGATGGTGGAAAACTTATCGTCTCTTAAAGAAAAATTATTGAAAACATAGCTTAATGTTCCCGAGAAAACGCCTTTAATTCTGGTAATATTTTCTCCTGAAAGATGTAGAAGTTTAATGGTGTCGATCAATGGTAAACCTGCTCCCACATTGGTTTCGTAGAGATAGCGTCTGTTGTTTTTGTTCAACGTATATCTTAGTTGACGGTATTCTGAAATCGGAAGAGTATTGAAAATTTTATTGGAAGAAACCAGATCGAAACCGTTTTCCGCCAATGTATGATAATTTTTTACAAAATCTTTACTTGCCGTATTATCCACAACGATTAGATTTTCCAATTGATTTTCTTTGGAGAATTTAATCAGCTCCTGAACATCAGAAGGATTTTCTGCCGTTAAAACCTCGTCATTCCAGTTGTTGTCGAAACCTTTTTTGTTAAAAGCTATTTTTCTGGAATTGGCAACTGCAACTACTTTAAGATCTATTTTTTTGCGTTTTTTAATTTCTTCTGAAGATTCCAGAACCTGCTCTATTAAAGTTTTTCCGACGTTTCCGTGACCAATAATTGCAAGATGAACGGTTTTCGGTTTTTTGGAAATTTCAGATTCGATGATATTTTTTGCTTTTTCGTCCTGTGAAGATGTCACAACGATATTTACCCGTTTTTCGGCTGCAATCTGGTTTAAAAGCAATGGGAAAACATTATTTCTTGCGAGTTCCGCCAATACTTTGTTGAAGTCTTCTGCAACAAATCCTATAACTGAGACATTATTGATGCTGTAAATCTGGGAAACCTTTCCGGATTTTCTTTCCGCTTCAAATTCATCAATAAGGCAATTCACCGCTTTTTCGGAATCGTTTTCATGAACTAAAATGGAGATTCCGTTTTCAATTGCCTGCTGGGAAATTACTCCCACACTGATTCGCGCTAAAGTAAGCGCTTTGAAAATTCGTCCGTCAATCCCGATTTCCCCTAAGAAATCCTCACCTTCAAATTTGATGATGGATCTGTTTTTTAAGAATTTTATTTCGTTAGCATTACTCTTACTCATTGTACAAAATATTTTTAATGATCGTATTTAATTGTTTATATTCCATTAAGAAGGCATCGTGCCCGTGAACTGAGGTGATCTCGTGATAAAAAACATTCTCCTTTTTCTCTTTCAGCGTTTTAAAACACATTCTGATTTCAGAGGCGGGGAAAAATAAATCGGTATCAACGGAGATCATGTGCATTCGTGCCTGAATTTTTTCCAATTGATTTTCATTAACATTGATATTCATCAGCAAATGATTCATCAGCTTGTAAGCCTTTAAACTAAATCTTTCGGCTAAGACATTTCCGTGATAAACGAGCCAGTCTTCTGATTCTAACTTCTGCTTTTCCTGATTGTATTTATTTTGAAATCTGTCATTCAAAGATTGCGGCGTTCTGTAACACAACATCGCATGGATCCTCGCTTTTTGAAGAGGCTCGTCATTCTGATTCAATAAAAATTTCTGAACCAGACATTGTGCATGAAGCCAGTCGTGAGTTTTGAAATCGCAGGCAACAGGAATGAAAATTTCAGCAAGAGCCGGATTTTTAACCAGCATTTCCCAACCGATTCCTCCTCCCAGAGAACCTCCGATAATGGCGTGTAAACTTTTAATATTCAACATTTCAAGACCTTTCAAAAAGATATTCGCAATATCCGAAGGCGTGAAATCTTCATATTCTTCAATAAAAAAATCATCAAATCCGTTTCCTGGAATATTAAAACACAGAACTGTATATTGAGTTGTATCAATCACCTGATTTTCACCAATCAACTGTTTCCACCATCCCTTTTCTCCCGATACATTGGAATTTCCGGTCAAAGCATGATTTACTAAAATGATGGGAGCCGAAAACAGTTCTTCCCCGAAAAGCTGGTAGCTCAACGGGATATGGTATTCCTTACAGGAATTAGTTTGATACGAAAAATTAATATAGTTTAGTTCTGTTTTCAATTCTATTATACTTTTTAATAATACAATTGAAAATGCCATAAGAAATGGCTGAAAGAACTTCAGTAAGTTATCTGTCCAAAAATAAATTTGGTAGAACGTAGCACCTTCATTGCTTGCGCAAAGGGTTGCTAAGGTTTCACAGGGTCTAATCCCTCAACCTTTCTTGATAACATTTTCAATATGTGAATGATCGAATGGTGCAAATATAAAACTTTTCTTTTAAATATTTATAAAAATTTAATTTAACCTCTCAAAACCCCATAAACAAAGGCGTTTCGGGAAAATATTAAATTTAATTAAAATTTATTAAGTTGGAGTTTTTTCTTAAAAAAACTAACTTCGTGAGTAAATGCGATAAAATGATTGCTGAAAAACATAGATTACAAGATACAGAATGGAAAAACTGGGGTCCTTACGTGAGCAACAGACAGTGGGGAAATGTACGTGAAGATTATAGTCCCAACGGAAATGCATGGCATTTTGCCAACCATAATATTGCAGAAAGCCATACCTACAGATGGGGAGAAGAAGGAATTGCGGGGATCTCAGATACCAAACAGCTTTTTTGTTTTGCTCTTTCGTTTTGGAATAAAAAAGATCAAAGAATAAAAGAACGTCTTTTCGGATTGAGCAATCCGCAGGGAAACCATGGTGAAGACATTAAAGAAATTTTTTACTATCTGGATAATACGCCTACTCACAGTTATATGAAGATGGTGTATAAATATCCGATTAATGAATTTCCTTATGACGATATTTTAGCTGAAAATGCAAGACGCTCTAAAAAAGAACCTGAGTATGAATTATTCGATACCGGAATTTTTGATAACGACGAATATTTTGATATTTTCATAGAATATTGTAAATCTGAAGCAAATGATATTCTGATAAGAGTTACGGTATGTAACCGAAGTGACAAATCTGCTCCGATTGTCGTTCTACCAACCACATGGTACAGAAACAACTGGAAGTGGGGATATAATGAATATAAAGGTCAGGTAGAAGCCGGAAAAGAAGGCTGTATTAATGTTCTACACGACAGTGTTCCTATCAAAAAGTTTTATTCTAAAAACAAGAACGCTGAAAGGGTTTTCTGTGAAAATGAAACAAATCATCCTAAATTACACGGTACTCCTGCTGTAGAAAACGCCTATTATAAGGACGGGATAAATGATTATATCATTCATCATAAAAAAACTATTAATCCCGAACAAAAAGGCACAAAAGCAGCATTCGTTATTGAAGAGACTATTGGAGCAAAAGATTCAAAAGTTTTTGAATTTCGTCTGTCTCCTTATGATATGGAAGATGCGTTTTACCAGTTTGATGAAATTTTTGATGCCCGAATTAAAGAAGCTGATGAATTTTACCAAGAAATACAGCATGATATTTATGATGAAGACGAAAAAAATGTACAAAGACAAGCATTTGCCGGACTTCTATGGAATAAACAATTCTATCATTATAATGTTGGAAAATGGCTGAAAGGCGATCCTAATCATGAGGCTCCGAGAGATTTTGACAATTATGTCAGAAACACAGAATGGGAACATCTCCACAATAAAGATATTATCTCCATGCCCGACAAATGGGAATATCCTTGGTATGCGACATGGGATCTGGCGTTTCACTGCGTTCCTTTTGCCATAATTGATGCTGAGTTTGCGAAAAACCAGTTGCTTTTACTTACAAAAGAATGGTATATGCACCCTAACGGACAGATGCCTGCTTACGAATGGAATTTAAGCGATGTAAATCCACCAGTTCATGCTTGGTCTTGTTTCAGAGTATTTAAAATTGATGAAAAAATGAACGGCAAACCCGATTTGCTTTTCCTGGAGAAAGTTTTTCAAAAATTATTGCTGAATTTCACATGGTGGGTAAACAGAAAAGATAAAAACGGTAAAAATATTTTTGGCGGCGGATTTTTAGGTCTGGATAATATCGGTGCATTTGACCGGAATATGGAGCTTAAGGATGGTGAACATCTGGAGCAGGCAGACGGAACGAGCTGGATGGCAATGTATGCTCTTAATATGATGAGAATGGCAATGGAACTCGCACAATATTATCAGGTGTATGAAGATATGGCCATCAAATTTTTTGAACACTATCTTTACATTGCAGAAGCCATGGAAAACCTTGGTGACGGAAAAGAAGGACTATGGAACGAGGAAGACGGATTTTTCTATGATGTACTCCAACTCGCAAACGGAGAAAGTGTTTCGTTGAGACTGAGAAGTATTGTCGGTTTAATTCCAATGTTTGCTGTTGAAATCATAGATCATCATCTTTTAGATAAAATGCCGAACTTCCGCGAAAGAATGGATTGGGTTCTAAAAAACAAACCAGATCTCACCAAACTTGTTTCACACTGGGAAGAAGAAGGCAGTGGACGAAAACATCTGATGAGCATTCTCCGAAAAACAAGATTGACCAAGGTACTCAACCGTATGCTTGACGAAAAAGAATTTCTGAGTTCATACGGCATTCGTGCCATGTCTAAGATTTACGAAAAAGATCCTTTTGTTTTTACGGTTCATGGTAATAAAAATGTTGTTTACTATACTCCTGCAGAAAGTGACAGCAGAATGTTTGGCGGAAACAGCAACTGGAGAGGTCCGATATGGTTTCCTATCAACTTTCTGATTGTGGAAAGCCTGCAAAGATTCCATTTTTATTATGGAGACAGCTTAAAAGTTGAATTTCCGACAGGAAGTGGAGAAAAAAAGAGTTTGGATGAAGTCGCTCAAAATATCAGTGGAAGACTCTGCTCTATATTTTTGAAAGATGAAAGCGGACAGCGTGCTTTTAACGGAGGTAATTACAAATTAAATTATGATCCTCATTTTAAGGATTATATTACTTTCTATGAATATTTTCATGGAGATAACGGGCGTGGTGTCGGAGCTTCGCATCAGACAGGATGGACTGCTACTGTTGCCAAACTATTAAAACCCCGACTCTCTTAATTGAGATTATAACTTTGGAGAATCATAGAGTTTGAGAGTTGTAAAATATTTCTCTCTCAAACTCTGTTACTCTCCCACTTATTCCTCTACTTTTTCACCGTTTACAAAAACTTCGTAGCCGATTTCTACATTCGGCTCTAAAGTTTTAGATACCGAACAGTATTTTTCGAAAGATAATTCAGAAGCTTTCAAAGCTTTTTTAGGATCTACGTTTCCTTCGATAAAAAATTTCACCATTATTGACTTAAATGGTTTTGCATCATCTACAAGAACTCTTTCACCTTCAACTTCTGCTTTAAAACCGGTAATTTCCTGTCTTTGTTTTTTTAAAATGGAAACCACATCAATCCCGCTGCATCCTGCAACAGCCATTAAAACACTTTCCATTGGGGAAACACCTTTTGCTCCGGGTTGTGTCGTATTGTCCAATAAAATTGAATTTCCCTGAGCGTTGGTACATTCAAATAAAAAATCTTCGTTGAGACGGTTTAAGGTAATTTTCATTTTGCTTATTGCTTTATACAAAATTACAAAATGAATTCAGCAATTTGAATAAATTAGAAAATCTCTTTATAAAACGCTACAAATTCACGAAAGACAGAATAAAAATCTCTTATTTCAAAATAAACAGGACTAGAACTTTCAATATTTTTAAACCCTTCTTTTCTAAACAAAATTTTGGTTCTGGTTTGATGAAAATATTGTGAAACTGTGATGGCACTTTTAAAATTTAGACTATCCATTATTTTGATGGAATTTTTTACGGTCTGTTGGGTATCGTTTCCAAAATTATCAACAACAATGTTATTTGCCGGAATTTTATTTTGGATAAGATATTCTTTCATTTTATCGCCTTCCCAAAAACCTTCTTTTCCCAAACCTCCGCTTACGATAATTGTCTTCACTCTGTTTTGTCTGAATAAATCAATGCTTTTATCAAGGCGTGCTTTCAGTCTATCGGAGGGAGTTCCGTCTTCATTAATTTTGTTACCTAAAACTATTGCCGAATCTGCTTTTCTGTTTTTATCATATAATCCATAAAAAATAATATAGGAAGAATGAATTAAAAACCAAGCAACAAAAACTCGAAAAAAAGTTTTCAAATATTTTTTCATAGGTTGCCGATAAAACATTACAAAATCCCTCTTGCTTTGATCTCCAGATATTTATTAATTACCTCAACATTGAGGTTTTCCGGAAGTGTGTAAACTGAATAAATTCCATATTTCCTCAATTCCTGAATAATCAGTTTCTTTTCAAATTCAAATTTCTCGGCAATGATTTCATCATAAATTTCCTGCATCGTTTCAGGATTGGAATGAATGATCTTCTGAACTTCTGTATTTTTAAAGAAAACTACAACCAACAAATGATTTTTAGCAATGCCGCGAAGGTATTTCATCTGCCGGCTCAATCCGTCTAAAGTTTCAAAATTGGTAAAAAGAAGAACCAGGCTGCGTTGATTAAGAGAGTATTTAACATCCTGATATAATCGATTGAAATCACTTTCAAAGAAATCGGTTTTGATGTTATATAAAGCTTCTGAAATTTTTCTCAACTGTCCGGATTTATTATCTGCAGCTACTTTATTTTCAGCTTTTTTAGAAAAAGTCATCATTCCTGCCCGATCGCCTTTTTTCAGAATGATATGGGATAAAGCCATCGTCGCGTTAATAGAATAATCCAAAAGACTTAGACCATTAAAAGGCATTTTCATCGTTCTTCCTTTATCAATCAGCATAAAAATACGCTGTGATTTTTCATCCTGAAACTGATTCACCATCAAACGATTGGTTTTTGAAGTCGCCTTCCAGTTGATCGTTCGAACATCATCTCCGGGAACATATTCTTTAATCTGCTCGAATTCCATTGTATGTCCCAATTTTCGGATTTTTTTTATTCCGCCTAAAAGAAATTCGTTCTGCAATGCCATCAGTTCGTATTTTCTAAGATGGATAAAGGATGGATAACATGCCAATGATGTATCTTTCTGAAAAATAAAACGTTTCGAAATGAAACCTATCGGCGATGAAGCATAGACATTTAATGCTCCGAAATTATATTCACCTCTATCTTTTGGCTCCAGAGAATACTGAAAAAAAACATTTTTACCCGGCTGAATTTCTTTTACAATTAAAAAATCTCTTTTCTGAAACTGAAACGGAATTTCATCAATTACTTTGACATTAATTTTGAATGTGTAATTATTTTTAATATCAATTTTAATAAAATTTTCATCGCCATTCGACAGTTTTTCAGGTAAAATTCTTTGGGCTAAAACTGCATCTTTTGGTCTGAAAACAAGCAAATAATCTACAAACGCAATAAAAAATACCAGCAATAAAGCTGAATGACCCAAAATCATAAAAAACGAAAAAAAGAATGCTAAAATATAGAGCATTCCTACACCGATGAGTGCGAAGAAAAAGCGTGTATTGATGTATAGTTTTTTCAAGGTTCTAGGTTTTAGATTTTAGGAGTCAGATTTATTTATTGCTTTAAGGAATTAATAAGACCATTTAACATTTTTGAAATTTCAATAATATCTTGATTCAATTTTAAATAGTTTTTCTCATTTAAAAAACCGAGATTTTTTGATATAATTAATTGTGTTTCAACCTCTGCACAACTTCCTCTAGAGATTCTTAGAAACTGCAAATAATCAGGTACACTTCTTCTAGAATTTCCCTCAGAAATATTGGAAGGAATCGAAACTGCAGCTCTTCTAATTTGAGATATTAAACCATATACTTCAGTTTTAGGAAAAGATTCAGTTTCTTTATAAACCTCTGTAACAAAATTTATAGATTTCTGCCAAACTAAAAGTTCTTTAAAATGTGCCATAATGAAAAACTTACAACTATAATCTTCTACCTAATACCTCAACCTATCTAGGAATTTCTATTCCTTCCAGAATCTGTCTGATAATTTCATCGGCTGTAAGTCCTTCCATTTCTCTTTCCGGCGATACAATGACTCTGTGACGCAAAACAGCGAAGCTTGCTTCTTTAATATCTTCAGGAGTTACAAAATCTCTTCCTCTTAATGCGGCAAATGCTTTTGAAGCCGTTAATAAAGCCAGACTTGCTCGTGGCGAAGCTCCCAGATACAAAAATTGATTTTCTCTTGTATTGATGATGATCTTGGCGATATACTCTATAAGTTGAGATTCAACAATGATTTCTTTCACCAGCTTCTGATAAGTATTGAGCTGCTGTGCAGTAATAATCTTATTTACAGCTTCCGTCTTATCTTCCAGTCTGTTATCGTGCTGGTTTTTGATGATTGAGATTTCCTGTTCCAGATTAGGATAGCCTACATTGATTTTAAATAAAAATCGGTCAAGCTGAGCTTCGGGAAGTCTGTATGTTCCTTCATGCTCAATCGGGTTTTGGGTTGCAATAACCAAAAACGGCTCTTCCATTTCATAACGCGTTCCGTCGATAGTAATCTGCTTCTCCTCCATTACCTCAAACAAAGCCGCCTGAGTTTTTGCCGGAGAACGGTTGATTTCATCAATCAGAATAAAGCTTGAAAAGATGGGTCCTTTTTTAAACTCAAATTCAGAATTTTTCATGCTGAAAACCGATGTTCCCAAAATGTCGGAAGGCATCAGATCAGGCGTAAACTGTATCCTGCTGAAATCTACATCAATAGTTTTCGCCAGTAGCTTTGCCGTAATTGTCTTTGCAACTCCGGGAACTCCTTCTATCAGAACATGCCCGTTAGAAAGCAGTGCCGCCAAAAGATGTTCGACCATTTTTTCCTGACCGACAATTACTTTGGCGATTTCTGTTTTTACTTTATCTAAATTTTCACGAAGCTCGATCATATAAATTCTTGACTGAAACTGCTCCTGCTCTTTCTGTTGTATATCTAAATTTACAGATGGCTGATATTCTGAATGTTCGTTGTTATCTTCCATATTGTTTTATTTTTTTAATAAATTTTTATTTTAAAATTGAATCCAAAAGAGCATTCATCTTTGCCAAATCTTCTTTCATCACACTTGCGTAAGGATCCTGTGCTTTTTTCATTAAAACAACCGCTTCTTCAATCATTTCAATTGGTTTTCCTGTTTTCAGATGAAGCTTTTTTGCAAAATCATCATCCAGATTCTGAGTATCTATCAATAGATCAATTCTCACTTTATTTAGAAAATACTGAGCTTTTTTTGCCATCATATCATGAAAATCACCTTCCTGAAGATAAAGATTACCGATGCTTTTCACAAAATCAGCCGAAGTATTTCTGAGAGGTTCAATAACGGGAACAATACGCTGTTTTCGTTTTGCATTGAAGAAAATAAATAATACCATCCCGCCTAAAAATATCCACCAAGCATATTTAAGCGGCGGATTGGATAAAATAAAACGCAACGACCAGCTAGATTCCGTTGTATTGGCTTCCGTAAACCACAATGTTTCATTTTCATTCAGATAAGAAAAAATATTTTCTGCATACTTTAAATTTTGAGGCTTTAAAAGATAATAATTGGTAATAAAAAGCGGCTCGCTGTGAACGAAAATATGCCCTTTCCCAAAAGGCGCTTTAATAAAATTAGCCTGATCGTCATTGTCTTCCTCAACTGTTTTTCCTAAAACCTGCACTTTAGGTTTAATATAAGAAAAACCTTTTCCTGAAGGAAACTTATCCAGTTTCAGAGAATCATCTACATATTTTTTATCTGTGAGTTTTAATACATTGTTATCTTCAAAAGAAATTTGCGACATATAAAAACCAATAGAGTCTGAAATAGCTTTAGGAACTCTTGATGCAATAACCATCACGTTGGATCCTTTTTCTGCCTGCTCCAGGATTTTATACCAGGATTCTGCATCAATTTCACTTTCTATGATTAAAATATTATGCTTATTATCTTTTGCGGGATTATTTTGCGAATAATAATTATATGGTGAAAGATTTACTTTTGTAAGTTTATTTTTGAACAAATCTTTAGACTCTTGATTGAATACAAATAGTCCGAAAGGAGATTTCTTATTGACATCAAAATTTTTCCGCCAGTCTAAAACTTCCTTCTTGTTCAATTCAAACAACGCCAGAATCACCATGATTATGATGAAAATTACAGCATATATTTTGAAAGTTCTGTTCATACCGGACTAAGCATTAAAGTTTTGAAACTGTTTTTTGAATTTTGCATAATGCTCCTCATCAATGCTGAATTCTCCGTACCATACATAATCGAAAATATAGGAAAGATCGTAAAATTCGTTTTTAAGATTTCCTGCTTTTAATTCTGCAACATAATCTTTGTTGGTTTTTTCCGGATTCCACTGGATCAGTTTTTTGTCACTCAGTTTTTTGAGGATAAACAAAAACTGGTATCTTACTGCCGAACGGTAGTCTTTATTATTTTCAAAAGCGGCAATACTTTGAGGGAAATTTATTTCGTGAATATTCTCATGAAGCTCTTCTTCATTAATTTCAACTTTCCTATTCTTTTTACCAAAAAACAGACTCCCATTATGGCTGATTAAAAATTTAACTAAAAAATATAAAAGAAACCCTACCACAACAATCGCAAAAAGACGGATAATAACTGCCGTAATCTGCGAAGATGTTTCCATACTTGTTTCTCCGAAGATGCTTCTGATAAGTTCGGCAATTTTATGCTGTAGTTTTTGAAGCAAAGATTCTCTTGGTTTGGAAGTCGTGTAATCGAAATCTTTTTCCTGATATCTGGAACCTAATTTTTCTTTGAATTTTTTCTGAAAAACAGGATTCTCGGTAAGAGGATTGGCTTTTAACACAGAATCTGCAACATACATATTTCTGTAATGCGAAGTTACCGCAGAATCCACAACAATTTCTTCGGTATATTCTTCCGTATAATCATCCTGCGCTTTTACAAGACCAAGATTCAGAACAACAATCAGTAAGAAAAGAAATTTATTCATTAACGCCAATAGTTTCAATTTCCTGCAGGTCAAGCTGCTGATGTAAGTCTCTGCGGCTGTCAAAATACATCAGTCCGGAATTTACATACATTAAGTTTGAAAGAATAAATGAGAAAAGTAATGATACACCATAAGTCACAAACAAAATAATCCCGAATCCGCCTGCAAAAGGATTCTGCTCAAAATTTCCATCTGGGGCAGAAGTCGCAATTTTAACCATAAAAAGAATCATGGGTATCATTGTGAAAATTGTGATAATTACCTGTATGATAATGTAAATAACCAATGTTGCTCCCCAATATTTCCAAAATGGCGAACCTTCTCTTGCACTCGGATAAGAAAACTGCGAACGAATGGAGTAACTTAAACTTGCAAAAAATCCTCTGGAACTATTGAAATAATCAAACATTAAAAAATTGATAATGTTTACTACAACAGGAGCAACCAAAAATAAAATAAAGAAACCGATCAGAATGAAAATCATCGCATAGGAAATCCCTAAAATGATAATTGCTAATGGGGTAACGATAAAGACCAAACCGAGTATTAATTTCCCGATTTTTCCTGCATTCGATTTGAATTCAGACATAATATCATCTACTTTGATCTTTTGTTTTCCTTCATTCAGCTTTTTCATATAAAAAACAGGATACAGATAATTTACAATCATTAATGCTATAAAAAGTATGAATGTAAGAATACCGGTCGTAATAAACATCCCTGCATTTTCCTGAAAATAATTTTCAAAATAATAGCTCTGACCGCCAATATTAGATCCGAAAGCCTGCATAAACAGTTCTTTGTAACCGAATATGAAAATTACAACAAGCAGAATCAGCAGAAGACCATTGATAAGAAGATAATTTTTGTAATAATTTCTTCCGTAAAGTTTAAAAAATGCAAATGTATCGCTTATAAATGCTCCGAAATCTCTTTTTTTATATAATTGCATGGTGAATTTGTTTTTTGATTCTCTGGTTAACGATTTTTGGATAAATAAAATAATAAAAGCTGATGATTCCCAAACATCCGAAAATAATGATAAGGTTTAAAACTAAAGGCATATCTAAAGCATGTCTCGTTACATAACCTTCAATAATTCCGGCACATATCGTGAAAGGAACCGTGCTTAAAAATATTTTAAATGAATTTTTGAATCCGTTTTTGAAAGAATTGAATCGTGAAAATGTTTTGGGGAACAAAATAGATGCTCCTAAAATTAAACCACACATTCCCTCTACAATCATACTGAAAATCTCAAATGTTCCATGAAGCCATATTCCTTTTGCGCTGTCTGCCAAAGCCCCATGTTCGTAGAAAAAATACTGAAAGGTTCCTAACATAATAGAATTCTGCATCAGTACATAAAATGTCCCGATTCCAAGAAATATTCCGTAGAGATATAATTTAGCTCCTACAATAATATTGTTAAATGTAATTCCTATAGTGCTTCCCCAGGTTGATCCGCTTTGATAAACACCTACAGGATTTCCGTTTTTGATGTTTTCAATCGTCATGTTTACATAGCCTTCGCTCAGAATAATCTTGGCAAAATCTTTATCATAAACCGCTGAAAGCACACCAATAAGCATAAAAGAGAAGAAAAATATAAAAGAATACATCAAATACCTTCTGTACTCAAAAACAATCATCGGAACTTCCGTTTTAAAGAAATAAAGAAGCCTGTTTTCTTCTATACGTTTTGTTTTATAAATCTTTTGGAAAATCTGTGACGACAAATGATTAAGATAAACTGTTGTATTGCTTTTAGGATAATAAGACTGAGCAAAAGATAAATCGTTGATGAGGTTTATATACAGTGATGACAGATCATCAGGATTTTTTTTGATTTTCCCCTGAATAACCTGCTCAATTCCCAACCATTTTTCTTTATTTTGTTTGATGAAATAAACTTCTCTCATATTGTAAGGCTAAAATAATAAAAAATATGTCTCAAATTGCGATAAATACTTCTCAAAATGTAAATATTAATTTCACCGTTGCAAGCATTGGAGAAAGAATCTTAGCTTTCATTATTGACGGTGTTATCAAGATTGCTTATATTTTCCTTGTTTTTTATCTTTTTTTCGGCGTTTTAAATTTAGGCTATATTTTAAACGGGATGGATGACTGGTCTCAGGGTGCTGTTTATATTGTTCTGACCTTTCCCGCTTCTATCTATCCGATTGTTTTTGAAAGCCTGATGGAAGGACAGACACCAGGAAAAAAAATTATGAAAATACGTGTCGTGAAAATTGACGGTTATCAGGCGGGTTTTGGAGATTATCTTATTCGATGGATTTTCAGGCTGATTGACACCACTTTTTTGGGATTGATCGGATTAATCTCCATGATTATTTCAAAAAACAATCAAAGATTGGGCGATATTGCTTCCGGAACTGCAGTTATTTCTTTAAAAAATCAAATCAATATTTCGCATACGATTTTAGAAAATATTCAGGAAAATTATATTCCGACTTTTCCTCAGGTAATCGCACTTACCGATAATGATATGAGAATCATTAAAGACAATTATCTCAAAGCCGTGAGAATTGATGACAGACGTGTCATTTCCAGACTTTCAGATAAAATTAAAAACATTTTGAAGCTGGAAGTAGATCCGAGAGAAATGACAGAAAGACAATTCATCGGGATTATTATCAAAGATTATAACTATTATACAGGAAAGGATAATTAACTCTACATTCAGTTATAACTAATCATATCTAATCTGAAATTAAAATCATTGCAGCAAAAACCATATTGCAACACCAATTCCGGCATAGACAGTCACTGTAATAATATCAGCAATGGGCTGTGAAAAGCGTTTTTCAGCAATTTTTTCTCCGTTGATCTGATTTTTATGAAATTTGAGAATTTTATCCGGCTTTCCAACAGGATGTGCAACCAGACTGTCATTTTCCCATCTGTCCACGATAATTTTATATTTTCTGCCTTCCACATCAATTTTAAAATTCTTGCTTGGAGCAAGCTTCTCCTGAATATTTACTGGAACAGAAGCTAGCTGTGAATTCAGGTTTTGCGATTCAGCAGTATTATTTTTTGTCTGTATGGAAGCCGTATTACCAAGAGCTGCATTTTTATTTGGATCTTGTTTACTGTCAATGGGTGTTTCTGCCGGTTTTCTGACCTGATACGTATAGCAGCTCATTAGACAGAATGATATGATGAGAAGGTAAAAATTCTTTTGCATTAGTCAAATTTAAGAATTAAACGGAAAACTCCGTATTTTCTTTTAAAAGTTTCTGCTTTTTAAAAATTTATTTGAGATTACAACAGCCTTAGGTTTGAGTTTAGCAGTTAGTAAAAATTTGTTGATGTATATCAAAAACTCCTCGGTGCAGTTTTTGTATTTTTATTTTTAATTAAAATCAAGATTATGAGATTCGAAAATAATAAATCAGGAAACGGCGGAGTCATTACGCTGAATAACGAAATAAAAGAAGTAGGAAGACTTACCTATACGATTTTCCCAAACGACAGTAAACTTGTTATTTCCTTTGTTCTTGTGCATCCAGAGTTTGAAGGTCGGGGAATGGGAAAATTCCTTGTTGAGGAAGCCATTAAATTTTCTCGTGAAAACAACTGGAAAGTGTATCCTCACTGTTCTTATGCAAGAGCTGTGATGAGAAGAATGAATGACGTAGAAGATATATTTTTACAGCATTAAAACTTCTTTCAGTAAAATTTCTTCAATATTATCCGGATAATCAACCTTAAAATGCAGATCGGAATCAATCCAGTTTTCGATTTGTATTTTATCAAGAATTTTAGAATTAGGAATTCCCATTCGGTTTAAAGCAGCTGCATTACATTCCTGTTCGTACTGATTATGAATAGGAATTACAAAAAGTTTTTTGTCCATAAACAATGCTTCGGCAGGAGTTTCAAAACCAGCATTGCACAAAATCCCTTCACAGTTCTCAAAATGTTTCAGATACTGAACTTCATCAATAGGAAAAATTTCAGCATTTTTAATCTTGTTGTAAGCCACTGCGTTTTTTGAAAAGATTTTCCACTCTACAGGAATATCATTTAAGATTTTAATGATGTTTTCATCCGAAAAACTTGGAAGATACACTACATAAAATCCTTTTTTATCAGGATTAAGATTTCTTATTTTCCGTCTGATAACAGGCTTTTTGATTTGTGGATGATAATTTTCAAAGTGAAAACCTATTTTACGCTCACTTGGAACGTAATACTTAAGAATCATTTCGCCAAAGAAATCTTTTTTTTCAGGTTTTGGAGTTTCTTTGAAGCTCATTGAAGCCTGATGACTCAGCTCAATCATATTCAGATTTTGAAGTTTACAAGCCCAGCCTGTAATTGGTTCATAATCGTTAATTATCAAATCATACTTACTGAGATCAATATCTTTTATAGTTCTGAATGCTTCTAAAAAATTATTTTCAAACAGAATTTTTTGGTACGAAATACCTCCTCGCTTATTGTATAACAAGGAAATTCCTTTATGTTGAAAATTAATCGGAAAATCTGCTTTCAGTTGTGATTGATGACCGCTGATTAAAGTATCAACATGAACATATTTTTTCAAAATCGGAATGATTTCCTGCGCTCTTGCAATATGCCCGTTTCCTGTTCCCTGAAATGCGTACAGAACTTTCATTTTATGTGAACTGGGTTACGAGTTTCATTAGATCAGAAGGATGGATGTCGTGAATTTCTTCGGAAGTATCTTCCTTGAGAGAGTCTTTATGGTCATCATAATAAAAGATTTTCCATTCCTCGTTATGATATTCCAAAGCAGAAAGATTTTCTACCCAATCTCCGGAATTAAGGTAAATACAAGACCCTTTTTTATTAGTAACCTCACGAATTTGAGGTTGATGAATATGTCCGCAGATTACATAGTCATATTCATTATCAATGGCAAGCTCAGAAGCAGTCAGCTCAAAATCGCCGATATATTTTACTGCTTTTTTGACATTATTTTTAATTTTTTTTGAAAACGAGTACTTTTCCTTACCTATTTTCTCTAAAAACCAATTGACCAGATTGTTGATGACAATAAGAAAATCATAACCTTTACCACCAAGTTTTGCAATCCATTTAGAATGCTGTACAGAAGCATCGAATACATCTCCATGGAAAATCCATGTCTTTTTGTTGTTAACATCCAGACAGAGTTTGTTGCAGACTTTCAGCTTACCCAGCTCGAAATCAGTAAATTTCCGGAATATTTCATCATGATTTCCGGTAATATAGTATACATCGGTGTCTTTTGTAGCAAAAGAAATAATCTTCTTAATCACCTTTAAATGAGGCTTAGGGAAGTAAGACTTTTTAAACTGCCAAATATCAATAATATCACCATTCAAAACCAATGTTTTGGGGTGGATAGAATTCAGATATCTCAAAAGTTCTTTAGCCTTACATCCGTAAGTTCCCAAATGCACATCCGAAATAACAACCAATTCAACGTTTCTTTTCATAATTTTAGACAAAGAAACTAATTGAAAATGAATTATATATGAATGTAATATTATTTTTTATAGAGAGTCAAGAAGCTCATCTGTCATTTCCATATTGTGATATACATTCTGTACGTCATCATCTTCTTCAAAACGTTCAAGCATTTTCATATTAGCTTTAAACTGTTCTTCGTTCACTTCTTTCGTATTGTTTGGAATTCTTTGTAATTCTGCACTTTTCGCTTCAATTCCTAACTCGTCTAATTTGTGAGACAAAGAACCAAAATCTTCAAAAGCTGTGGTGATCATTACCTCTTCTTCATCTTTCTCAACATCTTCCGCACCGCCATCAATCATTTCCATTTCAAAATCATCCCAATCCATTGTAATTTTAGATAACTCAATGGTAAAAATACCTTTTCTGTCAAAAATAAAGGCAAGTTCTCCGTTTTTACCCAAGTTACCGTCAAACTTATTGAAGACGGCTCTCACATTAGCTACAGTTCTGGTTGTGTTGTTCGTAGTACATTCTACAAAAAACGCCACACCGCCTTGTCCATACCCTTCATAAGTTACTTCTTCGTAGTTTTCGGCATCTGCACCACTAGCCTTTTTGATCGCTCTTTCTACATTATCTTTTGGCATATTTGCGCCTTTCGCATTTTGAATGCATCTTCTCAATGCAGGGTTAGATTCGGGATCCGGACCCCCTGCTTTTACAGCTAATGCAATATCTTTTCCGATCTTAGAAAAAGTTTTGGCCATTTTATCCCAACGCGCCATTTTAGATGCTTTTCTATATTCAAACGCTCTTCCCATTTTATTTTTAAATTTTCACAAAATTACTCAAAATCAGCAATAAAAAAAATACCCCTGGAAAACCAGAGGTATTTAATATTTAGAAAAATTTATTATTTTCTTTTTTTAGCCGGAGCTTTCTTTTTAGGAGCAGTAACAGTCATATCATTCTTCTTCATAGTTTCCCACTCAGATCCTGATATAGCTCTCACGATTACTTTTCTATCAGCCATTCTTTCAGCGTCAGAAGCAGTCTCAGGAACTGTAGCTTCTTGCTCACCGATACCGATTGATTTCAAAGTATTTGGGTTTACACCTCTAGCTTCTAAAGCAGCAACTACAGCAGCAGCTCTTTGTCTTGATAAGTTCAAGTTATAAGAATCACTTCCTTTCTTATCAGTCATACCAACAACTAAGAAGTTTTCTGCCGGAGCTTCTTTAATAATCTTAGCAGCAGTGTCTAATTTTTCAGAAGATTCTTTTCTGATTGTAGCTTTATTGAAATCAAACAAGATATCTTTAAGATTTTCAGTAACAATTACATCAATTGGTTTAGCTGGTGGCGGAGGTGGACATCCGTTGTATTCAGCAACACCTGGAACTGTAGGACAAGCATCATCTTTATCTAAGATACCGTCACCATCTGTATCTGGCCAAGGACAACCGTTGTTTTCAGCTGGACCCGCAACTGTAGGACAAGCATCATCTTTGTCGATTACACCATCGCCATCTGTATCTGGCCAAGGACAACCGTTGTTTTCAACCGGTCCTGCAACATCTGGACATTGATCGTCTTTATCTGGAACTCCGTCACCATCTGTATCAGGACATCCCTGGAATTCTGGTAAACCTGGAGTATCTGGACATAAATCGTCTTTATCTAAGATACCATCCTTATCTCTGTCTCTGTTTCCGAATCTGAAGTTCAATGTAGCTGAAGCTTGCCAGAAGTTAGCAACAGTAGATTTGTCACCTGGAGTTGAAACGTAATCTCCTTGTACACCAAGACCAAAGTTCTTAGTCAACCAAAGATTAAGACCTGCACCAGTAGAAACAGTTAAGAAATTAGCTTTACCCATTTCGTTTCCGTTTTCTCCGTTACCGATCATCTCAGCAGGATTACCGTTGATTAAAGCCTGTCTAGGGAAAGAAAGACCTGTATAATCATGTCTTAGGTAGTTAGCACCAACTCTTAAGTATGGGTCAAACCAAGATTCTTCGTCCCAAAGAAGACCAGCTGCCTTAAATTGGAAACCAAGACCTGTCTGAAGGAAAAACTCCTTACCCATGTTGAATCTTTTGTTTTCAACATTACCTACAGTAGTCTGCCAGTCGATTACCAAACCTTTACCAACGTTTCTTGCAACAGTTAATTTTGATAATGGAGGTGTAATTGAGAAGTTGTTCACATTGAACATATTCTTCGTCAAATTAGTAGCAGAGAACGTATTGCTGAAATTGCTACGTTGTGCTGTATGGTTTTCCGCATGCGCACCAACCCCGATTAACCACGGATTGTTGGTCGTCTGAGCGAAAACAGTAGAGGCAACCGTAAGCGCCAATGCTGAAATTCCTAATTTTAGATTTTTCATAGAATTAAATGATTAAATAATTGATATTGCAAAATAAATATAATTTTTCTTTATAAACAAAGTTTTCAGGATGATTTTTAACTTTTCTTTAATATTCTATTGAGGTTTCTTTTATTTTCTCTATCTTTAATGGCTTCCCTCTTATCAAAGAGTTTTTTACCTCTTGCCAGTGCTATTAATATTTTGGCTTTGCCATTATCATTAATATAAAGTTTCAAAGGAACAATAGTATTCCCTGCATCCTTCAATTTCTTTTCGAATTTTGCCAATTCTCTTTTGTGCAACAGCAACTTTCGTTCCCTTTTTGTTTTATGATTATAGAATGTCCCTAGCTTATATTCATCTATCATCATATTAATAATATATAGTTCTCCATCAATAAACTGACAGAACGACTCTGTGATGGATGCTTTTGAAGAACGCAATGATTTAATCTCTGTTCCGGTCAAGACCATCCCCGCTTCTATTTCTTCGAGAATCTCATATTCAAAACGGGCTCTTTTATTTAGTATTCTCACTGTCTTTTCAATCTTCATTTTGATAGTTTTAATCCTTAAATGTACAAAATCTTCCTTGCGATAAAAAGTTGAGTATGATAATATTATCATTTACCCAATTTCTTTTTGTAATTTTGCGCCAAATTTACAAAACTATATGTTAACAGTATCTAACTTATCTTTACAATTCGGGAAGAGAGTTCTTTTTGACGAAGTAAACATCATGTTTACGAAAGGAAACTGCTACGGAATTATCGGAGCAAATGGTGCAGGAAAGTCTACATTCCTTAAAATATTGACCGGAAAACAAGACCCAACAACAGGACACGTATCTTTGGAACCTGGAAAAAGAATGTCAGTTCTTGAGCAGGATCACTTTGCTTACGATCAGTATACGGTACTTGAAGCAGTTTTGAGAGGTAATAAAAAATTATTCGAGATAAAAGAGGAGATGGACGCGCTTTATGCGAAAGAAGACTTCTCTGATGAAGACGGTATCAAAGCCGGAGAATTGGGTGTGATCTATGACGAAATGGGAGGTTGGACTGCAGAATCTGACGCACAGACCATGCTTTCCAATGTAGGCATTAAAGATGATATGCACTGGCAAATGATGAGCGAACTTGAGAACAAGGACAAAGTAAAAGTTCTTTTGGCTCAGGCGCTTTTCGGAAATCCTGATGTACTTATTCTGGATGAGCCTACAAACGACCTTGATATTGAAACTATTTCATGGCTGGAAGATTTTCTGGCGGATTATGAAAACACCGTAATTGTTGTATCTCACGACCGTCACTTCTTAGACACCGTTTGTACGCATATCGGTGACTTGGATTATGCAAAACTAAATCTTTATACCGGTAACTATTCTTTCTGGTACCAAGCTTCCCAATTAGCAACGAGACAAAGAGCTCAGGCTAATAAAAAGGCTGAAGAAAAGAAGAAAGAACTTCAGGACTTCATTGCGAGATTCAGCTCAAACGTTGCAAAAGCGAAACAGGCAACTGCAAGAAAGAAAATGATCGATAAATTAAACATCGACGATATTAAGCCTTCATCAAGAAGATATCCTGCGATTATTTTTGAAATGGAAAGAGAAGCGGGAGATCAGATCTTAGATGTTAAAGGTCTTGAAAAGACAAAAGATGGAGAATTATTGTTCTCAAATATTGATTTAAATCTTAAAAAAGGAGATAAAGTTGCTGTTTTGTCTAAAAACTCATTAGCAATTACAGAATTTTTCGAAATTTTAGCAGGAAACGTAGAAGCAGATAAAGGAACTGTTGCTTGGGGAGTTACTACAAACCAGTCTCATATGCCTTTGGATAACACCAACTTCTTTCAGGAAGATTTAAGTTTGGTTGATTGGCTGAGACAATTTACCAAAAATGATGAGGAGCGTCATGAGGAATTTGTACGAGGATTCTTAGGAAGAATGCTTTTCTCAGGTGATGAAGCTTTGAAATCATGTAAAGTGCTTTCAGGAGGTGAAAAAATGAGATGTATGTTCAGCAGAATGATGCTTCAGAAAGCCAATGTTCTTTTACTTGACGAACCAACCAACCACTTAGACCTTGAAAGTATCACAACATTGAACAACTCATTATCTAACTTCAAAGGAAACATTTTACTGGCTTCACATGACCACGAAATGCTTTCTACTGTCTGTAACAGAATCATTGAGCTGACTCCGACAGGAATTATCGACAGAGAAATGACATACGACGAATATCTTGGTGATAAAAAAGTAAAAGAATTAAGAGAAAAAATGTATTCTTAATTTTTGAATCTTTATTAAAATATGAATCCCTAAGCTTTTTCAGTTTAGGGATTTTTAATTTAAAAAATCCTTTTCAATTAAATGAAAAGGATTGAAAGAAAACATTTCTACTTATAATAATACTATACAATAAACAATGAAGCAATGGCAGTAGCATCTGATCCGCTTAAAACCTCATCGTAAGATGCAGATCCTGCAGCAGCACCAAATGCGGTAGCTGTATTGAATCCTGCCTGTACCGTAACTCCCTCTCCTGCATATACCGGATTGGTTGCTGCAGGCATATTTCCACCGTCTGCATTTTCGATCCAGCCTTTATTAGATCTCATTCTTCTCACTTGAGAAGCGTGTCTTGCTTCCACAGAATGGATTTGCAAAGCAGCCTGAAGAACCGTTTTGTTTGACATCACATTTCCAGCCTGACCTTTGTAAGCTCGCACTCCTGTGTCTTCAAAAGCTTGTGCTAAAATTAAAAACTGCTGATAATTGGTAAAAGGTGTAAAATTTCCGCCAGCCGTAAAGTCAAAAGTTGGTTTGGCAGCCGGAGTTACGCCCAGTGAGGTAAGTGTATTTTTAAGGAAAGTTACGTGAGCAGCTTCGTGCTTAGATATTTGCTGAAAAACAACACGATCGGCATTAGGAATCAAAGTTCCGGAATTAAGTCCGATTCTGTAATACTCATCTTCAAGATATTCCAGCGTCAATGCCAATTGAAGAGCATCGGTAAGAGCATTCTTCATTGCAAATGTCGGGTTTTCTGTGTTAACAGTCTCTGCTTTTGCTGATGTTGCCATAAAACTTCCCAGTCCTAATGGAAGAGCGGCAACTGCTGCTTTTTTCCCAAAAGCCGAAAGGTCTGAAAGCGTTTCTGATCTGGACGTTTGTTTTGTAAAAAAAGAATCGTCTGATAATCTATCTAGTAATTTAAGAATGTTCATAATAATAAGATTTTGAAATTGATAATTTAGTTAATGCCTCTTTCTTTCCAGGTAAATTTAGTTTTAATAAACCCGCCTGCTGCCATTACGATATCTGATGGCTCTTTGGCCACATCGAGTCCATTGGCATCAATTACATCATCGCCTGAGAATGCCGCAGTACCCGGATTAATCAAATCTCTGATCGCTGCAGCGTGTCTTGCTTCTACAGAAACAATTTTTCCTGCTATTACGAGATAATCCGGATTAGAAATATATTTCCCTGCTGCGTTATAAGCAGCTACTCCTGTATCTTCAAGAGCTTTTGCTGTTGCAAGAACAGAATTTCTGTCATTAAAATTTACATTCGGATACTGAAATTCCAGAGTAGGCAACACATTAGAAGTTGCTCCTGAAATAGCCGCTTTGAAGAAATCTCTGTGGATAACCTCATGATGATACAAATCTGTAAAAATCTGCTGCTCAACTGAAGAAATCCCTGAATAAAAGTTGTTCACTACTTTGGTGTAAAAATCCGCCTCCAATTGCTCAAGTGCATAAGCATAATTTAAAACGCCAACATCTCCTGTACCTAAGTCGAAGACATTACTATCAATAATTTCAAAATCATCATCACTACAGCCTACCAATGTAAGACCTGCTGCAACAATACCAATACCACTCAATTTTAGGAAGTTTCGTCTTCCTGTGTCTAGGGTCGCTCCCTTACTGGAAACCTGAATTGTTTTTTTCATAATATTATTTTAAAATAGGTTTAGTATTTAAAATCATTTACGAAGCATGGTTTCGTTTGGATTCAATAAATATTATTTTTTTTTAAATTTTATTAAAATATTATTCACTTTCAATAGATTATATTAAAAATAAACCCTCCAATTATGGAAATTATTTTTATAACGACTTAAATTTTCAATGGATTTTAAAATAAATTTTGCCTATTTTTGTGAAATGAGTCAAAAATGGATTTACAAACCAGAACCTGATGAAGAAATTGTTGATGGATTGAGTTCGTCGCTTGGTTTCGGAACTTTTGAATCCAAACTATTAGTTCTCAGAGGAATTGACAATTATCAGAAGGCGAGAGAATTTTTCAAACCCAACATGACCGATATTCACAGTCCGTTTCTGATGGCGGATATGCAAAAGGCTGTAGAGCGTATTGCAACAGCTATCGAAAACGGTGAGAAGATTCTGGTTTACGGAGATTACGATGTAGACGGCACTACTGCCGTTGCGCTTATGTACCTTTATCTGAGTAAAATCGTTCAGAAAAAATATTTAGACTTTTATATTCCTGACAGAAATTCTGAAGGATATGGAATATCAACCGAAGGTATTGATTTTGCCAAAGAAAACGGCTTTACATTAATTATTGCTTTAGACTGCGGAATAAAAGCAATCGACATGATTAATTACGCCAAAAGCAAAGATATAGAATTCATAATCTGCGATCACCATTTGCCAGGCGAAGAGATACCGGAAGCAGCTGCGGTTTTAGATCCTAAAAGAAGCGACTGCAGATATCCTTTCAAAGAACTTTCGGGTTGCGGCGTAGGATTCAAACTTTGCCAGGGTCTCAATACTATTTATAAAATTCCTGAAGCTGAGCTTTTTGAACTCACCGATCTTTTGGCAATTTCTATTGCTGCAGATATTGTTTCAATGACGGGTGAGAACCGCGTTCTAGCAAAAATGGGTCTTAAGACACTCCGCAAAACCAGAAATATGGGACTGAGACTTCTTATTCCTGAAGATAAGCTTTCTCACTTTGAAATTTCGAATATTGTTTTTGAAATTGCTCCGAAAATTAACGCAGCAGGAAGAATTTCTCACGGGAAGGCAGCAGTCGAACTCATGGTTTCTGACAATCTGAAACATGCGCACCAAATCGTAAACGACATCATGAATCTGAATGATGAAAGAAGAGAACTGGATATGAACTCTACCCTTTCTGCACTCAATCAGATCATAGAATCTCAGCAGGAAACAAAATTTTCTACCATTGTTTATCACCCGGAATGGAACAAAGGAGTAATCGGGATTGTAGCATCCCGTCTTACGGAAACGTACTACAAGCCTACTTTGGTTTTTACCGACGGAAATAATGGCGAAATGGTTGCATCAGCAAGATCGGTTTCAGATTTTGATGTGCATGAAGCGCTTGATATGTGCTCGGAATATTTTTTGAAATTTGGCGGGCATCATGCGGCTGCAGGACTTTCTATGGAAAAAAGCAAGTTTGAAGAATTTAAAATTAAATTTGAAAAAATAGTTGCCGAAAAAATTCAGGATCATCAGAAAGAGCCATCCATTACCATAGATTCTGAAGTGCATATTGACGAGATTAACCGTGATTTTATAAATTTCCACAGAAAGCTGGCTCCGTTCGGACCTCAAAATATGAAGCCTAATCTGGTTTTAAAAAATCAGAAAATTTCGGGATATGTGAAAACGATGGGGAAAGACAATAATCATCTGAAATTCTATATTAAGCAAGAATCCACAGGAAGAAATATAGAATGTATTGGTTTTAAACTTGGGCAGTTTGCGGATGATTTCAGAACTAAAAACTTCGACATTGCATTTACTTTGGAGGAGAATCACTGGAAAGGCAATGTAACTCATTGTCTGAACATCAAAGACGTAAAGTTTTTAGACGGTGAATAAATGATTTGCTTTAGAATGAATGTTAAATTGATCATCCTTCTAACTAATATTTTTTTATTTTTTACAAGCATAGCGAATTGACTTGTGAATCAAAATTGAGAATTGCCTTACAACAATGAAAAAAATCGGTTTATTTTTCGGTTCTTTTAATCCTATTCATATCGGTCATTTGATTTTGGCAAATTACATTCTGGAAAACTCTGACATGAATGAATTGTGGTTTGTTGTAAGTCCTCAAAATCCTTTTAAGGAAAAAAGATCTTTGCTTAAAGATCACAACCGACTGGAAATGGTAGAACTTGCCATCCGCAATTATCCGTCTATGAGGGCTTCTAATGTGGAGTTTGGGCTGCCTACGCCAAGTTATACAATTGACACGCTTACTTATCTTAAAGAAAAACATCCTGATTATTCATTCAGTCTTATCATGGGCGAAGATAATCTGCAAAGTCTTCATAAATGGAAAAACGCTGATATTTTAATCAAAAACCATCATATCATTGTATATCCGAGAATCAGCAATGAACAAAATAATGAATCTGAAATTTCTCAGCACGAAAACATTTCATTGATAAAAGCGCCCATTATTGAACTTTCTGCTACAGAAATCAGAAATATGATAAAAGAAGGAAAAAATGTAAGACCCATGCTTCCACCGGAAGTTTTTGATTATGTGGATGGGAGCAGTTTTTATAAATCTTGATGTTTGGTGTTAGATATTAGATGTTAGATGTTAGATGTTAGATGTTAGATGTTAGATACAAAATTAATTCTTAGTTTAGTATTATGAATTTTATAGAAAAATTTTTCTCAAAATATTCTCAGGAGCAAATGATCAGATGGTTTAAGCAGATTTGCCTTGCAGAAGCCATTTCATGGTTTTTTTTGTTTACGGCTATGATCTGGATCCGTTCAGATAAAGAAAGCATCCTTCCTACAATCTACATCATCATTATCGGGAATCTTCACGGGTTGTTTTTCACACTTTATCTTTTGTTTCTTCCTTCGATGAGAAAAATTTACGAATGGGATGATGAAGACACTGTATTTACCATTATTGCTGCATTTTTCCCTTTTGCTACCATCTGGATTGATAAAAAACTGGCCCGTTTTAACAGAGAATAGGCTTTTTTAACAAATAATTTTTAAAGATTTTATCCTTATAAAAACTTGTGATTCTACTAAATCTATCTGAATTTTCTATAATCATCAGATGAATTAAACAGGATTTCTCACATTCACAAAACTCAGCGAAAATTCTCTGAATGTGAGGTATACAAAAACTTTTCCCTTCGCCTGCGTTTGTTTATATTTGCTTAATTCTCATTATTTATGAAATTGAATATCAAAAACGAAACAGGAAGATTAAAATCCGTTGTATTGGGACAGCCCAATTCTATGGGTATGGTTCCTACTCTGCAAGAGAGCTACGACGCAAAATCATATCATACTATACAGAATAATATCTATCCTAAAGAAGAAGATATTATTAATGAAATGAATGCTTTTGAAGCAGTGCTGAAAAGGTACGATGTACAGGTTTTCCGTCCAGATATTATTGCAGATTACAATCAGGTCTTTGCAAGAGATGTCGCTTTTGTGATTGACGATAAGATGATTATTTCTAACGTAATTTCAGACAGAGCAGATGAACAGAATGCCTACAAAAAAGTTTTTGAAGAGGTAGAATGGAGAAAAATTATCAACCTTCCGGAAACAGCCCACATTGAAGGAGGCGATGTTATCGTCTGGAATGATTTTCTTTTTATCGGAACCTGCTTTAGCGAAGATTACAGAAACTACAAAACTGCAAGAACCAACGAATATGCTATCGAAATTCTTAAGGAATATTTTCCAAAAAAGAGAATCATAGATCTTGAGTTGAAAAAAAATGATCAGGAACCTTATCAGGGAATTTTGCATCTGGACTGCACTTTCAACCCCGTTGGAAATGACAAATGTATCATTTACAAAAATGGTTTTGTAGACGAAAGTGATTACAATTTAATCATTGATATTTTCGGAGAAGAAAACTGTTTTCATGTAACAGATGAAGAAATGTTTGAAATGTTCCCGAATATTTTCTCTATTTCCCCTGAAGTTGTTGTATCCGACAAAGCGTTTACAAGAATGAATAACCACCTGAGAAACGAATGGGGAATGACCGTAGAAGAAATTCCTTACCGGGAGATTTCTAAAATGGGCGGCTTACTGAGATGCTCTACCCTTCCGCTTGTGAGAGAATAATGGAAGACTGCTTATTATTTTATAATTCCAATTTTTAACTAAAAAATGCAAACCACAGATACCGTACTAATGATAGAGCCGATTGCGTTTGGATATAATGCAGAAACGGCAGAGAACAACTACTTTCAGGTCGAACAAAAAGAAGCAGATATTCAGTCCAAAGCTTTGGCAGAATTTAAAGTTTTTGTTGAAAAACTGAAAAACAAGGGAATTAATGTTATTACAATTAAAGACACTATAGATCCACATACTCCAGATTCGATTTTTCCAAATAACTGGGTCAGCTTTCACAGAGATGGAAAAGTTGTTTTGTATCCTATGTTCGCCTCCAACAGAAGGGTTGAAAGAAGAGAAGACATTATTGAAACCATTAAACAGAAAGGTTTCGAAGTGAGCGAATTAGATGACTGGTCTTTACCTGAAACTCAAGGACATTTCCTGGAAGGAACGGGAAGCATGATTTTCGATCATGACAACAAAATTGCTTACGGTTCTGTTTCTTTAAGGCTGGATGAAAATCTTTTCAGAGAATTTTGTGCAAAATATGGGTTTAAACCTGTTGTTTTTCATTCTTTTCAAACAGTTGGCAACGAAAGACTTCCTATTTACCACACCAATGTAATGATGTGTGTGGCAGATCGGTTTGTAGTTATCTGTTTAAACTGCATTGATGATGAAATTGAAAGAGACATGGTTGCTGAAACCATCAAAAAATCTGGTAAAGAAATTATAGAAATCTCTGAAAAGCAGATGCAGCAATTTGCCGGCAATATGCTTCAGGTGCAGAATACGGATGGTAAAAAATTTCTGATTATGAGCCAGACAGCTTACCAGTCATTAGAACAAAATCAGATTGAAAACATCGAAAAATATTGTGAAATCATTTATTCTGATCTGAATACCATTGAAGTAAATGGCGGCGGAAGTGCAAGATGTATGCTTGCCGAAATTTTCCTGCCTAAGAGATAAAAAATTTAATCTTTAATAGTTTTGTAGTAGAATAAAATTTTCAGACAATACTATCAAGTGCAACTCAAAGCTTCCTCATAATTCTTTCGCTAAAGATTATGAAGAAGTTTTTTTTATGAAATTTACTCCTAAAAATATTTCTGAACACTTCTCTCCTAGAAATTATGTAAACAAAAGTTATGAGTGGAATTGACTTTTATTAAATAATTTTATAAAACGACGAGTTTTGTCGCATTAGCGATTTAGCTTTGCAGAAATAACAAAAAACTTATTCTATGGACATTTAATACATATTTTAAACGCAAAGTTTTATCAAAATAATCTTATATATAAAGGAGCAAAGTTTAAATCAACAGGTTGATTGATGAAGCGATATTTTCACGCTTTGCGAAGCAATTCATTGCCTTTGCCTCTTAAATAAACATTTTCAAAATAAATCTTTGCGTGAAAATTAACAAAAAACTTATTACAGGAATATTTGACACATATTTTAAACGCAAAGTTTTATTAAAATAATCTTATATATAAGGAGCAAAGATGAATCAACAGTTATTGATGAAGCTATATTTCACCCTTTGCGAAAGAATTGATTTGGTTTAACATATTAAAAAATGGTATAAACTGAACCTTTGTGGGAATAATCTAACCAACAAAAGTCTAAATATTAACACAGTATGAAGAATAATAAAAAAACATGAATTTTGTTTTTTTTAAAACATGGTGAATTATACATTCAAAAAATTCATTTATATTTGAAAAATTAACTATTAAAAAAAACGCAGCTATGAAAAAACTCTACTCGGGTGCATTTCTTGTATGCACCATGGCTGTATTGCAGGCTCAGGAGGTAATATGGCAGAAAGACATCCGTTCCAATACCCAGGATTTTCTCTCGCAGGGGACTACCACTATTGATCAGCAGTA